>DATMBY010000161.1:0-8390 GCA_035558995.1 Solirubrobacterales bacterium
CGCGACCGACGCCCGGGGGCGACCGTTCGAGGTCGTGCTCCTCCCCTCCCCCGGCCCGCTGCACATCTCGGCCGAGGAGGCCGAGGGCGTCGACGCCGCCGAGGGCACCCAGCCGCGCCGCGCCGGCGACCGCCTCGCCGCCTCCTACGTCAACTTCTACCTCGGCAACTCGCGGATCGTCTACCCGCTGCTCGACCCGCGGCACGACGACGAGGCGGCGGCGATCCTGCGGCGAACCTTCCCCGGGCGCGAGGTGGTCGGCGTGCCGGCCCGCGAGATCCTCCTTGGCGGCGGCAACATCCACTGCATCACCCAGCAGGTGCCGGCGGCGTAGCCGCGCTCTCAGGCCGGCGTGGCGAGGCTGAGCGCGTAATCGCCGGCGGCATCGGTGAACCAGCCGCGCAGCTGCAGGCCGGCGCCATCGTAGGCGGCGGCGATCCGCTCGCGGGTGAACTTGGTCGAGATCTCGGTTCGCATCTCCTCCCCCTCGCCGAAGCGGATCTCGAGCTCGAGGCCGGCGAGCCGCACCTCCTGGTCGGCGAGCGAGCGCAGGCGGATGTCCATCCGCTCCGCCTCCTCGTCGTAGCGGGCGACGTGCTCGAAGGCGTCGAGGTCGAAGTCGGCGCCGAGCTGGCTGTTGAGGACCGCCAGCACGTTCTTGTTGAACTCGGCGGTGACGCCGGCCGAGTCGTCGTAGGCGGCCTCCAGCCGGGCCCTGTCCTTGATCAGGTCGGTGCCGAGCAGGAGGTGGTCGCCGGGGTCGAGCAGAGCCCGGATCCGCTCGAGGAAGGCCTGGCGCTCGCGCGGGTAGAGGTTGCCGATCGTGCCGCCGAGGAAGGCGATCATCCGCGTTCCGGAGCCGTGCGGCACCCGCTCCAGGTGCTGCTCGAAGTCGCAGACCATCCCGTGCACGTTGAGTCCCGGGTACTCGTCGACCAGCTCCGCCGCGGTCCGCTGGGTTATCTCCTCGGAGATGTCGACCGGGACGTAGGTGTCGAGGCTGCCGCAGTCGCGCATCGCGCTCAGCAGGTGGCGGGTCTTGGCGGCCGAGCCCGAGCCGAGCTCGACCAGCGTCTTCGGACAGCCGGCGGCGGCGTGGATCTCGCCCGAGCGCGTTGTCAGGATCTCCCGCTCGGCGCGCGTCGGGTAGTACTCGGGCAGCTCGGTGATCCGCTCGAACAGCAGCGAGCCGCGTTCGTCGTAGAAGTATTTCGGCGCCACCTCCTTCGGGTAGGCGCAGAGGCCCTCGCGGACGTCGCGCGCCATCTTCACGGCGGCGTCGGCGTCGAGGTGGACGTCGATCGCGATCGTCATGCGTCCCTCGCGCAGCGGAAGCCGGAGAAGATCTGCCGGCGCTGCGGCAGGTCCCAGTTGCGGAAGCTCGGGCGGGCGACCCGCGGGTGCGTCGCCCAGGAGCTGCCGCGCAGGACCTTGTACTCGCCGCCGAAGAAGACCTCGGAGTACTCGCGGTAGGGGAAGGCCTGGAAGCCGGGATAGGCGAGGAAGTCGGAGGAGGTCCATTCCCAGCCGTGGCCGACCGCGTCGAGGTGGGGCGACGCCGCCTCCCACTCGAACTCAGTCGGAAGCCGCTTGCCCGCCCAGCGGGCGAAGGCGTCGGCCTGGTCCCAGGAGACGTGGATCACGGGGTGCGCCGGGTCCACCGGGTCGCGCGCGCCGCGGGCGGTGTCGACCCATACCTCGCCGTCGCGCTCCCAGTAGAGGGGCGGCTCCGCTCCGGTCTCCTCCATGAACTCGATGTACGCGCCGTTGGCGACCGGGGTTCGATCGATCTCGAATGCGTCGAGCTCGACCCGGTGGCGCGGACGCTCGTTGTCGTAGGCGAAGCCGCGCGCGGGGGCGCCGACCTCGTGCCCCCCGGCCGCGATCCGGACCATCTCCTCGCGCGGTTCCGTGCTCTCCTCGCGTGGTTCCGTGACGCAGGAAGAGTCGGGTTCGCGAGCGATCGACGGCGGCAGCTCGTATCCCTCGACCAGCTGCAGCAGCTGCAGCATCGTCTCGTTGTGCTGGAGCTCGTGCGCGAGCAGCATCTCGTAGACGAAGCCGTCCCGCAGCAACGGGTCCTCGACGTCGGAGTTGATCTCCACGCCGTCCAGCACCTCGAAGGTGCGCTCACGGACGTCGGCCAGGTAGGCGCGCAGCTCAGCGTCGCGCAGGATCGGCAGCTCGCCGCGGATCTTGCGCGGGTTCTCGATCGCGTCGTAGAAGCGCCCCAGCTCCCCGTGCAGCGGCTCGCGACCGCCGACCGTCTGCACCAGCCACAGCTCCTCGAAGTTGGCGATGTGCCCGAGGTCCCAGGCCAGCGGGCTGAGGATCGGCGAGTAGACCGTGTTCAACTGCTCGTCGTCGAGCGGTCCGACCAGGGAAAGAGTGCGCTCGCGGGCTTCCGAGAGAGCTGCCGCGATCGCCGCCTTCGACTCTGAGGACACATCGGCCGGGATGAGAAGACCCTACCGCCCTCTGAGTACTCGCATGTGAACTGGTAGGTCCTCAGCCACCATCGGCGCGGACTACTGACAGCAGGAAGCGCATCGTCTCTCGGGCCACGCTCTCATCACTGCATTGGTAGAGGTCCGGCGTGCGACCCATTCCCTCAAAAGCTTTTTTCCAGACGGCCTCGGCATCAGGCAGAGCCGCTTTGATGATCTTTCGCTCCTCGGAGAAGCCACGGTAGATCTCACCGAAGCTATCGAGGCTGGGGGTTCCGCTCATCTATCGACCGAGCTAGGAGTCCAGGTCCGCAGACTGCGATTTCTTGAGCTCTGCCCGGACGAAGTCGCGGATCTCCTTCTCAGCCTCGTCCCGGGTTTGCAGTCGACGACGGATGAAACGAGTGATCCCGTCCGCGATACCGATGCCGATCACCGTTGGAACAGCGATGTAGCCAAGAGCGGACAGCACTACTCCAAGTCCGCTCGCTTGGCCATATGGGCTGCGAATCCCGAGCAGGATTTCCCAAGCTTGCTGGAAGCCGCCATCCATGGCCACCCAGCAGGCGATGAAGACAGCGGCCGTCAAACCAATCACGGCAGCAAGAACGTAGCCAGGAAGGCGCGATAGATGCTTCCCGCTCCAGCGTGAGGTCATGTTCTAGTGAAGCGGGTGCGAGGAAGGCAGAGGCGCTTCGGACTGATCGCCTATGGCTCGCGCTATTGCCTTGCGCGTCTGGCGGACCTGCCGCAGATCAACAGCCTTCGCGTGCGGACGGACCTCACGGGCCACGATGTCAGTCACTCGATGCAGTTGGCCCTTCGTCAACTCGGGCCGAACGATCTCCACGATTTCGCCCATAGCCTCCTTCAACTCCGGAGAAGGCGCTCGCCTCGACCGGGGAGAACGCAACGTGGTGTAGCGGGAGGCTTTTCCTTTTTTGCTGGTTTTGCCCAGCTTGTGCGCCGCTTTCTTCGCCGATTTGGAGGAAGCGAGATTCCTGCCTGGCGAGAAGCGGGAGGTTTTCCTACTTGGCATAAGCAATCCCGAGTATACCCTTTGCTCCCGGCCCCAGCGTGGTTTTTGAACCAGTCGAATCCGCTGATGAACGAGCTAGTCGGTCCCTTTGGCCTCGGGATCCACCCAGACCTGCTTCAGCCAGGGTGGGGAGATCGCGAAGCCGGCGCTGCTGCTGGCGGCGATCGGCTCCAGCGGGACCAGGTGGACGCGGCCGCCGGGGGTGAAGCGGTGGGTTTCGGGGGCGGCCACGACATTGCCGGCGTGGCTGCCTCCGGAGACGAAGAGGAGGCCGGTCTCGGGACCCCAGCCTTCGTGCGATGCGATCCCGGCGTCTGACATCCAGTTGACGTCGGTGCGGAAGTAGTTGTAGCCGTGGTGGGAGGAGGCTCGCTCGTCGACCTCGCCGTCGGATCCGAACCGCAGCTGCACTCCCTCCCAGTCGTCGTGGTGGTAGCCCTTCGGTCCCGCGATCGGCACCCCGCGCAGGGTGGCCGAGTCGGCGTAGTAGGTCCAGTACTGGACGTAGAGGTTGCCTTCCCGCTCGCCGGAGCAGTCGGCATCGGGCGGCTGTGGCTCCTCCTCGCGGCAGTCGACGACGTGGACGAAGACCGTCACCGGCAGCCCCTCGTCGGTCCGGCGCACCAGCTCGTCGCCCTCGCCGTCGCCGCACGCGCTGCTGCGACAGCGGCGGAAGTCGACCGGCAGCGCCCGAGAGCCCGCCTCGAAGACCAGGTTGGGCATGTGCCGCCGCACCAGCTCCCCCACCTCGCTCCCGTAGGCGGCGATCAGCGCCGGCTCGTCACCACAGCCATCGGCCAGCGTCGCCGCGCAGAGGATCCGGTCGGCCAAAGAGCGCGCCAGCGCAGCTCCCGGCACCCGCACCCCGGCCGCCACCAGCCCGAGCAGCAGGAGCGAGACCAGCGTGACCAGCCCGACCCACTCGACCGTCCCCTGTCCTCGCTCCGACCGCATCGGCCGAACCTAGGGAGCAAATACCTACACGTGTGTGAACGGCGTGCCGATTGGCGTACCGAACTGCAAGAACTTCGTGACCTCGGCTACAGGTTGCCGATCTCGGCGGCGATTTCGGCCGCGGCCGCTTTGGCGTCGGCGAAGAGCATCGAGGTGTTCGGTTCGTAGAAGAGGTCGTTGTCGATGCCGGCGAAGCCGGGGCTGAGGGAGCGCTTGATCACGATCACCTCTTGGGCCTCGGAGACTTCGATGATCGGCATCCCGGCGATCGGCGAGTCGGGGTCGTTTTTCGCCGCCGGGTTGGTGACGTCGTTGGCGCCGACGACCACCGCCACGTCGGTGCGCGACATTTCCGGGTTGATCTCCTCCATCTCCTTGAGGTTCTCGTAGGCGACGTCGGCCTCGGCGAGGAGGACGTTCATGTGGCCGGGCATGCGGCCGGCGACCGGGTGGATCGCGTAGTTGACCGTGACGCCGCGCTTTTCCAGCTCGTCGGCGACCTCCTTGATCGCGTGCTGGGCCTGGGCGACGGCGAGGCCGTAGCCCGGCACGATCACGACCGAGTCTGCGTAGGCGAGCTTGATCGCCGCGTCCTGGGCGCCGATCGAGACGTGGGGCTTTTCCTCGCCGGTTCCCCCCCCTCCACCGGAGGGCGCGCCGCCGAAGCCGGAGAAGAGGATGTTGGAGACCGAGCGGTTCATCGCCGTCGCCATCTCCAGGGTGAGGATCGTTCCCGAGGAGCCGACCAGGGTGCCGGCGACGATCAGGGCGACGTTGTCCAGCGCGAAGCCGGCGGCCGCGGCGGAGAGGCCGGTGAAGGCGTTCAGCAGCGAGATCACGACCGGCATGTCCGCCCCGCCGATCGGCAGGACGACGAGGTTGCCGAGGATCGCCGCTAGGACCAGGAGGAGGATGAAGAGGCCCTGCGAGGGCGACTCGTGGTCGATCGCGAGGACGACCGAGATGACGACGATCGCCAGCAGCAGGACGGCGTTGATCACCTGCTGTCCCGGCGCCGCGATCGGCCGGGTCGGGATCAGGTCCTGGAGCTTGGCGAAGGCGATATTCGAGCCCCAGAAGGAGACCGAGCCGACGATGCCGGCGAAGATCACCGGGATCAGCTCGTCCAGCGGGAAGTCCTCGCCGAGCGAGATCCCGTGGCGGATCTCCGACCAGGCGATCAGGGCGACGGCGCCGCCGCCGACCCCGTTGTAGAGGGCGACCATCTGCGGCATCTCGGTCATCTGCACCCGGATCGAGGCGATCACACCGACCGCGGTGCCGATCCCGAGGCCGAGGAAGATCAGGCCCCAGTTGCCCATCCCGTCGAGCAGCAGGGTGGTGACCACCGCGATCGCCATGCCGCCGGCGGCGATCAGGTTGCCGCGCTTGGCCGTGGTCGGGTGGGTCCCCTGTTTGATCCCGACGATGAAGAGGGAGAAGGCGACGATGTAGAGCGCCGTTGCGGCGTCGCCGCCCGGCTCGAGCACGGCACGAATCATTTGCCCGAGCCCTCCTCAGCCGCCCCCGGACGCGAAGCGGAGGAGGCGGCTTTGACCTTCGGTTTCGGCTTGCGGGCGAACATGCCGAGCATCCGGTCGGTGACCATGAAGCCGCCGACGATGTTGATCGCGCCGAAGGCGACGGCGATCGTCCCGATCAGGTACTCGAGCCCGTCGTCGGCGTAGCCGAGCACGATCAGGCCGCCGAGCATGACGATGCCGTGGATCGCGTTGGTCTGCGACATCAGCGGCGTGTGCAGGGTCGTCGGCACCTTCGAGATCACCTCGAAGCCGACGAAGACGGCGAGGACGAAGATCGTGATCTCGGTCATCAAGCTCATGGCTACTTCGCTGCCCTCTCGTTCTTGATCTCGCCGTTCTGGGTGATGCAGGCGGCGGCGATGATGTCGTCCTCGAAGTCCACCTTGGCCTCGCCCTGGTCGGTGACGATCAGGCCGAGCAGGTTCTCGAGGTTCTTGGCGTAGAGCTGGGAGGCCGGCGCCGGCATCTCCGAGGGGAGGTTGCGGGCGCCGATCACTTTCACCCCGCCCTCGACCACGGTCTGGCCCGGCTCGGTCAGCTCGCAGTTGCCGCCGGTCTCGGCGGCGAGGTCGACGATCACCGAGCCGGGGGCCATGTTGCGGACGCCCTCGGCGGTGATCAGCAGCGGCGCCGGGCGGCCCGGGATCGCGGCGGTGGTGATGATGATGTCCTGTTTCGCCGCGTTCTCGGCGAGGGCGTCGCGCACCTGCCCGTTCTCCTCGTCGGTCAGCGGCCGGGCGTACCCGCCCTCCCCCTCGGCGTCGGGGATGAAGTCCAGTTCAAGCGGCCGGCCGCCGAGCGAGGCGATCTGCTCCCAGGCGGCGCGGCGAATGTCGAAGCCGGTGACGATCGCGCCGAGGCGCTTGGCGGTGGCGACCGCCTGCAGCCCGGCGACGCCGGCGCCGAGGACGAGGACCTTGGCCGGCGGCACGGTGCCGGCGGCGGTGGTCATCATCCCGAAGAAGCGGCCGGACTCGCGGGCCCCGATCAGGGTCGCCGCGTAGCCGGCGGCGGCGGCCTGCGAGGAGAGCGCGTCCATCGCCTGGGCGCGGGTCGTCCGCGGGATCGCCTCCATCGCGAAGGCGGTGACGCCGGCGCCGGCGAGGGCTTTGTTCGTCTCCGCCGCGACCCAGGGGTTGAGGTGGGAGATGAAGAGCTGGTTGCCGTTCAGCTTCGATATGTCCTCGGCGCTGGGGACGGCGACGTGGAGGACGATGTCGGCGCCCCAGGCGGCGTCGGCGGCGCCGACCGTGGCGCCGGCCTCCTGGTAGGCGGCGTCGGTGTGGCCGGAGGCCTCGCCGGCCCCGGACTCGACGACGACGTCGACGTGCTCGTTTTTCGTCAGCGATTTGACGACGTCGGGGATCAGCGCGACACGGCGCTCCCCAGCAGCGGTCTCTTTCGGCACTCCGATCTTCATGGCGCGGCGCGGGAGGATATGCGATCAGGCCAGAACAGCGTCAGGAGACCTGATGCGCGAAGCGCGTTTTATGCAGAGACGCCCGCTAGAGACGCGAGCCGCTCGAGCGTGTGCTGCTGCTCGGAGCGCTCGACGTGCACGGGCGAGACGATCAGCCGGTCGATGCCCGCGCCGCGGAAGCGCTCGACCCGCTCGGCCACCTCGGCCTCGGTCCCGACCAGCGAGGTCGCCTCGACGATCTCGTCCGGCATCGCCTCGAAGGCGCCGGCGCGGTCGCCGTCCTGGAAGCGCTGCTGGACCTCGTCGGCGACCTCGCCGAAGCCGAAACGGTGGGCGAGATCGACGTAGAAGTTGGTTTTGCGGCTGCCCATGCCGCCGAAGTAGAGGACGAGCCCGGCCTTGACGACGTTCTTCGCCGCCTCGAGGTCGCCGTCGATCGCCACCTGCAGCGAGGGGCTGACCTCGAGGTCGGAGCGCTGGCGGCCGCCCTTGGCGAAGCCCGCCTCCAGGTGCTCGCCCCAGGTTTCCTCGAAGGCGTCGACGCTGAAGAAGATCGGGATCCAGCCGTCGCAGATCTCCGCCGCCATCTCCACCGATTTGCGGCCGATCGCGCCGACGAAGACGGGGATCTCGTTGCGCAGCGGGTGGAAGTTCAGCTTCAGCGGCTTGCCCTCCCCGCCGGGCAGCGGCAACGTGTAGTGCTCGCCCTGGTGGTCGACCGGGCCCTCGCGGGCGATGATCTCGCGCACGACTTCGATGTACTCGCGGGTCCGCCCCCAGGGCTTCGCGTACGGGACCCCGTACCAGCCCTCGGAGACCTGCGGGCCGGAGGGGCCGAAGCCGAAGAGGAAGCGGCCGCCGGAGAGTTTGTCGATCGTCGCCCCGGCCATCGCCGCGGCCGCGGGCGGGCGCGCCGGCACCTGCATGATCGCGGCGCCGAGGTTGATCTTCTCGGTCCGCGCCGCCAGCCAGGCGAGCACGCTGAC
>DATMBY010000162.1:0-18122 GCA_035558995.1 Solirubrobacterales bacterium
CGGCCGCAACCGGCTGCCGCTCGAGTTCGCGGCGATGGTCCTCGTCGCCGCCGTCTCGGTGGTCGGGGCGATCGCCGTCGCCTGAGGCGCTCAGAGCTCCGGCAGCGACCTCTGGACCGGCGCCCGCAGCGCCACCGCGCCGACGTTGCCCGGTGGGTCGACGAGGTCGGGATGGAGGACGTGGCCGAGCAGCTCGACGCCGTCGACGAGGCGCGGGCCCGGCTCGGCGAAGAGGGTTCCGTCGACCGCGTAGAGCCGGGTCGCGCCGAGGCCGGCGATGCTCTCCCAGTGCTCCATCGCCTGCGCCTGCGCGTTCTCGATGGAGACTTCCGGCATCACCACGACGACATCGGGATTGAGGCTCGCCAGCTCCCCCCAGCCGACCGCGGGCGGGGTGAGGCCGGGGTCGCCGGCGACGTCCTCGCCGCCGGCGATCGAGATCATCTCCGGGATCCAGAAGCCTCCGACGCGGGGCGGATCCAGGCGCTGCAGGGCGACCACCCGCGGCGAGCCGACCCCGGCCACCGCGGCCCGGACGCTCGCCAGCCGCCCCTCCATCTCTCCGCGCAGCTCGTGAGCGTGGTCTTCCATCCCCGTCGCCTCGCCCAGGCGCACGACCTCTTCGAGCATCTCGCTGAGCGTGGCGATCCGCATTGCTCGGTCAATATCGCACCTGACGGGCGGCCTGGTGCCGAACCGCCGCAGCGGGTAGCTATATTCACGGTGCCGAATGGCCGAGGACGTCCCAGCCCGAAGTACCGGGCCGCATAGCCGATGAGCGTCCTGCTGCTCGTCCTTCTTGCGCTGTTGATCGCGATCAACGGCTTCTTCGTCGCCGCCGAGTTCGCCCTCGTCCGCAGCCGCCGCGGCAAACTCGAACAAGCTGTCGAGGAGGGGGAAGCGGGCGCGGAGGCAGTGGTCGAGCAGCTCGACCGCATCGACGAATCCCTCTCCGCCTGCCAGATCGGGATCACGATGGCCTCGATCGGGATCGGATTCCTCGGCGAGCCCTCGTTGGCGAAGCTGCTGGAGCCGCTGTTCGGCGGCCTCTCCCACGGCGCTGCCACCGCGCTGGCGCTGGCGATCGCGTTCACCTTCGTCACCGCCCTCCACATCTCGATCGGCGAGCAGGTTCCGAAGATGCTGGCGATTGCCAACGCCGAGAAGACGGCGCGGCGGGTCTCGCGGCCGCTCGGCTGGTTTGCGGTTGCGACGACGCCCTTCACCAAGGGCCTGAGCTGGTTCTCGAACACCGTCGTGCGGCTGTTCGGCGTCGACCCCAAAGACCTGGAGGAGCACCACACCTCCGAGGACCTGAAGCAGATCATCGACAGCTCGCGGATGGGCGGGCATCTCGACCCCGGCGAGGCCGGGATGCTCGGCGGCGTCTTTCACCTGCACGAGCAGGAGGCGCGCGAGGTGATGACGCCGATCCCCGCCGTCGTCACCGTCGACTCATCCGAGACCGTCGAGGCGGCGCTGCGGCGCTGCGTCACCTCCGGCCACACCCGCCTGGTCGTGATCGAGGACGAGAACCCCGACCGGGTCAAGGGCGTCGTCCACAACAACAGCCTCGCCCGGCTCTACATGAGCGAGGGGCCGGAGGCCGCGCTCGACACGGTCACCCGCGACGCCCTGATCGTCCCCGAGACGCGGCCGCTCGACGACCTCCTTCACGACCTCCAGGTCCAGCGCACCTCGCTCTCGGTCGTCGTCGACGAGTACGGGCGCACGGTCGGGATCGTCACCGTCGAGGACATCCTCGAGGAGGTGGTGGGGGAGATCGAGGATGAGACCGACCCGCGTGCCGCCGCGGTGCGCAAGCTGACCAACGGCGACTGGTTCGTCCGCGGCCACGTCTCGCTCGGCGACCTCGCCGACGCCGGGATCGAGCTGCCGGTCGACACCGACGCCTACAACTCGGTCGGCGGTTACGTCTTCGGCGAGCTGGGCCGGCTGCCGAAGCGCGGCGACTCGATCCACAGCAACGGCTACACGATCCGGGTCGAGGCGGTGCGGGAGAACCGGATCGAGGCGGTCCGGATCAGCGGCGGCAGCGGCGATTCCGTCCGCACCCCCGCCTAACTTCATCGGGCAACCCGCTCCCCGCTCGAATCTTGGAGGTACCCGATGTGGGTTGTACGTCTGACCGACAAGCAGCTCGAGGTCCTGAGGGCGTTGCTGCGCTCCGAGGAACACCTCGGCCCGGCGCTCAAAGGCTCGATCGAGGCCCTCGACCTCGCCCGCTGGGACGAGCTTCCCGAGGCCGAACTGCCCTGGGAAGAGATCGAGACCGTCGCCCGACGTCAGGGCATCTCAGAGGCAGATGTCATCTGGGACATCAGCGCTCGGAGAAAAGCGGCGTAGAGCTCAGTCGTAGCTGTAGAACCCCGCGCCGCTCTTACGCCCCAGCTTCCCCTCCTCGACCATCTTCACGATGATCGGGGGCGGGTCGTGGGTCGGCTCGTTCGATTCCGCGTAGAGCGCGTCGCCGATCGCCTTCGAGACGTCCATGCCGACGAAGTCGAGCAGCGCCAGCGGGCCCATCGGGTGGCCGGCGCCGAGCTTCATGCAGGTGTCCACGGCGCCCGGCTCCATCCCGGTCCGTTCGACCATCCGCGCGGCGTCGAAGAGGTAGGGGAAGAGGAGGCGGTTGACGACGAAGCCGGCTTCGTCGGGCACCTCGACCGCGGTCTTGCCCAGCGCCGCGCACCAGGCGAGCGCCTTCTCGCGTGAGTCGGCGGCGCCGTCCGGGACGCAGACCTCGACCAGCTTCATCCGCGGCACCGGGTTGAAGACGTGGAAGCCGAACAGCTTCGGGACGCCGGCCGCCTCCGCGATCTCGGCGATGCTGAGCGAGGAGGTCGTGGTCGCGAGGTCGGCGTTGGGGCAGGCGGCGGCGATCGTCCGCAGCAGCTCGCCCTTCGGCTCGACCTCCTCGACGATCGCCTCGACGATGACGTCGCAGTCGGCGAGGTCGGCGGGGTCGGTGGTGACCCGCAGCCGCGAGGGCTCGCCGCCCTCGATCTTGGCGCACGCGGCGACCACTTTCTCCTCCGCACGCCAGGCCGAGGCCTCGCTGCGGGCGAGCAGGATCGTGTCTGCGGTGGTGGTCGAGACCGCGGCAAGGCCGGTGGCAATCGCCCCGCTGCCCGCGATCCCCGGACTCGTGTACCCCTGGTTAGCGCTCATTGGCCGGGGCTTCTATCACGCATCAGCCGACCGGCGCCGCCAGGGGGTGTCGGCGTCAAAGGGGTCTTATGGACCCCTCAGCTCCGACACGTCCTGCAACGCCGGTCCTTGGCTGACTGACCAGTCAATCGGCTACCCTCGGGGTAGAACTTCTGAAAGAACGGAGGCTGGCGATGGACAACGGCAAGGGCAAGTTCGGCGGGCAAGAGGTCGTCATCGTCGAGGCGGTCAGGACTCCGATCGGCCGCGGCCACCCGGAGAAGGGCTACTACAAGGACCTCCACGCCTCCAACCTCCTCGCCCGCACCTACAAGGAGCTGATCGACCGCAGCGGCATCGACCCGAGCGAGGTCGGCGACGTGATCGCCGGCTGCGTCCAGCAGTTCGGCGAGCAGGGCCTCAACATCGGCCGCAACGCCTGGCTCGAGGCCGGCCTGCCGCAGGAGGTGCCGGCGACGACCGTCGACCGCCAGTGCGGCTCCGCCCAGCAGGCGGTCAACTTCGCCGCCGCGCTCGTCGCCTCCGGCGTCCACGAGGTCGCGATCGGCGGCGGGGTCGAGCACATGGGCCACATCTCCTTCGCCGACTCCTTCTCGGTCATGGAGGAGCACGGGATGGCCTTCTCGCCCGAGCTGATGGAGCGCTACGACCTGATCCCGCAGGGGCTCTCGGCCGAGATGATCGCCGACCAGTGGGAGATCCCCCGCTCCGAGCTCGACGAGTTTGGCGTCCGCTCCCAGCAGCTCGCCAAGCAGGCGACCGACGAGGGGCGCTTCGAGCGGGAGATCGTGCCGATGCAGGTCAACGGCGACACCTACGCCACCGACCAGGGCCTGCGGGAGACGACGATCGAGGGGCTCTCGGCGCTGAAGCCGGCTTTCAAGGAGGACGGGAGGATCACCGCCGGGAACTCCTCCCAGGTCTCCGACGGCGCCGCCGCGGTGCTGCTGATGACGCGCGAGAAGGCCGACGAGCTCGGCCTCAAGCCGCGGGCGCGGATCTTCGACCAGACGACGGTCGGGGTCGACCCGGTGATCATGCTGACCGGCCCGATCCCGGCGACCCGGAAGCTGCTCGAGCGCAACGGGATGACCATGGACGACATCGACCTGGTCGAGATCAACGAGGCCTTCGCCTCGGTCGTCGCCGCCTGGCGGCGCGAGCTCGACCCCGACATGGACCGCGTCAACGTCAACGGCGGCGCGATCGCCCTCGGCCACCCGCTGGGCTCGACCGGCGCCCGGCTGATCACCACGCTCCTGCATGAGATGGAGCGCTCCGACAAGGAGATGGGCCTGGTGACGATGTGCTGCGGCGGCGGTCTCGGCACCGGCACCCTGATCCAGCGCGTCTAGGGACCGGGGCAGCGGGTAGCTTGCCTGCCTCGTCCACCCCGAGTTAGAGGAGACAACTTGAACAAGGCATCACTGGCGGCAGTCGCCGCCCTGGTCGCGCTGGCGGCGATCGCTGCCGGCTGTGGCAGTGGTGGCGACACCACCGATGAGACCGTCACGCTGACGAAGACGGAGTTCATCAAGCAGGGCGACGCGATCTGCAAACAAGGCAACGACGAAAGCGAAAAGGAAGCCGAAGAATTCGCTGAAGACAACGACTTCAAGCTCGAAAAAGCCAGCAAAGAGCAACTGGAAGAAGCTGTCAGCGAGGTGCTGGTGCCAAACCTCGAACAGCAGACCGAAGAACTCGACGCGCTCGGAGCCCCGAAGGGCGACGAGGATGAGGTGGAAGCGATCATCGCCTCGCTGGAAGACGCAACCGGCGAAATCGAGGACGACCCAGGCATGGTCTTCGAAGGCAGCGTCCTGAAAAAGCCCAGCAAACTCGCCGACGACTACGGCTTCAAGGTCTGCGGAGAAGAATAGGCGCCACTGCGCACCGACTCGGAAAGATGGGCGCCTCGGCGCCCATCTTTATCGGTCCCACAGAGCTCCATAAGTTGTAAGAAGTTTGAGCAGCGGATAGGTTGCATTCCTCGTGACCTGAAGGGAGAGGAGGCAACTTGAACAAGCGAGTGCTTTTGGTCCTGGCGGCATTGGCGGCGTCGTCCGCTCTGATCGTCGGCTGCGGCAGCGGCGGCGGTACGACGGAGAGCAGCGGACCCCTGACGAAGGCGGAGTTCATCAAGCAGGGCGACGCAATCTGCAAGAAGGGCAACGGGGAGAGCAAAGCGGAAGTCGAAGAATTCGCCGATGAAAAAGGCTTCGACCTCGAAAATCCGAGCAAACGACAGTCTGAAGAAGTGGTGACGGAGGTTCTGGTGCCGAATCTGGAACGGCAGGCAGAAGAACTCGCCGCCTTGGAGCCCCCGAAGGGCGACACGAAGGAAGTCAACGCGATCATCGCCTCTCTGGAAAAAGTGATCGCTGAACTCAAGAAGGCTCCGAGCAACTTTGGGGTGGTCGCATTCGCCAAGCCGATTCGGCTGGAGGGTGCCTACGGGTTCAAGGTTTGCGGCGGCGGATGAGACCATTTGCGCACGCAAATTTGCGCGCTATTGACTATGCGGCCCTGCTCGCATATAGATCCCCGATTATTCAAACAATTGGGAGGCGGGCAGAGTCTTGTACAGGTGGATAGGCGGGGTGATGGTGGCGACGATGGCGCTTTGCTTCCTCGGCACCGGATGCGGAAGTAGCGACACCGGCAGCGGAACCTCGGCGGCGATTCCAAAGGCCCAATTCGTCAAGTCGGCGGAACAGGTCTGCGTCGATGGCAAGAAGGAAAGGCGGAAGGCCGGGAAAGCCGTCAACTACAAAGAATTCGAATCAACGGGCGGAAAGTTCGACGAAGACGAATTCGTCGCCGCGGTCGAAAAGACCTTCGACGAAGAGATCGCTCCGTCTCTGCAAAAGCAGCATGACGAATTGGAAGCCCTGGGTTCCCCTGAAGCCGACGAAGCCAAGGTAGAACGGATGCTGCAGAGCTTGGCCAAAGGCATCGAGTTTCTTGAAAAGGAAGGGATCGCCGCCCTTGGCGGCAATCAGTTCGACCCCTTCGAAAAGGAAGCCAGCGAATACGGCCTGACCTGCAAAGTCTTCTAGTGCCTCTTGCAAGAGATCGCCTGGCCAGCCGGCCAGGCGATCTCTATATGCTGCGCCCTCGATGGACCTGACGCTGTCGCCATCGGAGGAGGAGTTCCGCGACGAGGTTCGCTCCTGGCTGCAGGAGAACCATCCGGGGCCGGAGCCCGAGGCCGGGCTCGACGAGGTGATGTCTTTTCGGCGGGAGTGGCAGCTGAAGCTGCACGCGGCCGGCTGGGCCGGGATCTCCTGGCCGAAGGAGTACGGCGGCCGCGGCGCGACGATGATCGAGCAGGCGATCTTCGCCGCCGAGGCGACCCGGCAGGAAGCCCCGGCCCCGGCCAACGTCCTCGGCCTGGCGATGGGCGGGCCGGTCGTGATCGCCCACGGCACGGATGAGCAGAAGGCGCGCTACCTGGAGCCGATCCTGACCGGGGAGGAGATCTGGTGCCAGGGGTTCTCGGAGCCGGAGTCGGGTTCTGACCTGGCCTCGCTGAAGACCCGCGCGGTCAAGGACGGCGACGAATGGGTGGTCACCGGCCAGAAGGTCTGGACGACCTTCGCCCAGTACGCGAAGTGGTGCATGCTCGTCGCCCGCACCGACCCCGACGCCCCCAAGCACCAGGGCCTCACCTACTTCCTGATGGACATGGAGCAGGAGGGGGTGCAGACCCGGCCGCTGGTCCAGATCACCGGCGAGGGCGAGTTCAACGAGGTCTTCTTCGAAGAGGCGCGGGTGCCCGACGCGAACGTCGTCGGCGGCGTCGGCAACGGCTGGGCGGTGGCGATCACCACGCTGATGAACGAGCGCGCCGGTCTCGCCTTCGGGGCGATCTCGCAGATCCAGAACAGCCTCGGCCGACTCTCGAAGCTGGCCAGGGAGACGCCCTCCAATGGCGCTACCGCGGCTGACGACCCCTACTTTCGCCAGCGGATCGCCCAGCTCCACATCGAGGTGGAGACGATGCGGCTGAACGCCTATCGCGGCCTTACCAAGACGATGCAGTCGGGTATTCCGGGCCCGGAGGGGTCGCTCGGCAAGTGGCAGTGGGCCGACATCAACCAGGACCTGACCGAGCTGGCCCTGGAGATCGAGGGCGCCTACGCGATGCTGGCCCGTGGCTCCGAGCACGCGGTCGCGGGCGGCGCCTGGCAGTACGGCTTCCTCCGCTCCCGCGCCAACTCGATCGAGGGCGGGACCACGGACATCCTCAAAAACATCATCGCCGAGCGGGTCCTCGGCCTGCCGAGGTTGCGGTAGGCAGCGGGGGCGTTGTGATGGAAGCGAGAGCGTTTTAACTATGTACTTCGACCTCAACGACGAGCAGCAGGCGATCAAGTCGACCGCCCACGACTTCCTCAAAGCGCGCTTCAAATCGGAGCGGATCCGCGAGATCGCGGCCGGCGAGAGCGGCTTCGACGAAGGCGGGTGGAAGGAGATGGCCGAGCTCGGCTGGGCCGGGCTGGCGCTGCCGGAGGAGTGGGGCGGCCAGGGCCTGGGGGCGGTCGAGCTGGCGATCCTCTTCGAGGAGATGGGCTACGCGCTGGCGCCCTCGCCGCTGCTCTCGAACACGATCGCCGGGCTGGCGCTGGCCGCCGGCGGCTCCGACGAGCAGAAGGAGCGCTGGCTGCGGCCGCTGGCCGAGGGCTCGCTGCGCGGGACGCCGGCGCTGATCGACGCAGGCGGGCCGGCCGAGCCGATGAAGTTCTCGATGGAGCCGGGCGGGGTCCTCACCGGCATCAAGACGCTGGTGCTCGACGCCGGCAGCGCCGACTTCTTCCTCGTCGCCACCGTCGACGGCGGTCGCCACCTGATCGAGAAGGTCGCCGAGGGCGTGACCGTCACCGCCGAGGAGTCGATCGATCCCACCCGCCGCCTCTTCTCCGTCCGCTTCGAGGGCGTGCGCCCCGAGGCGACGCTGTCCGGCAGCGGCGAGGACTACCACCCCGTCTTCCACCGCGCCTGCGTCGCCCTCGCAGCCGAGTCGACCGGACTCGCCCAGCGGGCGCTGGAGATGTCCGTCGAGTACGCCAAAGACCGCCAGCAGTTCGGGCGGCCGATCGGCGCCTACCAGGCGGTCTCCCACCGCTGCGCCCAGATGCTGCTGGAGACCGAGAACTCGCGCTCCGCCGTATACGGGGCCGCGTGGGCGGCCGACGCCGAGCCGGAGTCGCTGCCGCTGGCCGCCTCGACGGCCAAGGCCTACGCCTCCGACGCCGGTTGGCGCGTCCCCGACGCGGCGATCCAGGTCCACGGCGGCATCGGCTTCACCTGGGAGCACGACCTCCACTTCTTCCTCAAGCGCGGCCGCGCCAACGCGGCGATGTTCGGCGACGCCAAGTGGCATCGCGAGCAGGTCGCCGAGGCCGTGCTCGCGGGCGAGACCGCTCCGGCCAGCGCCTGAGCTCCGGCCGCATGAGCGCCCTCGATCGCATTTCCGTCGCCGCGATCGGGACCTCGGTCGCCGACCTCGAGGCCGAGACGCTGCGGGCCGAGGCGGCCGGCGTCGAGTGCGTCTGGGCGCCGGAGCTGTTCCGCAGCGCCGTCACCCAGGCGACCTACCTGGCGGCGAGGACCGAGCGGATCGGGGTCGCCACCGGGATCGTCTGGGCCTTCACCCGCAGCCCCTTCATCCACGCGATCTCGGCGCTCGACGTCGACGAGATGTCCGGCGGCCGCTTCCGGCTGGGGATGGGCGCGGGGGTCAAACGGCTGAACGAGACCTGGCACAACGCCGACTACGGCCGCCCGGCGCCGCACCTGCGCGAGGCGATCGAGGCGACGCGGCTGATCATGCGCCAGGCCAGCGCCGGCGAGCCGATCCGCTACGAGGGTGAGTACTACGACATCGACATCAAGGGCTGGGTCCGCCCGCATCCGACGCCCCGCGAGGCGGTGCCGATCTACACCGCGGCGGTGCAGGCGGGGATGGCGCGGATGGCAGGCGACGTCGCCGACGGCCTCGTCGGCCACCCGATCCAGAGCCTGCGCTGGATCGACGAGGTGGTGGTGCCGGCCTTCGAGGAGGGGCTTCGTCGCTCCGGCCGCGAGCGCGGCGATTTCGACTACCTGCCGACCGTCTGCTGCGCGATCGACGACGACGAGGCCCGCGCGATCGAGATGGCCCGCCGCACGATCTCCTTCTACGCGACCGTGAAGACCTACATGCCGCTCTGGGAGCTGCACGGCTTCGCCGACAACGCCGTCGAGGCTGGCGAGGCCTTCCGCCGCGGCGACCTCGCCGCCGTCCCCGCCGCGATCAGCGACGAGATGGTCGAGGCCTACTGCGCCGCCGGCCCCCTCGACAAGGTCCGCACCCGCGTCGAAGCGACCGCCGAGCGCGCCGACGGCCTCTTCCTCACCCCGCCCACCTACTTCATCTCCCCCGAGGAGCTGAGCGAGTTCCAGAACCGCATCATCGACGCCTTCGGCCCGGAGGCGTGAGCACCGAGTCCGCGTCAACCCGTCCTGAAGAAGGGCTGACGCGGACTCGCGAGATGGAAGTGCTGGAGCGGATACGGGAGATACCGGAGGGGTTCGTTTGCACGTATGGGGACGTGTCGCCGGGGGCGCCGCGGTTCGCCGGCACCGTCCTCTTCCACGCCGACGATCCTGACCTGCCGTGGTGGCGGGTAGTCCGCGCCGACGGCTCGCTGGCCAAGGGTGACCGCCAGCGGGCGTTGCTCCGCGCCGAGGGCGTGTGCTTCCGCGGGCTGCGCGTCGACATGGGCCGTGCTCCTTTCACCGAGTCCGCGTGAGTACCCCATATAGGGGTACTGACACGGATTCGCGGTTTCAGCCGCGTTCCATCTCCCGCTGGACGTCGGCCTCGGTGATGCGGTTGCTCGGGCCGTAGGTCTTCCAGCCCTGGACGACGAGGGCGACGAGGACGCCGAAGGCGACCCAGACGGGCCAGGGGAAGCTCTCGTCGCCGAACTGCCAGACCAGGAAGCAGAGGGCGACCGCAAGGGCACCGCCGGCGGCGATGCCCTTGAAGTCCTGCTTCATCTTCAGGCGCTGGACCGCGAGCTCGCGCGCGTGCTCGGGCCTGTCGATTTCCTCCTCAGCCACGCGCCAATCCTAGGGGCAGATGACGATCAGGTGGAAGTCGGCGTCCTCGTTGTTGCCGTCTTTGCCGCGGGTGCGGACCTCGATCGCGTTCGGGTTGGCCGCCGAGGTGTTGGTCTGGGCGTAGCCCGAGTTCGGGACCGAGGTGCCGGCGTTGTTGCGGGCGGCGACGTTGGCGCAGCCGGAGACGTCGAAGGGGAAGGTGACGGTGACCGCGCCACCCCCCTCGACCGCGGCGATGTTGGGACCGCTGGCGCGTGCCAAGGCGGCGTTGCCGGGGCTCGCCGGGTTGTTGACGACCGCCCAGAAGGTGTGCGTCGCCACCTTCGCGAAGGGCACCGTGCCGAGCTTGTTGGTGTTGATCTGGAACCCCGTCAGCGTGTCCTTCTTCAGCTTGCCGCCGCCGATCGTCTGCTTCTTGATCGCGCCGCCGTTGATCGTCTGCGCCGCGTAGGCGGTCCCCGCCAGGGCGACGATCAGCGCGATCACCGCGACGACCATCGCCGGCGACGGGCGCATCTTCGAAAGCTTTCTCATCCTGGACTCCCTTGCAGTCGTGGCCGAGTACCCGAAACCAAGTAACCCGCCAGGAGGCGAGTCGGTGCGGTGGGGCTACCCGGGAAGCTGCGCGACGAAGCGCTCGAAGGCGACCATGTCGGTCACGGCGGGGCCGTGGCCGGGGAGGATCAGCGAGGGGTTCAGCTCCGCCAGCTTGCGGATCGAGCGCCGGTTCTCCTCCATGTCGTAGGTGAAGAGCGGCGGCGGCTCCTTGATCCCGGGCAGCGCCGTCGCGTAGCTCATGTTGCGGATCACGTCGCCGCAGATGACGACGTGGTCGCTCTCGCGGAAGAAGAGGACGTGGCCGCGCGAGTGCCCCGGGGTGTGGACGACGCGGAAGCCGGCGACCTCGTCGCCCTCCTCGAGCACGCGCTCCACCTTGTGGGGCGGGCCCTGCCAGATCGAGGCGATCATGCGGTTGATGGGATTCGAGGCGGAGGCCTCCTGCACCGGCCGCCGCCCCTCCATCGCGTCGACGTCGCCGGCGTGGCAGGCGAGCGGGATGCCGTGCGCCTCGCAGACGTCCTTGGCGACTCCCTGGTGGTCGGGGTGGACGTGGGTCAGCGCCAGCATCGAGATCTCGCGGCCCTCGAGCTCGGCGAAGATCCGCCGCCGGTCCCAGGTGCGACCGGCGTCGATCAGCACGTCCTCGGCGAGGTAGCAGTTGATCGTCGGCGCCGGAAACTCCTTCAGCCGCCAGACGCCCGGCGCGAGGTACTTCAATGCGAGATCCCGAGCCCCTCGCGCGGCTCGCCGCTGTGCTGGGCGAGGCGCTCGAGCCGGACGATCTGTCGCTCGCCCTCCGCCCGCGCCGGGTGGCCGGCGGGCAGCGGCTCGATCAGGCGGCGGATGCGGTTGCGGACCTGCAGGGAGAAGTGTGGGGTCACCGGGCCGGCGAGGGCGCGGATGTCCTCGACGGTGATCTCCTTGCCGCCGCCGAGCAGCTGGGGGTTCTCGGACTCGCTCATTCTCCGCCGCCGATCTTCGCAAGTTCGGCCAGCTCGTTCACTTCCGCCTGCTGCTCGAGCCCGATCGCGCCCTCGTCGCCGATCACCCAGACATGGTTGTAGAAGGCGCGGGTGGGGTCGGTCGTGTAGCCGGGCTTGAGGTCGAGGAGGTAGCTGCGGACGGCGGGCGGCAACTTCTCGGCGTCGTCGGTGAGCAGCAGCGGCCCCCAGGTGCCGGAGGCCGAGAGCGGCGCCGCGGCGGCGGCGTCGGCGGGCGAGTCGCTGCGGGCGAGGACGAAGCCGTGGCCGGGGTCGTTGATGTTCCAGCCGAAGCTGCCGTCGCGGTAGCGGGCGAAGGCGACGGCGTTGGCGACCGGGTCCTCGCCGGAGACGCGTTTCACGTGCTTGGAGATCTTGGCGACTTCGCGCAGGACCTCGGATGAGATCACCGAGGAGGGGCCGAGCACGTAGACCGGCACTTTCGGGTGCGCTTTCAGCAGCGCCGCGGTCGGCTGCGGCAGCTTCTTCTGCTCGGCGTAGAGGACCGGGTCGCCGGAGCGCGCCGCCCAGGCCGCGGCGGGCATCGCGAAGTCGGGGCTGGTGCCGGAGGCGAGGACGATGTGCTTAGACGGGGCGCCGGTCAGCCGTTCGCGCAGGTTGAAGATCTGGGCCGCGGTCGCGGCGGGGTCGCCGGAGTCGACCGGGGCCGCCTTGCCGGGGTAGGCGACGGTGCCGACCGCGAAGAGCGCCGCCTGCCCGGTCTCGGCGCTGCCCTGCGGGTCGAGGGCGTCGAGCGCTTCTTCGCTCACCTCCGGCATCTCGTCCGCTCCTGACAAGAGGATCGGCGCCCGCACCGGTTCCGCCATCAGGACCGCGGCGGCGATCGCCCCGGCCCAGTCTTCTTCGCCGACGAGGGTGACCGCCGCCGGGCGCTGCGCCGGCGTGGTGGAGGGGAAGACCGCGAGCGCGGCGCCGGCGGCGTTGGCGGTCGGATCGGAGCCGCCGATGCGGGTCGTGTTGTTGGTTGCGAAACCGGGGTAGTCGAGGGCTTCGGCGGTCTGCGCCGGCGCGCTCTCCGCCGGCTTGCTCTCGACCGGAGCCGGGGCCGGCGCCTCGCTGCTGCCGGAGTCCCCGCCGCCGGTGCCGAAGACGAGCGCGGCGACGATGAAGAGGACCGCGAGGGCGACCAGGGCCGCCAGGAGCTTTGGCGCGCCGGGCTTTCGAGGACGCGGTGCGACCGGCTCGGTCTTTCTCTGCTTCTCCGGCACCGGCTTACCCTCCGGCTTCGGGACCGCCTGCGTCGGCGCCTCCGCCTCCTTTGCCTCCGCCTCGGGGACGTCGGCGTTGATCGGCCGCTTCGGGGTCACGCCCGAAACGTAGCCGAGCGCCTCCGACGGGGAGGAGTAGAGTCCCGGCAGGACTGGCTGACTGACCAGTCAATCGGTAGCGGAAGGCGCAGAGAGGATCGAGATGGACTTCGCACTCAACGACGAGCAGAAAGACTTCAAGGAGCGGTGCCGGAAGTTCGCCCGCGAGGTGATTCGGCCGGCAGCCCGCAAGCACGACGAAGAGGAGAGCATCCCCTGGGAGGTGATCAAGGAGGCGCGCGCGCAGGGCTTCGGGACGCTCGAGTCGATCCAGCGCTCCGCCGCCGACCCCGAGGGCCAGTTCCAGGTGATCTCGGCCGAAGAGTTCCACTGGGGGTGCGCCGGAACCGCGCTGGCGATCTCCGGCTCCGGCCTCGCCGCCGCGGGCATCGCCGCCTCCGGCACCCCCGAGCAGATCATGCGGTGGGTTCCCGAGTGCTTCGGGACCGCGGAGGAGATCAAGCTCGGCGCCTACGCCGTCACCGAGCCGCAGGCCGGCTCCGACGTCAAGAGCCTGAAAACGACCGCCAAGCGCGACGGTGACGAGTGGGTCCTCAACGGGACCAAGGTCTTCATCACCAACGGCGGCATCGCCGACGTCCACGTCGTCGTCGCCACCGTCGATCCCACGCTTGGCACCCGCGGCCAGGCCTCGTTCATCGTCCCCAAGGACACCCCGGGCCTCTCGCAGGGCAAGAAGGAGTCGAAGCTCGGGATCCGCGCTTCGCACACGGCCGAGGTCGTGCTCGAGGACTGCCGCATCCCCGGCGACTGCCTGCTCGGCGGCGAAGAGAAGCTGGAGAAGAAGCTGCAGCGCGGCCGCGAAGGGAAGAAGTCCCGCGGCGCCGACGCCCTCGCGACCTTCGAGGTGACCCGGCCGCTGGTCGGCGCCTCGGCGCTCGGGATCGCCCAGGCCGCCTACGAGTGGACCCTCGAGTACCTCGACGGCCAGTCCTACGAAGGCGTGCCGATGCTGCAGGCGCAGCGGATTCAGCAGACCCTCGCCGACGTCGCCACCGAGATCGAGGGCGCGCGGCTGCTGGTCCAGCGCGCGGCCTGGATGGGCCGCAACGGCGTGCCGATGACCGGCGGCCAGGGCTCGATGTCGAAGCTGAAGGCCGGCGATGTGACGATGTGGGCGACGACGACGCTGATGGACCTGGTCGGCCCCTACGCGCAGAGCACCGAGTGCCCCCTGGAGAAGTGGTTCCGCGACGCCAAGATCTACCAGCTGTTCGAGGGCACGGCCGAGATCCAGCGGATGGTCATCTCGCGGATGCAGGCGCGCGAGTACGCCGAGCGCCTCGGCTACGCCGCCGAGGTCGCCGCCGAGGCTGCGAAAGAGCCGGTCGCCGCCTGAGTTCCAGGCCGACGGGACGATTTCCCTACATATAGGGGTATTTTCGTCCCGTCGGCATCCGTATCCTCGGTTGCGTGCACGGTCCCGGCCACAGCCATAGCCACGCTCTCGACGCCCGCCGGGCCGACAGCCGGCGGCGGATGTGGTGGGCGCTCTGGGTCAACGTCGGGCTGCTCCTCGCCGAGGCGGTCGGCGGCTTCCTCACCGGTTCGCTGGCGGTGCTGGCCGACGCCGGCCACCTGCTCTCCGACGCCGGCTCGATCGTCCTCGCGCTGATCGCGGCGCGGCTGGCGGGCCTGCCGGCGGCGGGGCGGCGCACCTTCGGCTACCAGCGCTCGGAGGTGCTGGCGGCGCTCGTCAACGGGCTGCTCCTCGTCGTCGTCAGCGTCGCCGTCGCCGTCGCCGCCATCGGGCGCTTCTCCGAGCCGCCCGGGATCGACGGCTGGGGCGTCCTCGCCCTCGGCGCTTTCGGCCTCGCCGGCAACGTCGCCGCCACCGTCGTCCTCGCCGGCGGCCAGCGCGAGGACATCAACCTCGAGGGGGTGCTCCGGCACTCGGCCGCCGACGCGCTCGGCTCGATCGGCGTCGTCCTCGCCGGCGCCTTCGTCCTGCTCGGCGGCTCGCCGATCGTCGACCCGATCGTCGGGCTGCTGATCGCCGCCCTGATCTTCGCCTCCTCCTGGCGCCTGATCAAGGAGCCGGTCGACGTGCTGATGGAGGCGGCGCCGGCCGGGCTCGACGTCGACGCCGTGGGGGCGGCGATCTGCCGCGAGGAGGGGGTCCGCTCGGTCCACGACCTCCACGTCTGGACCGTCACCTCCGGCTTCGGCGCGATCGCCGCGCACGTCGTCGTCGCCCAGGGGACCGACCGCGACCTGATCCGCCGCCGGCTCGAGCTGACGCTGCGGGAGAGCTACGGGATCGAGCACACGACGTTGCAGATGGAGGAAGAGGCGACCCAGGAGCTGCTGCACGTCGAGAACGCCACGCCTGGCTGAGCTTTCGCCCTACTTAATTTTAGGAGTATTCCCTGAGCGGTCGTTATCCGTTGACTACCGTGGGTACGCGAACGACGGATGATCAGGCAGGCGCGCAACTACCTGGTGGGAGCGATGTCCGGAGCGGGGCTGATCGCGGTAGCGGTCGTCGCCTTCGTTCTCCTCGTCTCCGCCCAGGTCTTCGAGAACTTTCCGGTCCCCGGCTTGATCGGGGGCAACGACGATGCCGCGATCTCGGCCGCGGAGGCCGCCGGCGCAGCGGGGGGCTCCGCGGGTGGCGGCGGCCCGGCCGCGAAAGGCGGGGCCGGCGGTTCCGCAGGCGGCGAACTGGCTGGCAACGCCAACGGCGGTGGCGGCGCGGGCGGCAACGGCCAGCAGGGCGTCGGCGGCTCGGGGCAGGGACCAGGCGCCGGTGGTGGGACCGGTGGCGGTGGAGA
The DNA here is from genome assembly GCA_035558995.1 of Solirubrobacterales bacterium. Lineage (GTDB taxonomy): Bacteria > Actinomycetota > Thermoleophilia > Solirubrobacterales > 70-9 > VAYN01. The sequence continues at coordinate 15,967 of DATMBY010000162.1, forward strand.
ATCTCCGGGCGGCGGCGGTGGTGGTGGTGGTGCCGGCTCGGCTCCGGGCGAAGGCACCGGTGGCGGTGGCTCGGCCGGTTCCGGCACGGCCTCCGGCGGCGGAGGCGGAGGCGGCACCGGTGGTGCAACCGGCGGCAGCGGTGGAGGCGGCGGCACGACCACCTCCTCGACTTCGGAAAAAGTCACCAGCACCGTCAACGAAACCGTCAACCAGGTCGACGAAACCGTCACCGGCGGCGCCCTGGAGGAAACCGGCGTCACCCAGGTGACCGAAGAAACCGTCAACGGCGTCGCCGGCCCGGAATCGCCGGTGGGCAAGACCGTCGACGAAACGGTCGGCGCGGTCGAAGGCCTCGTCGGCGGCAAGTGATCCCCGGCTGAATCAAGCGTTCCGCCCGCTCACCTCTTAATCGTCAAAATGCCTGCCCAATGGCGGAGCACGTACAGGCGGGGTCGGTGACGAGCGATCCGATCGCGGGGTCGGCGGTCTTCCCGCAGGGGAGCCGGACCAACGCGGAGGGACACCTGGAGGTGGCCGGCTGCGACGTGGTCGAGCTGACCGAAGAGTTCGGCACCCCGGCCTATATCTACGCCGAGGACGACATCCGCGCCCGCGCCCGCGCCTACCGCGAGGCGTTCGAATCGCGGGGGGCGGACTTCGAGGTCCTCTTCGCCAGCAAGTCGCTGCCCTGTACCGCCGCCTACCGGCTCTTCGCCGAGGAGGGCCTCTCGGTCGACGTCGCCTCCGGCGGCGAGCTGCACATGGCGCTGAAGGCCGGGTTCGACCCCGACCGGATCCACATGCACGGCAACAACAAGTCCGACGAGGAGATCCTCTTCGCCGCCCGCGCCGGGATCCGCCACCTGATCCTCGACTCCTTCGACGAGATCGAGCGCTGCGAGCGCCTGCTCGACGAACCGCAGCGGGTGCTGATCCGGGTGACGCCGGGGATCAAGCCCTCGACCCACGACTACATCACCACCGGCCAGCTCGACTCGAAGTTCGGCTTCGGCCTCGAGGACGGGCTGGCGGCGAAGGCGATCGAGCGCGTGCTCGCCTCCGAGAAGCTGGAGCTGGTCGGGCTGCACGCCCACATCGGCTCACAGATCTTCGAGCTCGAGCCCTACAAGCTGGCGATCCAGGCGCTCGGCGAGCTGGCCGGCGACTGGTGCCGGGTGGTCAACGTCGGCGGCGGCCTCGGCGTCGCCTATACCGCCGAGGACGAGCCGCCCTCGATCGACTCCTACGTCGACGTCAAGGTCCGCGGCGTCGCCGAGGTCTTCGGCACCGGCGTGCGGATCCTGGTCGAGCCCGGCCGCTCGCTGGTCGCCAACGCCGGCCTCACCGCCTACCGCGTCGGCACGATTAAGGAGATTTTGGGAGTCCGCACCTATGTCGCGGTCGATGGCGGCATGTCCGACAACCTGCGGCCGATGCTCTACGGCTCGGTCTACGAAGCGCTGATCGCCGACCGCGCAGCGGCGCCGGCCGAGACCCTGGTCACGATCGCCGGCATGCACTGCGAGTCCGGCGACGTCATCGTCCGCGACACCATGCTGGCCGAGCCGGCTGTCGGCGACGTCCTCGTCACCCCGGCCACCGGCGCCTACGGCTACGCGATGGCCAACAACTACAACGGCGTCACCCGGCCGCCGGTCGTCTTCTGCCGCGACGGCGAGGCCCGGGTCGCCGTTCGCCGCGAGACCTACGAGGACCTGACCGCGAGGGACGTCTAAGACGTGGCCTCGGAAGGCTCCAAACCCGTCCGCATCGGGCTGCTCGGTCGCGGCACCGTCGGCGCCGCCTTCGCCGTGCTGCTGGCGGAGCGGGCCGAGGCCGTCGAGGCGGCGACCGGCCGGCGACCGGAGATCGCCGGCGTCCTCACCCGCGAAGAGGGCGACTTCGAGCGGATCCTCGCCGGCTCCGACCTCCTCGTCGAGCTGATGGGGGGGACCGAGCCGGCGCGGGAGCACGTCCTCGCCGCCCTGCGCGCCGGCAAGCCGGTCGTCACCGCCAACAAGCAGCTGCTCGCCCAGCACGGCGACGAGCTCTTCGCGGTCGCCCGCGAGGCCGGCGTCCAGCTGCGCTTCGAGGCCGCGGTGGCGGCGGTGATCCCGATCGTGCGGACGATCCAGGAGAGCTTCGGCGTCACCGA
>DATMBY010000163.1:0-2572 GCA_035558995.1 Solirubrobacterales bacterium
GTGGTGTCGCTCCTGCCTGACGGCACGGCACCAAGCGAGGAAGCCATCTACCTTGGTGCCTCGGGCGAGGGCGAGGCCATCGCCTTCAAGATCGACGCGGCCCTCTACCTGCGGGTCGCAAACGAGAAGACCTATGCGATCGGCACCCCCGGCGCCACCTTCGCCGGCGTCTCCGATCGCGGCGAGCGGGTCTTCTACCTCGAAGACGGCGACCTCAAGGCCTTCGACACCGCCACCGAAGAGGTGACTACCTTTGCCGACTCCGCCGGACCGGTCATCCCCGTCAACATTGCCCCGCGGGGAGGGCGCGCGTACTTCGTCTCGAAGACCGCGATCCCCGGATCGGGACCCAACCCCAACGGCGACTCTCCCGTATCGGGGGCCCAGAACCTCTACCTCTCCGAAGGAGAAGGTGCCCCTGACTTCATCGCTACGCTCACCGAGCGCGACGTGGAGGGAGATGAAAGCGGAGAAGATGGCGACGGGCTCGGCTTCTGGACCAGTTCCCTACAGGAAAAGAGGCCTTCGAAGGATCCTTCCCGACTCACTCCTGACGGCAGTGTTCTGGTCTTCCAGTCGCGTGCCAATCTCGACGGCTACCAGCCCGGTGCCGAACCCCAGGTCTACCGCTACGACCAGCTCGCCGAAAGTCTCGTTTGCATCTCCTGCCCTCCCACCCGGACCCCCGCCACCGGCGGCGCGGTCCTGCAGTCGGTCCGTTACGCCGACGGCCAGGAAGGCCCCCTCGGCCTCTACGGTTTCGTCCCCGCCCTGCGCGCCGACGGCAAACGCCTCTTCTTCGAGTCGACCGAGGCGCTTCGCAGCTCCGACATCGACGGCCTGCGCGACGTTTACGAGTGGGAGGCCGAGGGCGTCGGCAGCTGCCGACGTGAAGGCGGCTGCGTCTACCTGATCTCCTCGGGCAGGAGCGGCCACCCCGACTTTCTGTACAGCCACAGCACAAGCGGCGACGACGTCTTCCTCCAGACCTCTGACGTCCTGCTCTCCGGCGATCAGGAAACTGCTTCGATCTACGACGCCAGGGTCGGGGGCGGCTTTGCCTCCCCCGAGCCGGCGATCTGCGCCGAGGAATCCTGCAAGCCGGGCCTGACCCCTCCGCCGGCGCTGCCGGCCGCCCAGAGCGGCGTTCAGGGCAGTTCCGGCAACGTTGAAAACGTCAAGAGATGCCCGCGCGGTAAGCGCAAGGTCAAACGCCGAGGCAGGGTGGTCTGCGTCAAGAAGCACAGGAAGCACGGAAACACCGGCGCCAAGAAGGGAGCGCGGCGGTGAGGGCCCGAAAGCGACAAAGCGCGCTGGCGGCACTGACGGCGACGGCTGCGCTTCTGCTCTGGGCCGTCCCGGCGTTCGCGGCCACCGACTACAAGCTGGAATCGATCTCGGTCGGCCTCTCCAGCCAGCAGGCGGGGGCCCACGCCGACCTCACGTTGGGCCTCGAGCTGGCGGAAAAAGGCGGCATCCCCAACGGCTTTACCCGTGATCTCTTCTTCGAGCTGCCGCCGGGAGTGATCGGCAATCCCCAGACCCAGCCGATCTGCACTCTCGCCCAGTTCAGCCGCGGCTCTGCAGATGTGGAATGCCCGCTGGGCTCACAGGTCGGGGTCTCGGAAGTCCGCCTTGCCGGCAAACTCAACACCACGCTCACCGAGCCGGTCTACAACCTGCCCTCCCCTGGCGGCGACATCGTCGCCCGTTTCGGCGTCTACGCGTCCGTCTATCCCGCACTGATCAACGTCCGTGTGCACCCGGTCGACTACTCGTTGGTGGCGTCGGTGCAAGGGGCACCTTCGGCTGCCCAGCTCCTAAGCGTGAGGACCACGCTTTGGGGCGTACCGGCCGCCGAATCGCACGATGCCCTGCGCCTCACCCCCAGAGAAGCCATCGAAGGAAAACTTCCTCCCGGCGGCCGCGACTCCGGCGAACCGGAGGTGCCCTTCCTCTCCAACCCCACTGACTGCACGCTGCATCGCGAGCTCACGATCACCGCCGTCAGCTACGAGGCACCATGGGAACCCTCGACGAAAACCGTTCCCTTTCCCGCGATCGGCGGCTGCGAGCTGCTCGAGTTCAACCCCACCTTCAGCGCCCGGCCGACCAACCCCGAGGCCGCCGCTCCCACCGGCCTGGACGCCACCCTGCGCATCCCCCAAAACGAAAATCCCCCTCCCGCCCGCGCCACCTCGACCCTGAAGAGCGCCGTCGTCGCCCTGCCTGAGGGGATGACGATCAACTCCGCCGCCGGTGACGGCCTCGGCTCCTGCAGCGCCGCCGAGGCCGGCTTCGGCAACCCCCTGCCGCCCCGTTGCCCTGACTCGGCGAAGATCGGCTCGGTCGAGATCGAGGTTCCGGCGCTAGCCGAAACCCTCAAGGGCAGCGTCTACCAGCGCACGCCTGAAGAAGGAAAGCTGTTCCGCTTCTGGCTGCTCACCGACGAACAGGGCGTGCGGCTGAAGCTGCCCGGCGAAATCACCACCAACCCGCTGACCGGGCAACTGACCACCGTCTTTTCCGGCATCCCCTCCCTCGGCGGCAACCCCCAGGTGCCCTTCGAGGA
>DATMBY010000164.1:0-2724 GCA_035558995.1 Solirubrobacterales bacterium
CAGCGATGTCACCGCCTTCTTCAACCTCGACGCGACCGGCAAGCCGGGGCACCTGGTCGAGGTCGGCGCGACCAACGAGATCTTCACCAACCCGACCGAGAAGCAGACCGCGGACTACGTCAGCGGCCGCTTCGGCTGAGACGGCGAGGAGAGCGACGATGCCCGAGATAGCCCGTGCCGGATACCTGGAGGAACTGGCGACGCTGGAGGCGAGTGCGCTCGGCGGCCTCGACCTGGTCAACATCGCCCTCGGCCGGACGATGGAAGCGGTCGAGCACCAGGACGTCGAGCTGGCGCAGGTGGTGATCGCCGACGACGATCGCATCGACGGCCGCTACCTGGAGGTCCACCAGGGCTTGATCACGCTGCTGGCGACGCAGTCGCCGGTGGCGACCGACCTGCGGCTGATCTCGGCCCTGCTGCACGTGCTGAAGGGCATCGAGCGGATGGGCGACCAGTGCGTCAACGTCTGCAAGGTGATCCCCCTGACCGGCAACTACGCGCCGGTCGACCCGCGGATGGTCGATCTGATCCTGAAGATGGGCGCCCATACCCGCAGCCTGATCGTGCAGGCGAAGCGGGCCTTCGAAGAGCGCGACGTCGAGATGGCGCAGGACCTGGTCCGGCGCGACGACGTCGTCGACGAGCTGAACCGCGCATGCTTCCACCTGGCGCTGGAGATCGGCGACGACGCCGACCGCCGGGAGTGGGGGATGACGATGCTGCTGGCGGCGCGGGCGATCGAGCGGATCGGGGACAACGCCGTCGACATCGGCGAGCAGGTCGCCTTCGTCGTCACGGGGTTGTTCCGGGAGTTCGAGGACGCTTCGCATCCGTCTTAAGGGTGGGAGGGGGTCGGGTGGGGGTGCCTGGGAGCACCTCCGCCGCGTGATTCGTCTTTGGCTGACGCCTTTGGCCATGGTGGCGCGGCTCCATGCTGAGTACCCAGTCACCCCCACCCGACCCCTTCTGCGTGTCGGATCCGGGGTGCCTGGGAACATGCGGGGGATACCGTGACTCTCTGCGCCGCCATAGATATTGGGTCGAACACCACTCGGCTGCTCGTGGCCGAGCCCGTGGACGGGCAGCTGAAGAAGGTGATGGAGCAGCGGGCCTATACGCGGATCGGCAAGGCGGTTGACAAGAAGGGCCGGATCTCGGCGGAGAAAATCGAGGAAGTCGGCGAGGTGGTCGCGACCCAGGTGCGGCTGGCGCGGGAGATGGGAGCGACCGAGATCCGCGCCGTCGCCACCGCGGCCGTGCGCGAGGCGCGTAACTGTGAGGAGGTGGCGGAGGCGGTCGGTGCCGCCGCCGGGGTTCCGATCGAGGTCCTGCCCGAGGAGGAGGAGGGTCGCCTCTCCTTCATCGGCGCCACGAAGACCCTCGGTCACGCTCCCGAGGGCCTGGTCGGCGTCGTCGACATTGGCGGCGGCTCGACCGAGGTGATCCTCGGCACCGTCCCCGACGGCGTCCAGAGCGTGCGCTCCTGGCCGGTGGGCTCCGGCAACCTCGCCGAGGAGCTGCTCTCCTCCGACCCGCCCTCGGCGGCGGAAATCCGCCGCACGCGCGACCGCATCGAGGACATCTTCGAGGGGGTGGAGGTCGAGCGCCCGGCCCAGGCCGTCGCCGTCGGTGGCTCCGCCACCTCGCTGCGCCGCCTGGTCGGCGCCGTGCTCGAATACGAGACCCTTGAGCGCGGCATCCGCGTCCTCTGCGGCGACCCCGCCGCCGACGTCGGTCGCCGCTTCGAGCTCGACCCGACCCGCGTCCGCATCCTCCCGACCGGCGTCCTCCTGCTCGAGAAGCTCTCCGACCTCCTTGGCCAGCCCCTCCAGATCGGCAAGGGCGGCTTGCGCGAGGGCGTCATCCTCGACCTCCTCAACGGCAGCCTCGAGGGCTCCGCCGAGCAGGTCGCGGTCTAGCCGAATTCTTCGATCAGGGCGCGTTTGCGCCGTTCACGGGCGCGATCGCGCTCTGCTTGACGCTTCGCAGTTTCCTCCCGCCTCCGCAGAATCCTTTCGGCGTCTGCAGGCCGCATCTGCACGATCCGCAGAGCTCGCTCGAAGTCCAAGCTTTCGGATCCCTCGGCAAGGCGCCTGGCAAGGTCCCGTTGTTCGCGCTCGTCCATCGTTGGAAGGCTAGGGCTAGTCACGTACTGTCACATCCTTCTTCAGCTCGTCGATGTCCACGGTTGCCGCGGATAGATCCCCGGTCAAGCGATCGAGATCTCGCTCCAGTTCCTTGATCGCCGCTTCGTTCAACAGGGTGGATCGATCGGCTTCATCGGCGAACTTGGCGCCGCGAGTCGAGATCTCAATTGGCAGTTGCCCCCGGATCAGTCCTGAGAAAGCAGGCGTGATGAACAGGAGGGCGCCATAGAAGACAAGAAGCGCAACCTCCAGTCGATAGAGGCCAGTCTGCTTGAGGGCCAGCGCCGGGAGATCATCTGGGACCGGCGCCGTTGCGAACGCCAGAAGCGAAATGCATAGGGCAACGGCGATGAGGGCTCGAACGAGGTTGCGGGTCCGGAGACTGTGCACGCTTGATCAAGGATTCATGGCAGCCGCTTTCTCCCCAATCCGCCCGGGTGCGGCCGGAAAAGAGTGCGCACTCAGCGGCTTCGCTACTCAGCCGGCGGCGTTGAAGATCGATTCGTCGAAGCCGGTGATCGCCGATTCGGCGGCGTAGCCGATCTTTTCGAGGCTGAAGAGTTCCTCGATCGTG
>DATMBY010000165.1:0-26106 GCA_035558995.1 Solirubrobacterales bacterium
GAGCAGCCAGGCGGGCGCGCCCTTGGCCTGAGCGTGGACGGAGGAGCCGGCGAAGATCAGGCAGGCGGCGCCGAGGGTGGGCAGGAGAGCGGCGGTTCCCGGAAAAGGGGTGCTCGCGTCGAAGACGACGACCGCGTAGACGATTGCCACCAGGCCGGCCCAGCCGACCCCGGCCGCCAGAGCGCGCGGGATGCGCACCGCCCCCAAAACCGCCAGCCCGGCTCCCAGGGCCAGCTCCCAGGCGCGGCCGAAGGTCGAGAAGTAGGCGGCGGCGGGTTCGTCCTCGGTGAGGTGGATGCCGAGCAGGAGCGAGCCCACCAGAACGACGGCGAGCGTCACCCAGATCGCCGGCCGGAGAGAGCCCCCGCGCCTTCGCCGGAACCAGGTGACCGCGAGCAGAAGGGTCGGCCAGACGAGGTAGAACTGCTCCTCGATCGCCAGCGACCAGAGATGCAGAACCGGGCTCGGTTCGACTTCCTGGGCGAAGTAGTCGACCGACTGGGCGGCGAAGTGCCAGTTGGCCGTGTAGAGGGCGGAGCTGACGATGTCGCCGGAGACTTCGACCGCCCGCACGGGGGACAGGAGCAGCAGCGAAAGGGCGCCCACGGCGGCGAGGAGCACCGCCGTCAGCGGCAGCAGGCGCTTGGCGCGGCGCGCGTAGAAGCGACGCAGGGATATGCCGCCGGTCCGCTCGAGCTCACCGAGCAGCAGCCGGGTGATGAGGAAGCCGGAGATGACGAAGAAGACGTCGACGCCGACGTAGCCGCCGGCGACGAAGGAGAGGCCCGCGTGGCAGAGCATGACGGCGACGATCGCGACGGCCCGCAGGCCCTCGATGTCCGGGCGAAAGCCGCTCTTGGCGGAGATAGGACGTCCTTCAGTATTGGTGGGCGGTGGCGACGCGGGCGAGCCATTCGAAGGCACGGCTCAGGAGCTCGGGCCTGATGCGCTCGGTGTGGTGCCCACCTTGGACTACCCACAGGTACACGCGCTTGAACTTCACAGCGTACTCCCTGTTCATCGCCACCGGGACGACTCGGTCGCGGCGCCCCTGCAAGATCAGGAGCGGCTCCCTGGCGCGCCGCCGCAGGGGAGAGAGCCTGCGCCTCGCCGCCGGCGCCGATAGCCCGATCCGTTCGAAGTAGTCGGGACCGTAGGCGCCCAGCGGCCATTCCCAATCCAGCAGGTCGGAGACCGGCGCCTTCGCCACGGCGGCCGAGACCAGACCGTCGCCGGCGAGCAGAGCGGCGAGCGTGCCCCCGGCCGAGGACCCGTAAGCGTAGACCGCGCTCCCGTACCTGGCCCGCAGGCGGACCGCCTCCGCCCGTGCGGCCCGGTACGCAGCCGGCATGTCGCCTAGTGGATAGCGCAGGTAGTGCGGAGTGAACCCCGCCCGGAGGGCTCGCCGGCGCGTCAGCACTTCGAACGACGGGTCTTCGTAGAGGAAGGAGCCGCCGTGGATCAGGATCAGCTGGGGTGCGACCGACCCTCCCGGGCCTACATCCGGGCTCGAGGTCGCCGCGTCCGCCGGGGTGGCGAGCTGCAGCGCGAGGATCACAGCCATCAGGACCGGGAGGGAAAACCTCTTTTGCTCAGGCGAGCTCGTCGAGGCCCTGCGCGACCCATCGAACTCCGGCATGTGCCCACCGTATCGCTGCGCTCATGGGAACCTCCTTTGCGTCAATCGCTGCGGAGCTCCCACTCAATTCGTCAGCGAACCACCCCACCTCGCTGATCCGGTGAACGTAACACCTAGGCACGTTCCGGTGTCAAGGGACGATCCGGGTAGTAATGAGGCATGCGGGTACGGGTATTTCCATCCGTTGAGGCGCCGAGCCAGGCCCGGCGCAAGCTCGGGCCGCTGACTGGACGTATCGACCAAGGCTCCCTGATGACGGTACGAACCGTGATCAGCGAGCTGGTCGGCATGAGCGTCGCCAACGGCGCTCGCGAGCCGATCGAGGTTGCCTTGCGTTTAGACGACGGCCGGCTCGAAGGCTTTCTCTGCGACGACGGGACGGGGGCCCGCGTCATCAGCCGCCGAGACAGCACCTCCCTCGTCCTGCAGATCGTCGACGGCTTGGTCGAGGATTGGGGAACGACCAGCGACGCGCAGAAGGGGATCTGGTTTCGGATGAAGGTGCGGCCTGGCGATGGCTAGCCGACTGGTCATGGGTCAGGAGTTGCAGGCCGCGATCGCCGACGCGACTCGCGACGCCCCCTACGTCGCCCGCAGGCGCTTTACGAGAGGTACTTCCACAACGCGGATTGGGAGAAGTTTGACCGCCAGGTCTCGCTGCTCGCCTCCGAAGGCCTGTGGACCGGCGGCCAGACCCCGAGGAGCCGGGGGAACGACTCCTGGGCCTGACCGAGCTCGCCCAAGCAGGCCGCGTTCCTTGGGAGGCGATCGAGAGAGGCAGGAAGCGAAGGGGCGAAATCTGAGCCCGCGCCAGAGGCCCGATGGGCCTACGTGAGGCACGGTTTAAAGCGGTTTCAGCTGGCACCCTAGGTCTTGGGCCGCTCTCACTTCTCTCGGGCCATGTAGAGGACCGTGCCGGCCTGGGCGGCGATCTTCCAGGATCCGCCTTCTGAGCTGACCGGGATCGCGTAGACGGTGCCGCGGGGCAGACCGCGATAGATCAGGAAGCCACCCTCGCCGTCGGTGCGGAGAGAGCCGACGTTTGCGTAGGCGGCCTCGCGAAGCTCGCGGCGCGGGACTCCTTCCGCCAGCCCCTCGAACAGGACAGCGCAATCCTGACCCGGCCCACCGGTGGTCTGCTGGACCGTGCGAATGAAGTCGCGAGCCAGGTAATCGCAGGCCGCGGCCCAATCTCCCGCGGCCCGCGCGTCGAAGAAGCCGTGCAGAGCGGCCCCGGCGGCCCTCATCTCTGCTTCGCTCGCCTCCCGGCCAAATTCCTGGACGCTGTTGTCGCCGCCCTCGATCCGGAACTGCCGCGAGCCGCCGCCCGAGTCCTCGTGCTCCCTCGGCTCGAAGGAGCCGGCGGAGCGGACGGGGGGGCTGTCAGCCGAGCCGCCCTCTGCTTCGGGGGCCGTGGTTGAGCTCGAGTCGCCGCAGCCGAGGAGCAGCATCGCCACCGCCAAAAGAGGAGCTAACCGCCGCGTCACGGCGGCTATTGACCCTTGGCCACGAAGCTGAGGGTTCCGAGTGATTCGCCCCCGCTGAAGACGTCAGCTCCCGCGGCGAAGGCACTGTTGAGATCCGCCGCGGTCTCGGGCTGCAGACTCAGCGGGATGGCGCCGGCGGAGATCGTAAGAGCGGCACCATCTGGCGTCAGCGGCGTGCCCGGGGGGAACGAGGCCACCCCTAGGCGACCCGCCTTCCCGCGATAGGGCGGCGACGGCTCGATGTCGACTTCGGGGCTGACCAGGAAGGCCGCGAAGTCGGCATAGAATTCATGCCATATAACCTGCCCTTTCTGGGGAAGCTGAAGGAATTCGATCGATCCTCCGGTCTTGATCAGGCCGCTGCCCCCGGTAGGCGAAAGGGCGCCCTCGGGGATGAAGGGGAAGGTGAACACGTTCCCCTGGTGTTCCGCCGGGAAGATCGGGTTGGCGGCGACGAAGAGGCTGTTGAGCTTGGCCGCGAACTCGTCGCTGAGCTGAACAGTGACGACGCCCTCGGGCAGGATCGAGACCGTGGACGGCCTGGCGACGGTGATGAGCCTGCCAATCAGCTGGTTTGCCGCGAACGGGATCGGCGGTCGCAGCTTCTTGTTGAGCCGGGTGGCGACCTTCTCCGTCAGCTTCAGCTGCTTGACCGAGAAGACCGAGTCGAAGCCCGAACGCTTGAACCCGAGCCCGGTCGCAGTCGCCACCTTCAGTTGGGAGCCGCCCACTCTGGCCACCAGCGGCGACCGCTTCGTCTTGACAACGATGCGGCGAAGCGGGACCTGCTTGCGGGCGCCCTTGAACAGGAGCGTGCCGCCGGCGTCCACCGCTCCCCTGCCGATCGTCGGGTCCATCAGGCCGCCGACCACCGGCAATATGTACGCCCGGCCCTTTTTAGCCGCCCCCGCAGCCGGGACCAGCATGACGTTCCCTTTCTGCAGGAACCCGGCGAAGCGCTTGTCGAGCACCAGCTTTGCGGTACCGCCCCCGACCGGGTCGTAGGTGGCTCGGGCCGGCGGGGAGAACAGCATCGATGAGATCAAGGCAGCGAGACCCGCGAGAAAAATAAAGCGCCATGCCCGCTGCATCTCGAGAATCCGTCGCTCAGCGTAAAACGGCATCCTCACTCCTTTACTCCGCAGCTCTTGGTCACTGCGGCGCCGATCTCTTTTTTGCCTGCGAAGGAAAAGCTGACGTGTGCCAGCGGGAACGCGGTCCGCTTGGCGCCGCCTGGCGCCGGGCAGCCGGCGTTGAAGTAAGAAAGCCGCTTGCCTTTGTACGTGTACTGCCGCCGCAGCGTCAGCTTGATCCGGTTCAGGTATCCCCAGGAGCCGAGCGCCTGCGGCAAGGAGGCGCTCAGCTCGGTCCCGTACGGGCCCTTGTCGATCTTGCGAAGGCGGAAGGCGATCACGAACGAGCTGTTGAACGGGATCTTGGTGAAGATCTGCGCGAGCACGGCCGGCTTGCCGTCCTGGCGGCCGTTGAAGATCAGCAGTCGGCCCTGGGTCGGATAGGGAGGCTGTCCGTCGAAGACGATGTTGGCCCAGAACTGCCCGGAGCCGATCAGGGCCGACTTGCAGGCCGCCAGGGCACTCTGCGTCGAAATCGCCACGATCCGGCCGACCGGGCAGACCGGCAAGCCGCGCGATTGCAGCAACCCGTGACGGTTGACCCTGATCCTCATTCTCTGCAGCTGCGGCGGCACGCCGCCATCCGGATTCTCGAGGTGCCCGGCGACGAAGACGGCGACCGGCGCAGTTCCCTCGCGCGGCAGCTTGTAGGGCATCACCTGCGCCAGGGCGGTGATCCTGACCCCCTGGGTCTGGATCACCACGGCGCCAGCCGACACCGCGGTGACAACCGTCGCGGCGAGACCGGCAACCGCGATCCTGCGAAAGCGGGTCGTCACCGCCCGGCGAGCGGCCTCATCGCCCGGCTCGGCGGGATCCCGCTCCGCCTTTTCCCTTCTTCTTGCAACCGAGCGGCTTCAGGACCGGGCGGAAGTTGTAGACCTTCCCGTTCTGGCCGGTGAAGTTAGCCTGGGCCCGGTTGGTTCGCCGGCAAAGGTTGGTGCTGTTGACCAGCAGGCTCTTTTTGCCTCCCGCCATGCTGAGGATGAACTTGGATACGGGCGCGTCGGGGGGCGTGGCGAAGGTGGTGCGGAGCTCTCCTCGCCTGGTCGAATCGATGTAGCCGACGAGGGCCACGTCGATCTGTTGCCCGTTGAGCGCCGCCACCAGGTCGGGCAGCTTCCGTTCGCCGCCGTTCGCCCGGAGGAAGACGGGCCCCTCCAAGGGCTCGTCGAGCAGGGGCGTGAACGCCCGTGCGTAGCCGTAGATGCTTGCTTTCGGACAGTTCTCGCCGGGGGTGTTGCCGGAGTTGAACACCGGGCGCGTGCAGATCGTGCCTATGTGCCCCTGTTCGAGGAACTGGGAATGAGGCAGCGTCACCTGTGCCCTGCCCACATTCGCTTCGCCCGGCCTCATCCTCAGCTCCGCTCGCAGGGCCGGGTTGTCCGAGCGCTTCGTCCCCCCGGTCAAGGTGAGCCGGAGCCGGGGTTTGAAGGGCAGGCTGGCGCAGTCCGCCGCCTGGAACGGAGAGGTCACGGTGATCGGGTTGTTGTCGGCTTCCGAGGCGAAATCGAGGCCCGACCCGAGCACCGTGCTGGCGGTCGAGGTCCGTTTGCAGCTGGTCGGGTTGAGGACGAACTGCGGCCGGTCGATGTAGGCCCTGATGTCCCGCAGGTGCACGGGGATTCCGTTGATGATGTGCGGGATCGGGTCCGACCCGGTCGCGTCGACGAACACTTCGGCCGTTTCCGGGTTGACGCTGAGCGCCTCGCGGACGACCACCGAGCCGAGATCGAATGGACCGACCCGCGCCGCGGTTATCGCCACGATCGAGAGCGGCGAGCCGCGGTAGGGGCCGGCGAGGTAGATCTTCCCGGGTGCATAGGCGAGGGAGCCGCCGACCCCGGAGCCGACGAGGGTCCGACCGATCTCCGAGGCGGCCGGGCAGCTGGGCTGGTCCAGCTCTTCCTGACCGCCGTGAGGCGCCCGTTCCCGCACCTTCGCGGCGGCGATCGCCGCCTCCGGGCAAAACGGAACCCCGGCCAGTTTCCCGATCACGCCAGGTGGCAACTTGATCGAGAAGTGGGTGATCTCCTGCTCGGCGTCGGTGCGGGAGATCTGAATGTTGAACGGGCTGTAGCGGCCAGCGGCGTTGTTGAGCGTCCCCGCCGTCAGGTTCGGGCGAAAAGGGGGAAGGCCCGCGGCGGGACATGGCGCGCCGTTGGAGCCGGCGATTATCTTGAAGGCGGAGCTGCTCTTCACGGGCGGCCCGCCGGTGCTTGGGTAGAGAGTCGCTTCGGTCTCGTAGGTGCCGCACCCGGCGGGCGAGGCGAGCGGGCTCCGCGCGCCCTCGCGGAAATGGAGCGTGAACTCCGAGAAGGGCAGCTCGGGCATGCTTTCGGCCACGGTCGTGATTCGACCGGTACGAGGATCCAGGTCCACGCGCAGCGGCTGCTTGATCGCGATCCCGAGGGTCGGGTTCTTGATCACTATGTAGAGGGCGAGCAACGAACCGAACGGGTTCTCGTACGGCTTCGCGATGTAGAGCGAGCCGTCCACGGTTTCGTCCAGCAGCGGCGTCGCCACTTGGACGGTGCCGACCTTGGACGCATTCGGGCAACCCGCGCCGGTTTCGGAGAACGCGGTCTCCCGTGCCAGGTCGGCTTCGGAGCAGACGTTGAGGCCTTCGGCGAGGGATGGGTTCGTGGTCATTCCCTCCGGAAGGGTGACCACTGCTTTTTCGATATCCGCCTGGGCGATGCCGGTGGGGCTGATCAGCCCCTCGTCGTTCACGTTGAGCCCGAAGTCGAGCCCGGTTGGCGAGGAAGCCGCTTTGGTGGTCGGGGAGCTCGATATGGTCGGCTTGAAGCCGAGCCGCTCGCAGCCGGTCATCCCCTGCGGGTTCGGCGGTTCAGCTTCGTCATGGGTGACGGCTTGCAGCAGGGGCGTCCACGCGCCCGGGCGCATCCAGGAAGCCGCGGCGAAGGTCGTCGTCAGCGGCCCCTTGCAAGATCGCGGCAGGGTCAGGAAGGGAACTTCCGGGAGGTTCACGTCGCAGTTCCCCTTACAGTTCTCTCTTTCGGCGTCATGAGCAGGATCCCCCGGAACGCCCCAGAGCGTGACTTCGGAGCCGTAGAATAGGATCACGTTGGGCGCGTTGGAAACGTGGGTGAGGAGGTGGTATGGCGCCTCTGGGCTGACCGTGGTTTCGACCGTGACGGGCGCGCCGAGGATGTTGAAGCCGATCTTGGAAGCCACGCCGGGCGGGGGCTCCAAATTGTAGACCATGGTGGTAGTAGGCGAATTTCCCGGCAGCAACGGCCCGAAGCCGCCCTCCAGCGTGGTCTTTCCGAGCTGAGTCGCAGGCGGGCAGGCCGGGTCGGAGCCAGACAAGATGAGGAAATCGATGCTCGAGCAGCGGGGTACGGCTTTAGGATTCCCAACCAAACCAGGTGGAAGGTTGATCTCCACGTCTTTCACCTGCTCGTCCGGAACCACTCCGCCGGATCCGTCCGGTGCGGGCACCGTGTTCATCCTGAACGTGGTAGTGAAGCCGTACGGGTGCGAGCCGGCCTGCGTCTGGGTCGAGCCATCGGCCGCGCGGAATTCGACGTCTGCCTCGGCTATGCCGAACGCGGCCCGGACTGGGCTGCTGAGGGCGAGGAGAGAGGTAAAAGCGAAAACCATCGCTCCAAGAACTCGCCAGGTGCGCCCGTTCATCGGTGACCTCCCTTGCTGTGACTCGCGCCGCCACCCCGTTTGTTCTTCTTGTGGTGTTTCTTCTTGTGCCTGCTGTGCTTCTTCTTTTTCTTCTTCTTCTGCGTGGCATTGCGTTCATCGACGTTCCCCGCACCCTGATAGATCGAGGAGGCGGGTACCGGGTCCTGCGGTGGCGAATAGGCGCCCTGGCACGCTTCGCCTTCGCAAGCAGGAGCCGGCGAGACCGGAGCGGCGAAACCCCCGCCTTCCCGGGCGTCGTAGACGTCGACGAGGCCGGGATCCTGGGAGATCAGGCTGGAGGACGTGAGGAAGAAGACGTCGCGACCGCTCTTGCCGGCATCGAGGAAGGAGGAGTCGCCGAGACTCTCTCCCGAGGAGATAAGGCTGAGACAGCCGCCTTCTTGGCGCAGGTAGAGCTGGGCTCCGACTTCGGCGCACTCCTGCGGGCTGTCGCCAACCTCCCACTCGTAGACATCGCGCTTTCCGTTGGTGTCGGCGAGGACGAGAGGCTCGAAGCTCTCGAAGAAAAGTCGCCGCCCGTCGTCGGAGAGAAGGCGCGTCCGCTGCATCTGGTTCGCCCAGCCCGGCAGCACGCCTCCGAACACAAATTCGCTATTGAGGGTGCGGTCTTCAACCCCGCGTGGCCGCGCGTTGGTTGCGCTACAGGACACGCAACGCAATTTCCGCCCCACGGCGTCGTAGAAGAACACCTCCGTGACCGCCTTGCCGGTCCTGGCATCGACGTTGTCGGTGCCCGTCAGCGGGGCAAGCGAGGTGAAGGCCGCGTGCATCCCGTCCGGAGTGACCCGCGAGCTCTTGTAGAACACGCTTGGATTGAGCGCGGCGGGGATCGAGTCGACGTCACCCCCCAACAGGGTGGCGATATAGACGACCCCGCCGTCTTCACCTGCCTCGTAGAAGTAGAGGTTGGGCTTGCCGGCTTCGGCGGTCTTGCCCTCGCTGTTCTCTTCCTCGCCGGTCAGCACTTCCGTGGAGGCGAAGTAGAGGCGGCGCGTGTCCTCGCTGACGCCGAGCACGCCGACCACTTCGCGGGCGATCCGCGTTTTTTCGCCGCCGTCGACCTCTGCTTCGTAGAGGTCGTGTTTGCTACTGAAAACACTGGAAGCCGATGGATATACGCCATAGATCACGCGCGTGCCGTCGGGGGAGGCGGCCACGAAGCGGCTGGGCAAGTTCGTGATCGTCAGCGTTTCGAGGTTGTTGATCCTGACGTAGAGCTTCCCGACCTGAATCGAGTTGTTCCCTTCGAGGTTGCTACCCCAAAAGATCCGGGACCCGTCGTCCGAGATCGCATGCTGGAGGATGTGGTGGCGCCCGGTCGGCACCAACCCATTGCTGCCCGCCCAGCATTCCTGATCGCTTGGCTGTTCGTTCGGCAGCACGCAAACGAGATCGAGTTCGCCGTTGTGGGAATCGTAGAGCTGACGGACGCAGCCGCTGCTTTCCGCCGCGCTGGCCTGGCAAGCGGTAGCGTCTCCAGTCAGATTGCCCCTGGCCACGAAGATCGCGTGTGAGCCGTCGGCAGAGACGCCCTCGAGTTCGGGGGTAAAGGCCTTCGGCATGAACGGTTCCTCCCCTTTGCTCGAGTCCTGCGTCGGCGCAGTCGGCGTCAGCGCTTCGAAGCCGACGGCTCCACAGTTCTGACGCCGGTAGAGGTTGGCGTAGCCGCTGATTGCCCCGGGTGCCAGCAGCGGTTCGGTCGCCTGCCTCAACCAGCCAGTGCACAGCTCTTCGTCAAAGGCTTTGTACGCAACGTCCAGATAACTGCCGCCTTCCAAGGACGCGATACCTTCCTGGTATGGGGAGATTCCTTCGCTGGACCATCCTTGCGGGCTGCGGCTGGCAAGGTACTGCGAAGCGTAGGGGCCGCTGACCACGTTGCCAAAGGCGCGATAGGAGGAGTAAGTGAAACGATCGCCGCTCCCAGCGCTAACGTTGAGCCACGCTCGATCGCCGGTGTCGGTTCTCAAAGCCGCGATGTCCCCCCCATCTTTGTCAACCGGCGAGACCATCTCGTAGGCCCGGCAGTCCGGCAGCGCGGCGGAAGGCCCCAGACGAAACCCTTGGTTGGGGCAGTTGGTTTTCTGCGCCGCAGCACTGGGAAAGGTCGTGAAGGTTGAGTCCTCTTCTGCCGCTCCGATGCCGGATACTGGCCCCCCGCCGCCGCTCTGCGCCACGAACCGGTAGTGGTAGGTCGTGTCCGGCTCGAGCCCGTCGAGAAATACACCTTGCGTGATCAGGGGTTCGTCCGCTTCCCCTTTTAGGTGGGCCCCGGGAAAGACGGCGACCAGGTCGCATGCGCTCGGCCCGGAGGCGCAGTCTTCGGTTCCATATTCCACGTAGTAGGTCATGTCGCCCCAGAAGTGAGGGTTGATTGCGGCGCGCACCACGGCGCTGGTCGAAGTAACCTCAGAGGCATACTGATCGGTTATGGTCGGATCGGCGGGCGGCGGCGGACAGAGGGAGGTATCCGGCGCCGGGTAGTAAGCCCGCAGGAAAACGTTGTAGTAAAGGTAGTTGGTGTAGTACAAGTTGCCTTCGATGCCGCAGGCTTCACTGGTGGCGATGGCCCTGGGAGAATCGTCGAATCTCAAGCCGGTCAGTTCGAAAGCAAATGCTTTGTCCTCAACGCAGCCAGGGAAGAAGCGTCGGATCACCCGCGGGTTTTCGAAAGTCTGTCCCATTCCTGCCGCCACGTACAGCCGTCCCTGCGCGTCGGTGGTCAAAGCGCGGGGGTCCCGGACCGCCACTGGGCAGATTTCGTTCCCGTCCGGCCCCAGTTTGTGCACATCGGATTCCATCCAGTCATCGTTGAACCACTCGCCTCCCGCAGGGTTCCTCAAGTAGGAGACATAGGTGTTGCCCTCCCTGTCGACCGTCAGCGCACCTACCGCCTTCCCGGGCAGAGAGATACTGCTTTTGTAGTGCCCGTTGCTGTCGAAGATCTGGATGCGTTCGTAATCCCCGACTTGGATGTCGTCTGCGGGAGTGGAGGCAATGAAAGCCGAGTCCGGGTCTTCGATCCCAGGTGGCCTCCCGAACGCCCCGGGCTCAGACCCCTTGTCCCCGGCTCCGCAAGTATCTCCCGACGCTTTGGTGCAGACGTTTTCTTCGTCAGTGCTCACCGTTACTGGTTCTGCCGCGGCTTCCTGGGATTCCCTTTCTGCGACGTTGGTGAGGTTCACTTCCTTGCCGAACATCAGGATGAAGCTGCCGTCAGAGCCGAACTTCTGAACTCGAAAGGTAGGCTTCGATTCATAGACATAGACGTTCCCCGCCGAATCCAGCGTCAGGCCGCTCGGCGTCGAGAGCTGACCAGACCCGGTCCCTCCGATCCCGGCTTGGCAAGTCTGGGTGGGCGGAGTGGCAGCAGGGCCGCAGGTCTCGAGTTTTGCGGCGCCGGTGGCGACGCCCCAACCCCACGACTTGAGGAAGACCCCCCAAGGCGAAAACTCGTTGATCCGATCATTACCGCTGTCGGCGGCGTAAACGCTGCCGGTATCCGGATCGGCTGCCACACCCAGAAGTCCTCCTTGGCAGTTCCCGGCGCCGGAGCCAAGGGGGCATTTTTGCCAAAGGATGGGCAGAGCTGGCGCATTCGGCGCATGGAATGCGAAACCAAGCACGCTCCAGGTGGCGGCAGCGAGCAGGAGGAGGGTCAGCGCGTGCCTCGGCTGCTGACGCAGGTGCGGCTGGTCGCTTTCCCGACCCCTGGGCGCTTTAAGACCATGTGCTCTTTTCACCTTAACCCCCTGCACGTTGTTCATCTACATCGTTCTCTTCTCGACTGTGGCTTGTTCGCTGCCGTCAGACTCTCGGCATGTGCCCTTTGTCCTCCCGCTGAACCGAGGTCGGTTCGGCGGGAGGACAATCGGACTGATTGAGCACGTACCTGGTTATTCCGCCGTGACCGCCCAGGTTCCCCAGCCGTAGGCCGGGGGAGGAGTGTCCCCAGAGCCGGGGATCCACGCGTCCAGCACTGCGCCGGTCCGGGCAGTGCCGACATGCTGAAGCGGCAACCCTTTTTTGCTGGGATCGAAGATCAGTTCACTGGCGATAGTCAAGCCCCCAGTGAGCTCACCCTGGTAAACGCATAGCTCACCGGATTCGGCTTCAGGTGCCGCGACCGTCCCGGGGCAGGGAGCCGGGGTTGGCTGGTCTACGACTTCTGGTACTGGTTCGAATTCGTCGTTTTCGCCAATCACCACTTCTTTGCCAGGTTCATTGACGTAATGCACATGACTCCCAGAAAGTCCGGCTTCCAGCGGTATGGAAAAGGAGATCGCCGCCAAAAACCCGACGAACTGACCACCGGGAGGCTGAGCCGCGGGCGGCACATTGCCGAAGCTCCAAGCCCCGGTCTCAGTTTTTCCGGAAGGGAGGTGGTCGGTAAAACCAGTGGTTCCTTTTGGCCCAGCAGGCCCAGCAGGCCCAGCAGGACCAGCAGGACCAGCAGGACCGGCAGGACCGGCGGGACCTGCCGGCCCGGGGGCGCCGTCCTTGCCGTTGGCTCCCGGCGCACCGGGCTGACCCTGCGGACCGGCGGGACCGGCGGGACCGGCTTTGCCAGCGTACTGCTTGGCGATCTTGGTGACTTCTTTCTTCTGCTTGGACGTCAGGGCGCCTTTGGCGGCGAGAGCACTGCCGCCGAGCGCGGCGATCAGCGCGATGCAGGCGATGATTAGGCCGGCGGTGCCGAACGGTTCCCTAATTGCTCGAATCGGGTGCCTAAGCTTGGTCCTCAATTGAATCTCTCCTTGTGCCGGCTTCCCCAGCCGGTGCAGTCGGTGGCCAAAACGCTCGAGGGAAGCCCTGTTCGAGTTGGTAGACCAGTCGCCCTGGCGCTTCCATCCGTCCCTGCCCCTCCCTGGAGCAGGGGTACTTTAACACGATTTGAGAGATAAGTCTACAAATCCAATACTTGAAGTTTTCTAACTGCTGCTGGCAGTTTTCGCACCTCCTGCCCAGGGAAGAGGCCCGGGCGCCTCGCTGGCGCCCGAGCCTCTCGATAGAGCCTGAAGCGGTTACCGACTCAGTAGCTTCCGGCCAGCTTCATTTCCTGGGCGAAGGAGCCGTCTTCGAACGTCCCGTTCCCGGCCGGGCAGAAAATCGAGTTCCGGGTCTGGGTGTGTTTCAGTTTCGAAATCGAAACGTTCGGCTTCAAAGCGCCGTCCACCGTAGTCAGAGTGAAGGTTCCGGACTGCGAGGGGATGGCCATCTTGCAGAGGTATTTGCCTTCCGCCAATTCCGACGCTTCTTTGTAAGCGAGGAATTCCAGAGAGCTGCCTTCCGGACAGGCGACTTTGAACGTGCCGGCCGCGGTGCTCGTCAGTTCAAACTGGTAGGTGCATCCGTTCCTGAACGCAGCCGCGGAAAGACCGCCGTACACGCAACCACCGAGTTCCGGTCGGAGGGAGAGAGTCGAGGTGGCCCCGCTGAGGCCGGTCGTCGTGTAATCGGCGCTGGAGCAATCGATCGTCGTGCCCCTGACGTACCAGTACGGATTCGTTTTCCAGAGCATCGCGGTGTGGATGTTCACCGGGTAGCGAGCCGAGGTGAACTGCGGCGGCGGGCCGGCGCTGACGCCAAGAGCGGTCAGAGCTTCCGCGCGCGCTTCGAAGGGAACCTGCACGCCGGACCTGCTGGCGACCAGCGTTACCTGGCCAGTCAGCTGCGCTCCCGGTTTAAGACCGGATTTCCACGGTGCCCCCAGTTCGTACTGGCCACCGATGGAGAAACTGACCGAAATCGACTTCGTGCTGCCGCTGCCTTGATTCTGATAGGTGGCGGTGCCCGATTCATTCAGATAGATTTTGTCGCCGGTGCTAGTGGGGGTCGAGCTCGTGATCGGCCCGCAGCCCGAAGGACCGAAGTCGACCGCACCATCTCGGAACTGGGTAATGCGGCAATTGCTGAAATTGGTCGAACCACCGCACGAGGCGATCAGCGAACCTGCCGGCGCCAGCGTTTTAGACGATTCCGACATCTGACCCGCGATGGTGACCGTGCAGTTGGTCGAGTATCCGTTGTAGCTCAGCGTCGCAGAACCCGACCCGGTGTAATTCGCTGCTCCCGGGTCGTTGTTGGCGACAAAGCCCAGCGCAGAGGCAGAGCCGGCGGCGAGCGCCAGCGCGCACATGCACCCCGCGAGGACGACGGTGAATCTTTTCAGTGATCTCACTTGGTTCCTTTCCCGGCACTTCGCCGAGGATCGATCCATGATTAGGCGTCCTAAAAAACGAAGAGTCGGTCGAATTGATCATCCGCCCCTGCAAAGGAGGACGCCTCCCAGGGTTACGTTCGCCGCTGAGATCAGTGCGCGCTTCGCCATTGTGGAAAATCCAGCGATTGTCCGTTTTGCAGGATGGCGCTCTCCAGGAGCAGCGCCGCCTCCAAGGCAAGTCCGCACTGGAGCAGGCTTCGGCCGAGTGACCTCTCTACCGCCCGCAGCCGGTTGCCCACGGTCTGTCGGGTGACCTTCAGCGCCGAGGCGGCCGAGGACACGTTCCGCCCGGCGGCAAAGTAGGCGTCCAGTGTTTCCTTCAAGACCCTGTCACCGCCGCCGCGCTCGGCTCCGAGCGGCTCGATAAACAGCTGGCGCAGCGACGTCGTCAGCAGCTCGTCGCGCAGCATCGAGGCGAGGAGAGCGACGTCCACGTAGCGGGTTATCCCGTCTCCACCACGATTGCCGACCGACCAGGCGGCGCGAGCCTGACGGTGACTGAGCCTCCACCCCGACGGCCCCTCTCCAGGCTCTCCGACGGCGAGTTGTACCTGCGGGGGCACGCGCTGCGCCAACAGCGTCGAGAGCTCGGACATGTCGGGCTCTCGCCTGCCTCCAAGCCAAATCCAGCTCTGACCATCCTGCTGCCGCACCTCGAGCATCCGCCGGTCGATCGCCGCTCCCAGCTCTCGCAGTCCGGCGGTCCACTCACCGTCCGGAGCGATGACGGCTACATGCCAACCCTTCAACTCATAGCCGAGCTCCACCAGATCGGCCAGCTCTCCAGCCAGGAGCTTTTCGACCTGCTCGGCACGGCGTTCTTCGGGGCTGGACAGCAGGCTCGGGGGCTCGCGCCGGTACTCCTCGGTTACCTCGGCGAGGAGCCGATCGAAGAGCTGTGCCTGGGAGCGCAGGATCCCTCGCAGAGGCGATTCGCTAGCCGGCCGAGCGGCCTCGGCGAGGAAGTCGCAGAAAAGCGTGTAGCCGGCGAAGTAGCGCCTCAACACAGTGTCCAGGCTGATCCCGAAGCGGGCAGCCAGGCGAGCCTGCGCCAGCAGAATCGGCGGCAGCGGCACCCGGTGGCTGCCGAGCTCGACTCCGCTCAGCCCATAGTCGAGAGCGGCGCTGACCGCAGCCCGCCGGCTCTCCAGATAGACGGGGTCCCGCGGCTCCTGCGGATCGCCGATCGCGCGGACACGAGCGGCGACGGCCTGCTCGAGTTCGTCGCGTCTTCCCCGAAGGCGCGACGCCAGTTCTTCCCGTGCTTGCTTCTCCTGCTCCATTGGAAGGGACGTTTCCCTCAGTTCGAATACGGCTCCGCAACTCGCCACGCGACACGGTAGGGGCCTCGCCTCCCGACGGCGAAAGAGCCTGCGATGTTCCAGTCTACAAAAAAGAAACTACTGCGCAAAGTATCGCCGGACATCAGCGGAGACCCAGGCCATCGCGACCCGCGACCTTCCAGAGATCGTCGATCCAGCGCAACCCGACGGTCGGGGTGAGCAACCCCGTGAACGGCGCGTCCCCGGGGCGACTCTGCGGTCCGTGGCCGGTCTCGAGAGGCCCTCGAGCATCTCGCCGCGACGCGCTCGGAAAGCGTCGGAAAGTCTTCGAGAGCCTCTCCCGAAGGCGGCCAAGCCTAAAAGCAGGGTCGAAGCCGAGGGGGACCCGGCTTCGACCGTTGCCCATTTCCGCCTAGTAAGGGGCGGCTACCCAATAGGGGGTATTGGGAGCCCCGCAGGAGGGAATCTGCGGCACGCGAATCAGTCAGTCTATAAATGATTACTGGTTGTTCGGAATTCACCGGCGCAGGGTCAAGGGGTGGTCTCCTGCTCGCTTTTCTGGCCGAGCGAATTCGCCTTCTTAAACGTTGACCAACGGGTGCGGCACGACGCTCAGCGCGGCGGCCCACTCATGTAGCGGAGACGCAACAAGATGAAAAGTTGGAATGGAAGCGGGCGCTTTCGCCGCGGGTCCTTCACGGCAACTCCCGCACCTCCACGAAGCGATGAGTCACCGAGACGGTCGCGGGACTTCGGTATAGCGGGGGCGGGATTCGAACCCGCGACCTTCGGGTTATGAGCCCGATCCAGAGGCCCGACCGACTACGTGGGGCACGGTTGCAAGCAGTTTTCCCGAGATCGAGATCGGCTGGGACCGGCTGGGATCTGTGGGGCTTCTTGCCCCATTTCTTGCCCCAGCAGCGGGCACCAAACGCAACGTAATGATCCATCGACTTCGAGAAGGGGAGTCGGTCGACCGCACCTATGCTGGCTCGACCACGAGACCTACGTATTGGTACCCGGCGAACGACCTGTCATTGGTCATGCCTCTGCTGCTGTGCTTCCAGGGCGAGGCCCTGCGAGCCATGAAGGTCCGGGTGTCCTGCCGTCAGGGTCGCTGTGGCCTGGCAACGGGGCGGACACCTCTTCGCAATGAAGATGGATGCGATCGCGAACCTGCAGGAGACAGATCCGCCGAGGCCGGCGAGATCGAACGGGGCCGCGCCGCCCCCGGCTCGCTCGCGATAGCGCTCGGTGCCCTGGCAAAGGAACTCGGAGGGAACGTCCAAGCCTACGGCGCTAAAGAGTTGCAGGCGACTCTCCAAGCACGCCGAAGGGATTCGCACAGCGATACCTGGCGGCTATGTGACCGACCGTGCCGTGAGGGGATTCCGTAATCCCGTGCCTAGGCTGCGCGCCGTGTCTCGATAGTCGCCGAGCTCCGGGGCAATCCCGAACACCTCGGGAAACCAAGCCAGCCAGCACCTGTCGACCACCTACCAATGAGGCCGATCCATGGCGCCGATGACGCGGACCGTCCTGATCCCATCATCCCACCGCCGTTTCCTTGTCTTTGGCGATTTCGCTGACGGTGAGGGTGCGGTTGTAGAGACGGACGTCGTCGATCGCGCCCTTGAGGTAGTCCGACGTGAGCGGGTTTCCCCCGATCCGGGTCAGACCTTCGGCAGCGTAGACAGCCCCCGCCGAGCCGGTTCCGACCTGGGTTCCGTTGACGTAGAGGCGGATGTAGGAGCCGTCGCTGGTCAACGCGAGGTGGCTCCAGGTGAGCGCCGGCAGGCGATTGGCGGAGGTGGCGTTGACCACGTAGTTGTTCGTTGAGCTAGAGGCGACTGCCCCGCGGGGGGCTTCGTAACCCCCTTCGGAGTTCAGTTCATAGCCCGGGGCGTCCTTGCTCAGGACGGTCACCCAGGGGCGCAGTTCATCGGGGCGAACCCAGGCCTCGAGCGTGAAGTCGTTGCCGAATTTCAAGTCTGCCGCGGCCGGGATCGTGACCAGGTCGTCGATGCCGTCGAAATGGAGCGCGGAGCCGTATTTGCCCGTCGTCCAGGTGGCGCCATTGCTGATCGCGCCTTCGTGTTTGCCGCTGGAGTCGTGGAGGGTAGAGCCGGCCCCCTCGTTGAAGGAGTAGGAGGCGACGGGGCCGGGAAGCGACGTGGAGATGCCCACCTGGATGGCCCCGGTGCTGGAGTTCCAGCCGATCACGTCGGCCCGCCCGTCGCCGTTGACGTCGCCCATGATCCTCGTGTAGCTGGGATCGAGATAGCCCCAACTCTTGGAGGCGGCAAAGGAGCTGCCGATCGAGAGGCCGACCTGGATGTCTCCGCCCGAGCTGCGCCCGACGAGGTCTTCTCGGCCGTCGCCGTTGACGTCGGCGAAGGTCAGCGAGTAGGCCGTGGACCAGGTCGTCCACGGAACCGAGGCGCTGAAGGTGGTCCCGGTGGAGAGGCCGACGCGGACTTCGCCGTTGGCTTCGTTGCGGCCGACCGAGTCTGCCTTGCCGTCGCCGTTGACGTCGGCGAGCTGCCAGGTCAGGGAGTTGTCGGTGCTCCAGGCCCCCCAGCTCGTCGCGGCGGCGAAGGCCGTCCCCGTGGAAAGTCCGACCCGGCGATCGCCTCCGCTGGAGTTGCGACCGACGATGTCATCTCGACCGTCGCCGTTGACATCAGCGAAGTTGAGCGAATAGCTCGTCGACCAGGTCGTCCATGGAACCGAGGCGCTGAAGGTGGACCCGGTCGAGAGGCCGACGCGGACTTCGCCGTTGGCGTCGTTGCGGCCGACCGTGTCCGCTTTGCCGTCGCCATTGGCGTCGGCGAGCTGCCAGTTGAACGAGTTGTCGGTGCTCCACGTCCCCCAGCTCGACGCGGTGCCGAAGGTCGTGCCGGTTGAGAGCCCGACCCGGCGATCCCCGCCGCTGGAGTTGCGACCTGCCAGATCGGCTTTGCCGTCGCCGTTGAGGTCGGCGACAGCTGCGCTGTAGGAGGTGGACCAGGTGCCCCAGCTTTTCCAGCCCGAGAACTCCTGGCTGCCGGTCGTGAACGTTTTGTCGGTGCCTTTGCTGACACCTTCGGGGCTTTCAGCGACGATCCGGTAGTGATAGGTCGTGTTGGGGCTAAGCCCGCTCGGGAGCTGACTCACCGAGACCGCGCTGGTGCCATAGCCGAGGCTGAGCGGGGACGTAGGTGCTTTCGTGCCATAGGCGGTCGTCGGGCCGTACTCGAAGTAGTAAGTGGTCGGCGATCCTTCGGGATTGATCGTCCCTTCGAGCTTCGCCCTGGTCGCCGCGACGGAGCTTGAGGTAGCGCTCACCACCGGCGGCCGTGCGGCGATCGACGCCGGTAGGTCTCCCGATGCCCACCCCATGCCTCCGGTATCGAACCAGTTGTGGCCGAGCCTTCCTTCCGTGGTCCGGTAAAAGACGTCGATGGTGCCGTTGGACTGGATCACGGCATGCGGATCCGAGGCCATGTTGGCGGACAGATTCCCTGAAAGCCAGCCAGCTCCGCCGGTATCGAACCAGTTGTGGCCGAGTTCGCCGGTCGGGGTGCGGTAGAAGACGTCGACGGTCCCGTTGCCCTGCACGAGCACGTGTGGATCAGACGCCAGCGTTCCCGGCAGGTTGCCCGACTGCCAGCCCAGGCCACCGGTGTCGAACCAGTTGTGGCCCAGCCCGCCAGTTGGGGTGCGGTAGAAGACGTCGACCGTCCCGTTGGCCTGGACGACTGCGTGGGGCTCCGACGCTACCGATCCGGGAAGGTTGCCCGATAGCCAGCCCGCGCCGCCGGTGTCGAACCAGTTGTGGCCCAGCCCGCCGCTCGCGGTGCGGTAGAAGACGTCGATGGTCCCGTTGGGCTGAACCACCGCATGCGGCTCTGAGCCAACCGAGCCGGGTAGGTTGCCTGAGTGCCATCCCGAGCCTCCGGTGTCAAACCAATCGTGGCCGAGTTCATTCGTCGGGGTTCGGTAGAAGACATCGATCGTGCCGTTGCCTTGGACCACGGCGTGGGGGTCGGAGGCGACCGCCCCCGGCAGGTTCCCCGACAGCCAACCGGCGCCGCCGGTGTCGAACCAGTTGTGGCCCAGCCCGCCGCTCGCGGTGCGGTAGAAGACGTCGACGGTTCCGTTACCCTGCACGACCGCGTGCGGGTCAGAGGCGACCGAGCCGGGCAGGTTCCCCGATAGCCAGCCCGCGCCGCCGGTGTCGAACCCGTTGTGGCCCAGCCCGCCGCTCGCGGTGCGGTAGAAGACGTCGATCGTCCCGTTGGATTGCCCGACCGCCCGCGGGATCGCGTTCACGGCGATCGATGCCGGCAGATCCCCAGACAGCCAGCCCAGACCGCCGGTGTCGAACCAGTTATGTCCGAGCTTTCCTTCGGGGGTGCGATAGAAGACGTCGACGGTCCTATTGCACTGCGCGATGGTACGAGGTCCCGGCGCCTGATCGTCGTCCTCGGCGAGCGGCGCGCAGGTCTTGGCCTGAACCTCGTTCGACATATCCACTTCGCCGTCGCCGTAGCGCATGAAAAGGCTCATGTAGTACCTGGTGCCCGGCGCAAGGCTGGTGAGACTGCGGCTTACGGCGGTGTCGCCGATGGTGGATGGGGTCGTTGCAACAGCCGTTTTGAAGGGGTATTCCTGTTCTTCCTGCGGCTTGAGCCCGTAGCCGAACCAATATTCGACAGATTCGGCTTCTTCCGTGGAAATTGAGCCGTTAGCCTGCATGGAGGTCGTACCGACGTTTGATGCCGAAGCGGCGCCCCCGGCGGGGTGATTGACGCCGATGAGGACACCCTGCCCGTTGCTGCCCGATTTTTCCCCATTGCATTGGGGTATGACTTCGTTGTTTCCCCATTTCTCATATTCGAGATTGTGATGAGCCCCGGACTTACCCATGCGGTAAGCGATTTGGTACTTGACGTAGTCAAAGCCGCTGCCGGTAGTTGGCGCTCCAAACTTTGCGGGGATTGATATCGACGCCGGCACAGCGTGGCTTCCATTCGTGACTTCCGTCCCGCATCGGCGTTCGAGACACCACGCTTCGTATTCTTTGTTTTCGCTGATGCAGTATTGCCCGGGATACCACTCATTCCACTGATCGAAGTGGGGCGTGCCGACGGTCAGGCGCTCTTTTCCGCAACCAAGGGGGCGCGGGGTCCATTCGTCGCACTTCGTCGAGGAGAACGGCGTCCCGGCTACGTACCAGAGGCGTATGTGGCTCCGGCTGGACATGGCCAACTCCGAGGCATTGGAGACCGCGGTGTTGTCAGGATCGCAATGGTAGGTGCCATCGGAATGGTAGATCCGCGCACGCTGATCGGTCCAGCCGCCGTGTCCCCAGTTCAGGTGCTTGCGTATGTGGTCCTCGACCCTTCCCGCCGACGCACTACGGCCATGGAACAGGATGCCCATAGGGTCCACTATCTTGCCGAAGCCGTTTTCGCAGCTGCCTGCGTCAGGCCCATAGGAGTAAAAGTAGAATGGGGCTTTGTACGGATCTACGGGCGTCCATGCCTCCGCATCAGGCGTGCCATAGAGATCGCCGTTGCTAGCCGTCGAGAACGTCGCGATCGCGCACAACGCGGACAGCATCAGGGCGAATGCCCCGGTACGGATCTTGCGGCGGCTCAGGATTGGCACGGGAGATCTCCTTCGGTTGACCCTTTGTTCGGTGCGGGGAGACCGTCCACGGATTTCCCCCTAAGTTCATTGGCATGCTTCGCAGGCGGTGCTCCGGGTTTTTGCGGCCGTAGCGAGGGAAGCGCTTTTCGCGCGATCCTCATATCGCCGTAGAGCACGATGGTCGTCGCCCCGGTGTAGACCTCGATTCGGTTTGACGGCATGGTGAATTCCACTACCTCCGCCTCGCCCAGGGGCGACAGCTTTCTGTGGGGCAGTGGGCTACCGCCAAATGAGTATTCGTCCATCGAGCGTTGACAGGCCGGCCAGCTCTGAACCTGGAGCGGCGGCGCGCAGCCGGTGGCTCCCTCGGGGATTGCGCACTTCCCGTACAGGTAGTCGACATAGTTGTTCGGCCAACCCCAGCTTGGGGTGCCGGGGTCACATCGGCGCGAGGTGCCGGCGAACGCAAGGCCGGCAAAGGCCGGTCCGAGCGAGAAGACTTCGAAATTGACCGGATCCTTCGTTCCGGTACATGGCAGAGCTTCGTGTTTCACCACCCGTTCGTGATTGGTGATGATGCGCGGAGGGTGGGAAGAACCTTCGACCTGCTCCTCGCCTTCCTGGTCAGGGGTTTTCGACCCTGCGCTGGCGAAGCTGAGGGCCGTCTCGTCGATCCCGGCCTGTGGATGTTGAGCGGTGTCCTTGCTCTGGCTGCTGTCGCCGCTATCGCTGGAGATCGCGGCTACCGCGAGCGCGATCGCGATCACGCAGACGCCGATGATCCCCAGTTTCACCTTGCTGACACTCACGGTATGACTGTCCTCCCCGTCCGAACCCCAGCTCGGACGCCTCGTTCGTTGCCGACAGCCGATCCCGCTGCCTCCGCAGTGCCTCAACAACTGGTGTCTGCGACCTTCATCAGAACAGAGATCGGAGGGCGCGTCAACTATGTCCGAATAGAAAGATTTCCCCGGAGCAAGGTGGCGCGGCTCTCCGGCAGGCCGCGATTGGTAGGAAGGTCTAGCGAAAAGGAGGAGGCAGGAGTTTCGTTCCAACTATTTCCGGGGTCGCAGGGCGAATCGACCCAGCTCCGGTACGTCCGAGGCCAGCATGGGCATCCTCTCCTAGTCACCTTTCTCGCGTAGTCGCCCTATTGCTTCCTGCATTCGCCACGTAGAGCGTCGCTTCGGCGACCGACGACGTCGCCACCCAAGCCTTCGCCCGTCCAGGATCCCCCAGGCGATCCCATCGGAATGTCGCTCTCCTCGACGTAGCTACTGATTTCGCGTGAAAGCGGCGCGCAACTGCCTCCGGCGCCCCCAGAAAGACAGACCCTTGCAGCACGAGCCAACGGCCTTCCCGCGCTACCCTGATTGCAGGGGGTTGCATGAGGAGTGGGGCACGAAGCGGCAGGGAAGCCCTATGACTGTCGGGTTCCTACAAGGACGGTCCGATTATGAGCCCGATCCAGAGGCCCGATTGACTACGTGGGGCACGGTTTCAAGCGGTTTTCGCGAGATCGAGATCGGCTGGGATCGGCTGGAGTCTGTGGGGGTTCTTGCCCCATTTCTTGCCCCAGGTCAGTTGCCGCGTCAACAGCGATTCCTGACTCGCTCAGCCCAACGTCGCCCCCTCAATCGCGGCTCGCGGCTCGATTTCCCGCAGCCGCATCATCCGGGAGGAGTTGAAGAGCCCGATCAGGCCAGCGAAGATCGGAACGAATAGCGCCACCTGCAGGGAGCGGTTGGTCGCCTCCGTGTTGATGCGGACGACCTCGTCCTGAACCGCCTCCGGCTCTTCGGCGTGGAGCTGTTCGAGCCTCGCGTTGCTCGTCACTTCGGCGTCTTCGTCGAGCTTGTCCGCGATCTGCTGCTGCTGGTTGGCGGGGATCACGCTGCTCGCTTCGGTCAGGTTGGTGAAGCTGAGCGCGAGGACCGCCAAGAGCACGCCACCCGCCACCGCCAGCCCGAACGAAAGGCCGAATGACCCGGCCGCCGAGTTCACTCCGGCCGCCTCGCTGATCCGCTCCTCGTCGATTGGGGCGAGCGTGTAGTTGTTGAGCTGGGAGACGAGCAGGCCCAGGCCGGTTCCGGCCAGCGCCAGCGGAATCACCAGATACCACCCGGAGCTTGCCTCGGGCACGATCGGGCCGAGCATTGCCATACCGGCGGTGCTGAGCGCGAAGCCCACACGGATGATCGAAGCGGGGCGGCGATTTCCGGCTCTCCGCCCCGCGAGAACCGCCGCCCCGAACATGGTCAGCGAGAGCGGTGCGAGAGTCAGGCCGGTCTCCAGCGCGTTGTATTCGAGCGAAATCTGGAGGAAGATCGGCAGCGCGATCATCGCCCCGCCCAAGGTGATGTTCTGGAGTGCCTGCTGGGAGATGCCGAGCCTGAAGTTGGGGTGGCGGAAGAGGTCCGGGTCGAGCAGGGTCGGCGCCCCTTCGCGGTGGCGACGGACCAGCCAGCGGGCCAGTGCCCAGAGCGCGAGCGCACCGATCGCGATCGTCAGCCCGACGAACTCGCCCCCCTCCTGCCAGATCAGGATCCCCAGGACGACGCCGCCCATACCGATGATCGAGAGGATCGAACCCCTCACGTCGATCTGGCGGGGCCCCTCGTACGGCACGTCGCGGACCAGCTTGACGTTGAGCAGGACGACCGCAATCACGACCAGCTCGAGGGCGAAGCCGACCCGCCAGGAGAGGAAGGTCGTCACGAACCCACCGAGCAGCGGCCCGACCGCGGCGGCGATCGCGGCGGCGGCGCCGACCAGGGCATATGCCTTCTTTTGGGCCTTGCCCTCGAAGTTGCCGCGGATCAGCGACTGCATCGCCGGCAACAACAATGAAGCGCCGAGGCCGCCGACGATCGCCCAGAAGGCGATGATCGTGCCGAGACCTTGGGCCAGCGTCATCGCCAGGGCCCCGGTCGCATAGCCGAGCAGGCCGAGGACGAAGGCGCGCTTTCGCCCGATCAGATCGCCGATCTTGCTGCTGATCAAGATGAACGCGGCGGAGACCAGGGCCTCCAGCGCGATCGCCGACTGGACCCCGCTGACGGTCGTATCGAGATCCCCCACCACGGCCGAGATCGAGACGTTCATCAACGAGGTGTCGACGACGAGCACGAACATCGCCATCGCCAGGACGAACGCCAGCCGCATGCTCCCCGCTGCTTCCTGGCTGCCAGCGGCAGCCTCTTTAGTCACGGCCGGCCTGGCTCACCACTTCAACTCGATCTCTAGCTCGGTCTCCTCGGTGCCGGCCTCGAACTCGACCTTGAAGTTCAACTCGTCGGGAAGCCGAACCTGGAAGCGCATACCGCCACGCTCGAAGGCCGCCTCCTCCTCGTCGGCCGAGAGCAAGTTCGCGATCCGTCTCAGCCGGGTCGCCGCCTCCTGCCGGGTGATCGTTTCCTGCTGCTCGACCTCGAAAGTTTCCATCCGTCGTCCTTTCCGGCCTAAGCGGCCTCTGCCTCGCTGAGCCATGCCTTTGCGCTGGTGAGCTCGGCGACGCGAAACGCCTTCGTCTTGCCGGGAAGCAAGAGGGACAGCGCCTTGAGGGCGGGTCGCAGCCAGTCCTCATCACTCACCACGGCGACCCGCTCGAAGGACGTCGCGTGGCGGGTGCGGAAATCAACGCCCGCCTCGATCGCGTCCCCCTCCACCTCTCGGGTGTTGGGGCCAAGCAGGTAAAGAACCCGGAGCTTGCCGCCATGCGCCAGTTCGTCACGAAAAACCGGCTCGACGACGTCCTCCCAATCGTCGTCCTCCACCTCGCCGTGGGCCTCGAATCCGATGGTCCCCGCCGGCATGTCTGCGATCCGTTTGAGCATCGTTCGCTTTCTAGCGCTCAGCTCAGGAGCTTGGTCTTCGCCTGATCGAACTCCTCGCTCGACAGGTCGCCCTTCGCTTTCAGCTCGCTGAGCTTGTGCAGCTCGTCGGCAGAAGAGCCGGCGCCGGCCTGCTCCCGGACGTATTCGTCGAAGTGTTTTTTCGCATCCGCCTGCTCTTTGATCGTGCGGTCACGCATCCCGTTGCCGCGAACGATCAGGTAGAGCAGGACCCCGAGGAACGGCAGGAAGACCAGGAAGAACACCCAGACCGCCTTTGCCACTCCAGACAGCTCGTGGTCGCGGAAGAGGTCGCCGATGATCGAGATCAGAATCCAGATCCAGGCGAACAGAAGGAAGAACTCGAAGATGAAGAGCAGTCCTTCGCCGAAGCTGATGTCTGCGAGCGTCATCGACCTGCCCCCTCGGTCCAGTTGACAGTCAGCTGGTAGATGATCACGACGTCGAGGACGATCATCAGGAATGCCCACAGCGGCGCCGCCGGGAACCAGACGATCTGCAGAACGGCGTTGATCGCCAAGAGGAAGATGCCCAGGACGCGGGCCAGTTCATTGCCGACGAGTAGACCGAGGCCGGTGAGTCCGACCAGCGCACCGAGGAGCAACTGAACCCAGCCCCAGGTGGTGATGTCGAAGATCAGCGTGCCCTGACCGCCGACTACGACCACTTCGTCATTGAGAATCGCCGCCAGCCCCCAGAACACATCCAAGGCGCCCAGGATCACCATCATCACACCGGCAAACGCGATCCAGGTGGAGAGGTCGCCTCCTGCAGGTGGCCTCGAGCCTCGACCAGCCTCCATGTGAAAATCTCCTTTGAGAAGGGCGGGACGGCTCGATACCGCTTAGAGCCGGCAGCCCTAAAGACTGCTCGCCAGGAAGACCCTAGTCCGCCCCCTCGGACAAGTAAAGAATCCCCATCCGAACCCAACGGTTGGCCTACCTGGTCTGCATGGCCCTAGCAAGAGCAGGCCCTCGCTCTCTTTTGGAGGCTGTGCCTTCGACGCGAGACGCACTCCCGATGCGTCAAAGATGTCGAACGCAGTACCCACTTAGTACCCGCGGAAGATTTGCCAGCGGAGCCCTGACACGAAAAAAGCCCCGGTTCCGGGGCTTTTTCTTATAGCGGGGGCAGGATTCGAACCTGCGACCTTCGGGTTATGAGCCCGA
>DATMBY010000166.1:0-5345 GCA_035558995.1 Solirubrobacterales bacterium
TGTCCTGCATATCGAGATCGACTTCAACGAGCACCCCGACGTCGGCAGTTTCGCGAGCGAGAACTCCTGGCTTGACCCGCTACCGGAGGGCAGTGAGTCGAGGGTGGAGGCAAGCCTTGCCGAGGTGCGCCAGTGGGACGCGGAGCGTTGGCAGGGACAAGTGCAGAAGCTGCGCCGGCTGCGACCTCGGCAGGCGCGCTGGATCGGCGTCGTGCACCAGCAGGGGGTGCTCGACATCGACGAGGAGAACTGCGTCGAAGAGCTGATCTACAAGTGGCTCTGGGATGATCTGTTGCGGATCAAGTGGGTGAGCGGGATGCTAGGCACGCGAAAGCTTGGCGCGGGACTCGGACCATGAGTAGTGGCCTAGCGCTGAGAAGCACAAGACGACCGAGTCTTTGACTGTCGGTTTGCGCGAACTGCGGGGCCAGCCTTGCGGTCGGTGTGTCCTGGTCAGGTGTGGCTGCGGCAAATCCAATAGCTACTTGCTGACGGGGAGCGGACTGTCGAACCCGGTGTTCTGGGTGATATGTCTGACGCCAGAGTTCTTTAAGCCAACACTGGACACGAGCGAAACTCGGCCTATGCTGCGGGCAACAGGGTGGCTCGACATGGGAGCACGCGATGGCTACGCGCATTAAATGCGTCAACGGGAACCCGAGCTAACACCGGCACAAAAGGGTCGAAAACGGGGGCGGCGCAGGATGGAAGATCGAGGGGCCAGGCGATCCGCGGTTTCGAAACAGGCGAACACCTCTACCGGTCCGAACGGGCTCGAGCTGCAGCTGGCGCTCGGCTTCGGCCGCGCACGTTGAGCGGC
The DNA here is from genome assembly GCA_035558995.1 of Solirubrobacterales bacterium. Lineage (GTDB taxonomy): Bacteria > Actinomycetota > Thermoleophilia > Solirubrobacterales > 70-9 > VAYN01. Next base: position 821 of record DATMBY010000166.1, read on the forward strand.
GGTCACGAGGTGCGCGGGAGTGATCTGAACAGACGTTGGTTGATGGCGCTGAGCGCTATCTCGACGGTTGCCGTGGTACTGACGGCTGGCCTCGCCTGGGACGTTCCCGGAGCCGTCGCTCTCGATCGCGACTGCGGCGACTTTCCGAATCAGGCTGCAGCCGAGAAATACTTCCTCTCAAAAGGGGGTCCCGACCTCGATCCCGATCGCCTCGACCAGGACGGTGATGGTGTTGCCTGTCAGGGCCTGCCCTGCCCCTGCATCGGCGCTCCGAACACCGACCTGTGGATCAGCGCGATCCTCTTCGGGGTGCTGTTCCTTGGTTCTACCGCGTTCTTCTGGTGGCGGTTGCGATTGATGAGGACACCTCTCGAGGGACGCGCCTTCATCGTCGGCGGCCTCATGGTTCTATCGACCCTGCTTGCAGCCCTCGCGGTGGTGAACTTTGCGCTTGCCGAGCCGCTGATCGAGGACATCGTGCCCTTTGTGCTCGCCATCCTGATCCCAGCGCTGGCCGGTGGGCTCATCGGCCTTCTCGCGCACGCGAGCGAGCGAAAGGGTGCCTAGCTCTCAGGGACGACCAATGATTGTGCCGAGCATGGGACGACACGGTTGTCACGGTTCGACGCGCGCTCTTGCCTTGCGCGAAACGGGCAACTCTCTATGGTTTCTCAAAGAAATCGACCTCCGTCAGGGCGGCGTCGTTGAGATCCGGATCGTCGCCTGGGTAGACGGAGAGGATTTCGATCTCAACGAATTCGGTCGCTCCGAAGTCCCCGTGGAGGTCCTGCGTTTCAGCGGCGTCTCGCAGGGTTCGTCGGATCTGGTGTTCACCTGAGACGACCAGGCGCACGTCTTTCAAGCGCGCGTTCCCGTGGAAGACGAAGTCGTTCTTCGCGTAGCCGTTGACCACAGCTACGGTTTCCAGGTCCCGCGGGCGCCCAAAGTCGTAGCGCAGCGTGCAGCCGACGCAGGGGCCGACGCCGTTCCAGGCCGTGTTCCAGTTGTTGTCCAGGGTGTTTCTGGGGTCGTAGGTGAGGCCATGGGAATCGGGCGGGTGCACAGAACTCGCATTCGCGGTGATCGCGTCCTCCGGAATCGGGTGAGGATTCCGGGCTAGCAGGTATATCCCCCCGCCGACGGCAACGAGCCCGAGCACGACCAGGGCTATTGGGCCGCGGGCCCCAAGTCCTATCTGGCCGCGGAACTCCACCATGAATCGGCCCACGCTCGAGGTGGCCGCACGTCCGCTCCAGATGAAGAGAAGACCAAACACGACCAGCACGATGCCGATCCCGAGCGGAATCCATCCGATGGTCACCCCGACCTCACCTCCCAATCGCAGCCTCCGGTGGTGACCATAGAGGTCTAGGTCCATCAGCGTTCTTTTAGGTCCAGGCTGCGGCAAGACCGACGATGTCGATGGTGGGGCGAATCAGTTCTGCGAAGGCCGACGAGCGAGCGACACTTCCTCCCTGCGCTAGTGGGCGTTCCCGACTCTCGCTTCGCGCGAGAAGCGGAAGCGGCATCCGGCCAGGTATCCGTTGCGAGGTAGCGCGGTGGTAGGGGCGCCGTCTCAGGACGGACGCCACAGACGGAATGTCCTGCCGCACGCTCTCGACATAGGCCGTCATCGGTGGAGGGCGGCCGCCGATCTCGGCGGTCTCCATAAGAGGAGGGTTATCGGGCGTCGGGAGCTTGTCTGGGTCAGTTGTCCAGATCCCCTCTTAGGCTGAGGCGGTGGACAGTTCGATCACGGCAATCATCGCGGCAGGGGCAGCGCTGTTCAGCTCAGCCCTAACCGGCCTTATCACCTACAAGATCGCGGGCCAGCAGCAGCGAAGCAGGGACGTTGACGAGCTGCGTTCGGCACTCGCCCTCTACGGGGCGACGCTCGATCGCTTCGGACGCCACCTCGATCAGATGCCGCATCCACCGGGGCTGGTTGGGCGCTGGGTGAACCGACAGGTCTCGCGCTGGCGCGATCTCGACTGGGCGATGGGCCGACTCTCGACCGGCACGCTTGGTCGAGGTGCGATGCGCGCCCTCGATGAATTAATCACCGCGATGAACCGCCTGCTGCTGATAGCGCCCGAAGATGTCCTGGATGCTGTTCTGGGAATCAGCGTCCTGCTTGAACGCTTCGAGCAGCGCGACGATGGCTGGCGAGAGGAATGGAATGAGGCTCGCAACGCAGTCGCCAGAGCTTCTCGCGCCGCAGTTCCGCACCTGTAGGCGGGGCCGAACTCACCGACAGCCGGAGTCGCCGACGCTAGGTCGATACACATACTCACCGTCGGCCGGTCCGCCCAAGGAACTGCGCCAGCTCGTGGATCGGGACACAAGGAAACGGCAGATCGTCGATGAAGGGGGCGATTACGTCGCGCCCCGTGACGATCAGCCCGCGGAGCTCCCAGTCGTCCGCATCGTCGGGCAGGCCGAGCCGCTCAAGTGCAGCCGGCATGCGTTTGCCAAGCCAGGCAACCCGCTCGCCGTGCTTGGTCACCGAGCTCGTCCCCGCTTGGTCGAAGTGGGCGGTCATCTCAAGTACCACTTCCGAGGAGCTGAGGCTGCCCGAGAGCGACTTGCACTCGATCGCCCACATCGTCTTCTTCGTGGGATCGGCGGCTAGGACGTCGATGTCCCCGAGGTCTTCGGAGGGAGAGCGCCGGAGCTTCTCGCCACCAAGGCGCTTCACGCTCCGCGCGACCGCAAAGCCCAGCTGCTGGATCTCCTCGGCGACCCGCCCCTCAAACTCGGCGCCATCTTGATCGGCGAGGCGGCCAAGCTGGCTCTTCAGCTCCGGGGCGGTGGCGAGCTCTTGGTAGCGGCCGCTTTCGATCTGGCCATAAAGGATGTTGAAAGCGACGAAGACCTGGCGCTGCCCCCAGAGGAGTTCCTCCTCTCCGTCGGCGTCAATCCGTCGCACGAAGGGACGACGGTTATAGGACCAGCGCCGCGCATAGCGCCAGGGATAGACATCAGTGCCGCTGCCGTCAGGCGGCCGCAGAAAATTCTCGCGTGGGCCGAGTGCCAGGTAGTTGACCGCCTTCTCGATTTCCTCCGGCTCGCGATTGATCGCCTCCGCCAGCGCTGCGACCGCTTGCGGGCGAGCGAGGACCACCACGTCCTGCTCGCCAGTCAGCGCGACATGGTTGGCGGCGATCAAGGTCTCGCCGAGGATGTGGAGTGGGACGCCCGCTTCCGAAACGAACAGGGGATCGAGCTTTGCCAGCCACTCCGGCCGCTCCTCACCCTCTTTCCGCTCGAATCGGCCTGCCCAGCGCTGCTCGCTTTTGCGCCGCTCGGTGGCGAGGTGGCGGTCAAAGAAGAGCGAGCGTCCGGACTCGTAGCGATCCTCGCCGGCGGGCTGCAGGACGCCGTCGCGATTGAAGCGCAAACTGAGCTGGGAGAGACCACCGTAAATCGCATCGGAGAGGTCGGCCCAATCGACAAGCTCGGCGGCAGCGGCGAGCGCGCCGTCATAGACCGAAAGCGAGATCGCTGCCTCGCCGCTCGGCGCCACCGCTGCGACGTACTCGACGAGGAAGCGAGCGCAGATAGACGCCAGGTTTGCCTCCGCTGACTCCTCCCGCAGCCGCAGGGCCGCCTGCGGGTAGGTCGCAAGGCGCGCCGGCAGGATCGCTCGGTGGTGCTCGCTGGTCGCGATCAAGCGCTCGTTCATTTCCATCAGCAGCTCCAGCAGCCCCTCGCTGCTGCAGCCATCGAGCATCGTGGTGATCTCTTGGAAGAGGATGTCAACCGCCTCGTTCAGGATCTCCTTTCGATCCTCTTGGGGCACCTCGGTATCGCGATAGCCGTACTTTTTCTCCAGGCGCTGGCCGAGTCGGTAGCGCACCTCGCTGCGATCGGCTTCTTGTACCGGCCGCGGCGGCTCCTGGGGCTCGGCAATCGCCCGGTTCAGCTCTGCCGGCATCAGGATCAGGTGCTTCTTAATGCCAAGCGGCGCCACCGAATCGCGCACCGCGACCCGTTCCTCGGCATCCAGTGCCTCGACTTCGACACCCGCGGCGAGGGCGGCGAGCGCCTCCAACAGCAGCGCCACCAGCTCCCGCTCAGCGGCGTTATCGGCTCGCGGCAGCTTCCTTCGCATTGCCGGCCCGAGCCGCAGCGTCACCCGCTCGTGGTCGACCGCTTCGACGCTGCCAAACGAATCCGAGCCCCGGTCCTCGCCGCCCTCGAACCAAAACTCGGGCGCCTCAAAATCTACGAGAACCTCGAGTGCCAACAGCTGCCTGGACAGCGCGGCGAAAAAGCCGGCCAGCGGCTTACAAAGCTCGCCGAGCCAATATGCGACCGACTCGACCGCGTTGAAGCTGCGGGCAATCTCGCCTTCCGGGCCGCTGACCCAAACCCCCAATGGCGCCCCGGCAACCGAAATCGAGAGGCGAGGACCAGCGAAGCCGAGTTCGTAGTAGATCCGGGCGTGGACGTCGAACTCGACCGGCGTCGTGCGCCGCTCGACCTCACGCAGAGTGTTGCCCGGTCCAGCGACGCCGTGGCG
>DATMBY010000167.1:0-9633 GCA_035558995.1 Solirubrobacterales bacterium
ACCTGACCCGTCTGCATGACGATCAGCACTCCGGCTACGGCCGCGAGCGCGCCGCTGATCGCGAAGGCGATCGTGATCACGCGGTTGGCGCGGACGCCGAGCAGCCGGGCCATCTCGAAGTTCTCCGCCGCCGCCCGCATCTCGAGCCCGATCCGGGTCCGGTGGAGCAGCCATCCGAGGCCGAAGAGGACGGCCAGCGTCAGCGCCAGGGTGAGGATCTCGAGGTTCGGCACCGAGAGGGAGCCGATCTGGCTCGATTCGCTGACCACTGCCGGCGCGGCCACCGACTGGGCGCGGGCGTCGACCGAGGCGCTGACGACGTTCTGCAGGATCGTCGCCACCGCGAGGGAGGTGACGAGCTGGGCGGAGAGGTCGGCCTTGCGGACGGGCCGGAACGCCACCCGCTCGGCGAGCACCGCGATCGCGATCCCGGTGGCCAGGGCGGCCCCGACCGCCACCGCGAACGGCAGCCCGGCGAGGACGTAGAGGGCGTAGGCGGGGAGCATGATGAACTCGCCCTGGGCGAAGTTCATCATCCCCATCACGGTGTAGATCAAGGTGACGCCGACGGCGATCAGCGCGTAGAGGCCGCCGAGGGCAAGCGCGTCGATCAGGCTTTGGGCGAGGTCGGTCATCGTTTGGGCACCGGTCAATCCCTCTCGCGCAAGATTGTCAGAAGGGCGGCCAGCCGAGGCGGGGTCCGGCCAACCGGGGATGACCAGTGGCGATCAGGGGCGAGCTGCCGCAGCCTGCGGGCCCGGCAGCTCCTCCCGTCCCAAGAGCTGGACCATCGCCGCCGCCGCATCGACGCCGGCGCAGAGGAGCGCCAGGTCGCGGATCAGGGTCAGTTCCGGCGACTTGAAGGTGGCCGTCGAGAGCACGGTGGCGCCGACCACGATCCACGCCGGGCGCGCGAGCCGGGGCGTCCCGGCGCTGAGGACCACCGCGGCCAGGCCCAGCAGCCAGACCATGTACTGGCTGCTGAGGACCGGGCTGAGGACGACCACGACGAGGACGACGGCGAAGACGAAGTCGCGGCTCACCGCGGGGTCCGCCAAGTCCTCGCGGCCGGCCCGGACCGCCCGCGCCCGGAGCCGCCACCAGACCGCGGCGGCGGCCATCGCGGCGAGGGTCAGCCACCGCAGCAGGGTCGCGACGGCGTCCGCGGTCGGGCTCGCGATCTCCCAAGCCCCGGAGCGGATCGCGCGCGGGTAGGGGTCGCCGCTGACGATCTGCCCGAGCTGCCAGGGGATCGTGGCCGCCGCTTCCTCCTGCAGGCCGCGGTCGCCGCCGTGGGAGAGGAAGCCGGTGGTGTCGCCGAAGGCGATCGTCGAGACGAGGAAGACCAGCGCGATCGCCGCCAGAGCCGCGCCGGCCGAGCGCAGCAGCCGCGGCCGGTCCCACTCGCCGAAGAGCAGCAGCGCCGGCCAGACCTTGATCACGGCCCCCAGCCCCACCAGGGCGCCGAACCAGCTGGGGCGGCGGTGGACGACCAGGAGGGCGGCAATCGCGATCACGGTCGGGACGAGGTCGAAGCGCAGCACCGCGAAGGTCCCGAGCAGCGGCAGCCCCAGCAGCCAGACCCAGACGCCGGTGTCGTTGCCGGCGCGCCGGCCGAGCCGGGCGAGGAGCACGAAGCCGGCGAAGTCGACCAGCAGCATCAGGCCGACGAAGGCGGCCCCGTAGCTGGCCGGGAAGATCCGCGGCAGCAGCATCAGCAGGCCGGCACCCGGCGGGTACTGCCACGCTTCCCCGCCCGGGAGGGCGTTGTGGCCGCCGATGTAGTGAGACCAGGTCTCGTAGTTGTTGACGTCCTCGAAGCGCGGATGCGAGGTCGCGAAGAAGCCGACCTCGGCGAAGATCAGGGCGCGGGTGGCAACCCAGACGGCGAGCCAGATCCAGGTCCTGCGGTCGCGGAGAATCGGGCGCACCGCGGGTATTCCAGCAGGATCGACCCGACCGAGTCGCAGGCGCACCACCCGTCTGTCCCATGTGCGAACATGTGTTCGTATGAGGTGGGATGAGCAGAGAGTTGAGAACGAGGAGGCAGGCAGGCTGTTCGGTCTGGCCGAGGAAGCGGTGACGCGCACCTTCGATGCCCCCGAGGCGCTCGGTATTCGATTTCACGAGGTGCGGGCGAAGTCAGCCCTCAATCGAGTGCCGGGAAGCCGATACGGGTTCGAGTGGACGATCAACCCCTTCCGCGGCTGCACCCACGCCTGTCGATTACCGCTACTGCTTCGCGCGGCGGACGCATAGGTACCTCGACCTCAACGCCGGGGACGACTTTGACCGCGAGATCGTCGTCAAGGTCAACGTGCCGGAGCTGCTGCGGGCGGAGCTGAGGCGGCCGAGCTGGAAGCGGGAGCTGGTGGCGCTGGGGACGAACACCGACCCCTACCAGTGGGTCGAGAGCCGCTACCGGATGATGCCCGAGATCCTCGCGGCGCTGGAGGAGGCGGAGACGCCGGTCTCGATCCTGACCAAGTCGCCGCTGGTCCTGCGGGACGTCGAGATCTACGAGCGGATGGCGAAGAAGCTGCCCGTTTCGGTCAACCTCTCCGTCCCGACCCTCGACGAGGAGGCCTGGCGCGCGACCGAGCCGCACACCCCGAGCCCCGCCGCCCGGCTCGACGCCGTCGAAGAGCTCCGCTCCCGTGGCATCGACTCCGGCGTCCTGATCGCGCCGCTGATGCCCGGCATCAACGACGACCCGGAGCAGGTCCAGCCGATCGTCGACCGCGCCAAAGAAGCCGGCGCCACCTTCCTCGGCGGCGTCGCCCTCCACCTCAAAGACGAGGTCAAGGACGTCTTCTTCGCCTGGCTTGCAGCGAAACGACCTGATCTTTTACCTCGCTATGAGGCTCTGTACGGCGACCGGGCGTATATGCGATCGGAGCAACGCCGCCACGCCACGAGAGCCCTCAAAGGCTGGGGCCGAGGAAGATCGTCAAAACGAGCCGCCCCTCGGGCGGGTGGCGCGGGCGCCGGGGACCCCGAGCATCCAGCGCAGGGGTCCCCGAACAGCCCGCGACGGGCCCCGCCCGCCCAGCCCTCCCTGTTCTAAGCCGTCCCTTCATCAAGCTGCTCGAACCTGCACTCCTCCGGCTTTTTGTCGTCCCGAAACCGATGAAACCGAGCCCCATGCCGAATCCGCCCGGACGCCGCGTGGTCGTACCCGACCTCGATCACCAGCTCCGGCCGTAGCTCCACCCACTCCAGGTCGCGCCCACCGGTCCACCGGCTCGGCTCCGCCGACCCGCTCTTGCCGGTCTCCAGCGGCGCCAGCATCGCCCGCATGCTCTGTTTCGCCGCTTTCGAGAAGCCGGAGATGTGCCCCACCGAGCGCAGCTCGCCGCCGTCGTAGAGGCCGAGGATCAGCGAGCCGACCGTACCCTCCTCTTTGCCTGGGCGCCAGCCCATGACCACGCAGTCGATCGTCCGCTCGCGCTTCACCTTCGCCATCCCCTTGCGCTTGCCCTGGACGTAGGGCGCCGTCAGGTCCTTGGCCATCACGCCCTCGATGCTCCCCAGCCAGCGTTTCGCCTGCTCGGCGTCGGGGGTCAGGGGAGTCGGCTCGAGGCCTGCCCCGTCGGCAATCGCCTCGAGCCGCTCCCGCCGCTCCCGCAGCGGCCGCTCGCAGAGCACCTCGTCTCCCTCGGCGAGCAGGTCGAAGACGACGTAGGAGACCGGGATCTGCTCCGAGAGCAGCTCGATCCGCGACTGCGCCGGGTGGATCCGTTCCTGCAGCGAGTCGAATTCGAGGTTGCCCTCGGCATCCCGGATCACCAACTCGCCGTCGAGCACCCAGCGCCCGGGGGCGAAGCTCAGCTCCGGGAAGTAGCGCCGCAGCGATTTGCCGCCCCGCGACTGCACGTAGAAGTCCTCCCCGTCCACGAAGACGATCGCCCGGAACCCGTCCAGCTTCGGCTCATAAGCCCACTCGTCGCCCTCCGGCAGCACTTTGCGCGTCAGCGCAAGCTGCGGCTTGATCGGAGGCGACAAAGGCAAACCCATCTCCGCGACCCTACGCAAACTGTGGAGTGGGGGCGGGGGGTCTCCCTCCCAGGACACTCAACATCGAGCCATAGCGAGATGTGTCCGGGGAGGGAGACCCCCCGCCCCCACTACGCGTTTCGAACCCTCTCGCGGCTCTCGCGTGGATCCGGAATCGGCACCGCCGCCAGCAGCTTCTTGGTGTACTCGTCCTTCGGCGTCTCGCAGACCTGGTCCGCCGTCCCCTGCTCGACGATCTTGCCTTCGTTCATCACCGCGATCCGGTCGGAGATGTGGCGGACGATGCCGATGTCGTGGGCGACGAAGAGGTAGGCGAGCCCGAACTCGTCCTGGAGGTCGTCGAGGATGTTGACGATCTGCGCCTGGATCGAGACGTCGAGCGCGGAGACGGGCTCGTCGCAGATCACAAGCTTCGGTTTCAGGGAGAGCGCCCGAGCGATCCCGATCCGCTGCCGCTGACCGCCGGAGAACTCGTGCGGATACCGATTGAAATGCTCGCTGGAGAGGCCGACCCGCTCCAGCAGCTCCTGCACCTGGCGCCGCAGCTCCGAGCCGGAGGCGACGCCCTGGCGCTTCAGCGGGTCGCCGACGATCTGGCCGACGCGTTTGCGCGGGTTCAGCGATGCGTAGGGGTCCTGGAAGATCATTTGCATCTCCCGCCGCAGCGGCCGCATCTGGCGGCGCCCGAGGCCGGCGAGCTCGCGGCCCTCGAACTCGACCGAGCCCGAAGTCGGCTTGATCAGCTGCAGGATCGCGCGGCAGACGGTGGACTTGCCGCTGCCGGACTCGCCGACCAGCCCCAGCGTTTCCCCGCGCCGGACCTCGAAGCTGACGCCGTCGACCGCCCGCACCTGGTCGACCTCGCGGTCGACCAGGATCCCGCGCTTGATCGGGAAGTGCTTGACGAGGTCGGTGACCTCGAGCAGGGGCGCGCCACCCTCATTCCCCACCTCCATCACGCCTGCCCCACCTGGCGCGGAGCTTCCAGTCCGATCTGGCCTTCGACCATCCGCTTCTCGCGCTTCTCCTCCGGGGTCAGCCAGCAACGGTCGCGGTGCTCGGAGGAGTCGGGCAGCCGCGCCTCCAGGCCGGGGTACTCCGGGCATTTGGAGAACTCGTGCGGGCAGCGCGGTCGGAACGGGCAGCCCTCGGGCAGGTCCAGCAGCGAGGGCGGCGAGCCGGCGATCTGCGGCAGCCGGTGCGGCCGCGGCCGGTCGAGCCTGGTCAGCGATCCGAGCAGGCCCCAGGTGTAGGGGTGCTGGGGGTCGTAGAAGATCTCGTCGAGCGTCCCCTCCTCGACCACTTTGCCGGCGTACATGACCAACACCCGGTCCGCCACTTCGGCGACCACGCCGAGGTCGTGGGTGATCAGGATCGTCGCCAGGTTGTGCTTCCGGTTCAGGTCCTCGATCAGGCCGAGGATCTGCGCCTGGATCGTGACGTCGAGCGCCGTCGTCGGCTCGTCGGCGATCAGCACCTCCGGCTCGAGCGCCAGCGCCATCGCGATCATCGCCCGCTGCCGCATCCCGCCCGAGAACTCGTGCGGGTAGTCGTCGACCCGCCGCTCGGCGTCGGGGATGCCGACCGCCTCGAACAGCTCCACCACCCGCTGTCGACCCTGCTTCTTCGAGGTGTCCGGCCGGTGGGCGCGGATCGCTTCGACGATCTGGTCGCCGAGCCGGTAGACCGGGTTGAACGAGGTCATCGGGTCCTGGAAGATCATCGCCACCCGCTCCCCGCGCAGCTTCCGCATCTCTGCGTCGCCGGCGCTGGTCAGCTCCTCGCCGGCGAGCTTGACCGAGCCCTCGATGCGGGCGTTGTTGGCGCGGGTGAGGCCGATGATCGTCTGCGCGGTGACGCTCTTGCCGGAGCCGGACTCGCCGACGATCGCCACCACCTCGCCCGGGCGCAGGTCGAAGTTGACCCCGTCGACCGCCTGCACGACCCCGTCTTCGGTGGCGAAGCCGACGCGGAGGTCCTTGACCGAGAGCAGCGGCTGACTCATGAGGAGGCGGTGTCTCCCAGCCGCACCCGCGGGTCGAGGTAGGCGTAGACGACGTCGACGATCGTGTTCAGGAGGACGACGAAGAAGGCGCCGTAGAGCGCCACGCCCATGATCGGCGGCAGTTCGAATTTGGCCACCGATTCGGCCGCGTAGTTGCCGATGCCGTCGATCGAGAAGATCACTTCGGTGATGATCGCGGTGCCGGCGATGGTGGCGCCGAAGTCGAGCCCGAAGAGGGTGATCACCGGGATCAGCGAGTTGCGCAGCACGTGCCGCGTCATCACCTGGCGCTCGCTCAGGCCCTTGGCGCGGGCGGTGCGGACGTAGTCCTCGTTCATCACGTCGAGCATGTTCGAGCGCAGGACACGGCTGTAGAACCCGATCGAGAGGACGGCGAGGGTGATCCACGGCAGGATCAGGTGCTTCAGCCATTCGACCGGGTCGTCTTCGAACGGCACGTACTGCCCGTTGGGGAAGATTTCGAACTTGTTGGTGAAGACGTAGATCAGAACCGGCGCCAGCAGGAAGACGGGAATCGAGATCCCGGCGATCGAGACGCCGGTGAGGAAGCGGTCGAGCCAGCCGCCGGCCCGAACTGCCGAGAGGTAGCCGAGCAGGAGGCCGAAGAAGAGCCAGATGATCGCCGCCCCGATCGTCAGCGAGAAGGTCGCCGGGATCCCTTCGATGATCCGGTCGGAGACGGGAAGGCGCGGCTTGTAGGAGGTCAGCTCACCGGTGAAGACCTTCTTCATCATCGTCCCGTACTGCACCGGCAGGGACTTGTCGAAGCCCCATTCTTCTTCGATGCTCTTGACCAGGAGCGGGGTCGCGTTCTTGCCGGCGAGGGTCTGCGCCGGGTTCTGCTTCGGCACCACCATGAACACCAGGAAGACGATCACCGAGACCGCGAAGAGGACGGCGATCATCCCGACCAGGCGCCTGACGACGAAGCGGGTCAAGTGAGGCTCGCCTCCCCGACCGGGCGGGTGGAGCCCGCCTGGGCCTCGAACTGCAGCGACGCGTCCATCCGCGCCTTCCCGCGCGGGTCGAGCGCGTCGCGCAGGGCGTCGCCGACGATGTTCAGCGACAGCACCGTCAGCATGATCATCGTCCCCGGCAGGATCGCCAGCAGCGGCTGGATCCGCAGCAGCTCGACGCCGACGGTGATCATCGTCCCCCAGGAGGAGTTCGGCGGCTGCACGCCGGCGCCGAGGAAGGAGAGGCCCGCCTCGAACAGCATGCTGTTGGCGATCATCAGGGTGAAGAAGACGATCACGGTCGAGGCGAGGTTGGGGAGGATCTCGGTGAACATCACCCTGCCCGGGCTGGCGCCCTGGGCGATCGCCGCTTCGACGAACTCTTTGCGGCTCAGCGAGAGGACTTCGCCGCGGATCGGCCTGGCGATGTAGGGGACGGTGAAGATGCTGATGATCAGGATCGGGTTCCAGAGCGAGCCGCTGGAGAGTTCCAGCGGGCCCAGCTTCAGCCCGCCGACCGCCAGCGCGATTCCGACCGCGAGGCCGATCAGGAAGACCGGCAGCGACCAGATCACGTCGAGGCTGCGGGCGATCAGGCTGTCGACCCAGCCGCCGAAGTAGCCGGCGAGCAGCCCGAGGACGATCGCGAGGACGGTCGCCAGCAGGGCGGCCGTGATTCCGACCAACAGGGAGGTGCGTCCGCCGTACATCAGCCGCACCATCTCGTCGCGCCCGAGGCGGCTGTCGGCGCCGAGGAAGAACTTGCCGTCGGCGCCGAACCACTGCGGCCCGATCGGCTTCCCTTCCGGGGTGACGACGTCCTTCTTCTCGCCGTCGACGGTGATCTGTTCGACCGTGTGCTCCTTGTTCGGCCCCGTATGGGCGACGTGGTCGGCCCACAGCGGCGCCGCCAGGACGAAGACGATGATCGCCAGGAAGACGCCGAGGAAGGCGACCGCGAGGCGGTTGCGGAGGAACCGCCGCAGAGCGAGGGACCAGGGTCCTCGCTCTGCGCTCGGTTCCGTAGCCACGAGGTTCTTCTACCCCTCGGGCTCTACTTGAATTCGAAGCTGGTCAGGTAGTGACCGAAGGTCGGGTTGAAGATGACGCTTTCGAGATCGACTTCGTCGGAGACGAAGGTCGACAGCGTCCGCGTCCCGTAGGGAGCCCACGGAGCTTCTTCCATCGTTTCCTTGTCGAGTTCCGCGTAGGCCTCTTCCTGATCGGGCCCCAGCTGTTCTTCGGCCAGTTCGACCAGCGGTTTGTTCAGCGCCGGATTGTCGTACATGGCGAAGTTGTTGTTGTTCGTCGACTGGATCGATTCCCCGGCCAGCAGCGGCTGGAAGAAGTCGTTCGGGTGCGGGTAGTCCTGGAACCAGTCCGACCAGCCGGCGTCGAGGTCCGGCGTGCTGAGGTTGCCGATCACCGTGAAGTAGTTGTCGGCGTTGATCAGTTTCAGCGTGGTGTTGAAGCCGAGTTCCTTCAGCACCTCGTTGAAGTATTCGCCCGCTTCGTTGTTCGGGCTTTCGGTGTCGGTCCAGACGGTGATGTCTTTGTCCGACGGGTTGGCTTCTTTCATCAGTTCTTCGGCTTTGTCCAGGCTGTGCGGATACAGTTCGAATTTGTCGTATCCGGGCATCCCCGGCGGCAGGATCTGCTGCGTGGCTGCGATCTGGCCGGCGTAGATCCGTTCCAGGGCCTTCGCGTCGATCGCGTAGTTGACCGCCTGGCGCACTTTGACGTCGTCGAACGGCGGCTCCTGCGTGTTCATCCAGAAGTAGTAGGTGCTGATCGTCGGCTCGGTCCGGAACTGGGTGCCTTCGTATTTTTCTTTGACTTCCTGGTAGCGCGAGGCCGGGGGCGGGTTCTGCATCCACTGGTAGGTGCCCTGTTCGATGTCGTCGACCTGCGTCTCCGGGTTGCGGATGATGGTCATCTTGGCGCTGTCGACAACGCCTTCGGGGTATTCCGGCATCGCTTTGCCGTTGGCTTTCGCCCAGTAGGGGTTGCGCTCGTATTCCCACTCTTTGCCCGGCTGCGACTTGGTGATCATGTACGGCCCGCTGGCGGGGGGCGGGTTGGCAGAGAGGTCTTCGATCGGCGTGTCCTGCGGCAGCGGCGCCACGAACATCAGGCCGAGCTCGTTGGTGAAGGTGCCTCGCGGGCCTTCCAGGTTGATGACGATTTCGCCGGTCTTGTCGTCGGCCTTGATCCCCGAGATCGGCCCCTTTTTGGTTTCGGCGAACTTTTCGGCGCCTTCGATCGTCAGGTAGAAGGGCGAGCCGCCGGAGTTGAGCTTGATCATCCGTTCCACCGCGAAGGGGAAGTCGGAGGCTTTGATCGGGGTGCCGTCGGAGTATTTGAGGCCGGGGCGGAGAAAGAGGGTGTAGGTCTTGCCGCCGTTGCTGATCTTCGGCATTCCTTTCGCCAGGCCGGGGACGACTTCGCTGCCTTCGACGCCGTTGGCGTGCTTGTAGGTGAGCAGCGGGATGTAGACGTCGGCCATCGCCGTCCATCCTTCGGCCGTGTAGGAGAGCGCCGGGTCCAGGTAGTCGGGGAAGGAGGCGTAGGTCCCGATCAGGGTGCCGCCTTTCTGGCCGCCACCGCCGGAGGTGCTATCGCTGCCGCTCCCGC
>DATMBY010000168.1:0-8940 GCA_035558995.1 Solirubrobacterales bacterium
AGTGGGCGACCTGCTTGTGGCGGGCCGCCGGGTTCTTCTCGCTGAAGAGGCGGTTGATCAGGGTCGGCATGTCGCGCTGGGCGGCGCGCTTCAGCACCGCCATCGAGAGGGTGCCGTCGTCGATCGCGATCCCCTCGCAGACGCGGATCGGGCGGCTGGCGAAGTAGGTGAACGGGTCGGAGTTCTGGACGATCGTGGTGACACCCTCGACCGGCTCCTGCCCGTCAACGGTGGTCCTCATCTGAACGGGGTTGATTAAGTATTTCCGGTAGAAGCTGGAGACACCGGCCCAGGAGTAGTAGTAGGGCCCAGCGTTGCCCTTCAGCGTCGGGTTGCGATCGACCCGTTTGACCACACTGGCATCGATCCCGGCGCCGCAGGCGAAGACGAAGTAGCGGCTGTCGACCATCCCCAGGTCGATCTTCCGCGGCTGCCAGTCATCGACGAGCGAGAGCAGGTGCTCGGTCGCGTCGACGACGTCGTTCGGCATCCCCAGCGTCCGGCAGACGACGTTGGTCGACCCGCCCGGCAGGATCGCCACCGGCAGGTCGGACCCCGCCAGCCCGTTCGCCACCTCGTTCAGCGTCCCGTCGCCGCCGAAGGCGACGACCACGTCATAGCCCCCGTCCTGCGCCTCCCGCCCGATCTCGGTCGCATGGTTCTGCGCCTGCGTCGTCACCGCTTCGACGTCGAACCGCCCCTGCAGCGCGTAGACCACGAGGTTTTTCAGCCGGTCCGAGACCGTCGTCGCGTACGGGTTGACGATCAGCAGCATCCGCTTCTTGTGCGGCTTGCGGCGGCGAAGGGAGCGAAGCTGCGCGGACACGGAGCTGCACCCTAATGCGGGGGCGGTGCGACTACCCTGCCGCCGATGATCGACCGACGGGAGCTGGGCGCGATCTTCCTCGGCGGCGCGCTCGGGGCACTGCTGCGGGCGGGGCTCGCGGAAGCGTTTCCCGCCGGGGACGCGGCTTGGCCGTGGGCGACGTTCGCGGTCAACGTCGTCGGCGCCGCCCTGCTCGGCTACTGGTTCACGACCCTCTCGCACGCCAGTTACCGCCGGCCGCTGCTGACGACCGGCTTCTGCGGGGCGCTGACCACCTTCTCGACCGTGCAGCTGGAGCTGGTGGAGATGATCGATGCCGGTCGAACGGGGCTGGCGGTCCTCTACCTCGGGGCCAGCCTCGCCGCCGGCCTGGCGGGTGTGCAGGCGGCGACGGCCATCGGTCGCAGGGAGGGACCGGCGTGAGCTGGCTGGTCTGGGTCGGCGTCGCCTTCCTCGGCGGCTGCGGGGCGCTCGCCCGCTTCGGGCTGACGCTGGCGGTCGCCGACCGCCTGCACCCGCACCTGCCGGTGGGCACGCTGGCGGTCAACGTCAGCGGCGCCTTTCTGCTTGGTCTGCTCGCGGGAGCCTCGGTCGACGGGGACGCCCGGCTCCTCCTCGGGGCCGGCCTGATCGGCGCCTACACCACCTTCTCGACCTGGATGGTCGAGACCCAACGAATCGGCGAGGCGGGGAGGAGGCGGATCGCGATCGCGAACGTCGTCCTCAGCATCGTTCTCGGCGTCCTCGCCGTTGCTCTCGGTCGCTGGATCGGCCAGCAGCTCTAGCTAGGCGTGTCGCCTTTGTTACCTGTGGGGGAACAAAGGCGACACTAGGTCGCTTCGTAGCGAATCACGGCGCCGTCCTCGACTTCCCGCACCCGCCCCTCGTTGACGAGCAGGTCGGTATGTCCGATCACCTCGGAGAGGGTGAGGAAGGCCTGGGTGACGGCGACGTTGCCCCACAGCGCCTGCGCCAGCTCGTAGGCGTTCCGCGGCCGCTCGGCGATCAGGCGGTGGAGCTTCTCCTTGCGGCGCGCGTAGCCGGCGAAGCGGGAGTCGATCAGCTCGGCGTGGTCGGTGATCGGCTCGCCGTGGCCGGGGAGGACGATCTCGGCCGGCATCTCCCGCGTCTTGCGCAGCGACTCGATGTAGGTGACGAGCGCCTGCGGGCGCTCGCTGGAGCCGTCGAGCGGGCGGGCCAGCAGCGGGTTGGAGGAGATCTTCGGCAGCAGGTGGTCGGCGGCGAGGAGGATCTTCCGCTCCTCGTCCCAGAAGACCGTGTCGGAGGGGCTGTGGCCGGGGCGGTGCAGGACCTCGAGCCGGCGGTCGCCCAGCTCCAGCGTCCCGCCGTCCTCCAGCAGCCGCGTCACCGCCACGTGCGAGCCCCAGCCGCGGAAGCTGCGGGAGACGCTCCGCAGCGCCACCGTCACGTCCTCGGGGATGCCGTTGCGCAGCATCACCTCTACCGCGAACTCGTCCTCCAGCTCGGCGTCCTCCTCGAAGGACCCGAGCCGCCGTGCCGCCGCCCCCAGCGCCGCCACCTCGGCGCCCGAGTGCTCGACCAGGATCTCGACCAGGCCGAGGTGGTCGATGTGCTGGTGGGTGACGACGATCAGCTCGAGGTCGGCGAGGGCGTGTCCGCGCTCGGCCAGCCGCGCCGTCAGCTCGTCGAGCGCCTTGCCGGAGTTGGGCCCGGTGTCGACCAGCGTCAGCGGCTCGTCCTCGATCAGGTAGCAGTTGACCCGCCCGACCGCGAACGGGGTCGGGATCGCGAAGCGGTGGATCCCGGCGAGCGCCGCCTGCTCGAGCGCCTGCTCGGGAGTCGCCGTCACGCCCGGATCAGACCCAGGACCTCGTCGCGCCGGCGCTCCATGTCCTCGCGCGAGACCAGCGACTCGAGGTTCAGCCGCAGCAGCGGCTCCGTGTTGGAGGGGCGGACGTTGAAGTGCCAGGCCTCGAAGTCGATCGAAACTCCGTCGAGGTGGGTCACCTCGGCGCCCTCGGCGTAGCGCTCCTCGATCTCCCGCATCTTCGCCTCCTGGTCGTCGACCTCGGAGTTGATCTCGCCGGAGATGAAGTAGCGGGAGCGGAACTCCTCCATCAGCTCGGCCAGGGTGCGGCCGTCGAGCGAGAGCAGCTCCAGGACCAGCAGCGCCGGGATCGTCCCCGAGTCGGCGTTCCAGAAGTCGCGGAAGTAGTAGTGGCCGGAGACCTCGCCGCCGAACGCCGCGCCCTCCTCGCGCATCCGCGCCTTGAAGAAGGCGTGGCCGACGCGGGAGAGGTCGGAGCGGCCGCCCTCGGCCGCGACCAGGTCCGGCACCGCCCGGCTCGAGCGCGGGTCGTAGAGGATCGTCGCCCCGGGGTTCTTCTGCAGAACCGAGCGCGCCAGCAGGGCGCAGATGAAGTCGCCGTCGCAGAAGCTGCCGTTGCCGTCGATGAAGAAGCAGCGGTCGGCGTCGCCGTCCCAGGCGATCCCGAGGTCGGCGCCGCTCGACTTGACCCGGTCGATGATCATCCGCCGGTTCTCCTCCAGCAGCGGGTTCGGCTCGTGGTCGGGGAACTCGCCGTCGGGGACGAAGTACATCTCCTCCAGCTCCAAGGGCAGCTTCTCGAGGACCGGCCCGACCATCGGCCCCGCCATCCCGTTGCCGCCGTCGACGACGACCTTCATCGGCTTCACGTTCGCCGGGTCGATGAACGAAAGCGCGTGGGAGTGGTACTCCTCCCAGACGTCGACCTCCTCGGCCGAACCGCCGCCCGGCGCCTCGCCGAGCCCCGCTTCGATCTCCGCCTTGACGTCGCCGATCCCGGCGTCGCCGGAGAGCGGCAGCGCCCCCTCGCGGACGAGCTTGACCCCGGTGTAGGCCTGGGGGTTGTGCGAGGCGGTGACCATCGCGCCGCCGTCGAGCTCCCGCGAGCCGACCAGGTGGTAGAGCATCTCCGTCGCGACCTGGCCGGCGTCGACCACCGTCGCCCCCTCCGCGATCAGCCCCTCGCGCACCGCGTCCGCCATCGCCGGCGCGGTCAGTCGCATGTCGCGCCCGAGGCCGACCCGCAGTTCACTGGTGTCCTTGCCGCGGAGCCGACCCAGAACCCGCGCGAAGGCGCGGCCGATCGCCTCGGCGGTGGTCTCGTCCATCTCGGAGCCATACAGGCCGCGGATGTCGTACGCCTTGAATATCCCGGGCGGTGCAAGGGGGGACCGGTCGCTCAAAACGCTCCCTTCAAAGCCTCGTAGCTCTGCTCGATCGACTGCGGCATCACTTTCGTGTCGGCGATCACCGGCATGAAGTTGTTGTCGCCGGCCCAGCGCGGGACGACGTGCATGTGGATGTGGTGCTCGACCCCGGCGCCCGCGACCCGGCCCTGGTTGAAGCCGACGTTGTAGCCGTGCGGCTCGTAGACCTGCTCGAGGCGGCTCATCGCCCGCTGCGCCAGCTCCATCATCTCCGCCAGCGTCTCCGCCGGGATCTCCTGCAGCCGGCCGACGTGGTCGTAGGGCGCCACCATCAGGTGCCCGTTCGTGTACGGGAAGAGGTTGAGGATGAGGAAGCAGCGCTCGCCGCGGTGGACGATCAGGTTCGCCTCGTCGTCATCCGCCGCCGGCTTGGCGCAGAAGATGCACTCCTCCTCGATGTCCTTGGACGCGTCCTTCACGTAAGCGAGGCGCCAGGGCGCCCAGATGCGGAAATTTGCCACGGGCGGCGCATCCTATGGAAGCCGGCGCCCGCCCCCGACGCCGCGCCTCGCTACAGCCACTTGCGCCGGCGGAAGTAGGCGACCATCACGACCAGGACGACCACCATCAGCCCGAGCACGGTGAAGAAGCCGGCCTCGTGGTGTTCGCTCGGGACCCAGGTGTTCATCCCCATCACGCTCGCGATCAGGGTCAGCGGCAGGATCACGACGCTGATCGCGGTCAGCACCCGGAGGATGTCGTTGAGGCGGTGGGAGATTACCGACTCGTTGGTCTCCTCGAGCGCCTCGGCGACCTCCTTGTAGTTCTCGAGCATGTCCCAGATCCGCTCGTGGGCGTCGACGATGTCGTCGAAGTAGATCTCCAGGTCGAGGTCGGTGGCCAGGTAGCGCTGCTTGACTTTCTCCAGTTCGCGCAGGACGGGGCGCTGCGGCCGCACGACTTTGCGGAAGTTGATGATCTCCTGCTTGACGTTGGAGATGTCGCGGACGACTTCCTCGGCCCGCTCTTCGAAGATCTGGTCCTCGAGCGCGTCGAGCTTGTTGCCGATCTTGCGCAGCATCGGGAAGCAGTAGTCGAAGCTGTCGTCGACGAGCCGGTAGAGCAGGTAGCCCGAGCCGCGCGAGAAGAGCTGCTCGCGCAGCTCCTCTTTGGCTCGGCAGCGCTCGAACAGGTACTCGACCGGCTGCAGCGGCATGTTCGGGATCGTCACCACGTAGTCGGGCCCGACGAAGACGTCGAGCTCGCCGGCCCCGAGCCGGCCAGCCTGGGGGTCGAAGACCGGCAGGTGGAGGACGATGAAGAGGTAGTCGTCGTAGACGTCGATCTTCGGCCGCTGGTTGCGCGAGAGCACGTCCTCGAGGTCGAGCGCGTGGAACTCGAAGTGCTCCTCCAGCCAGCTCCGCTCCAGGGATCCCGGCCACTCGATGTTGACCCAGCGCAGGCCGTCCGAGTCGATCTGCTCGACGTTCGGGCGCTGGGGCTCAGGCGCAGCGGGCTGAGAGACGAGCTCGCCGCGCCGGCCGCGAGGCCGTCGCAGCCTCGGTTTCGGAAGGTTCGGCATCGCCCAACCCCCTCAATATCTCGTGCGGCAGAGTCATCGTGGCGCCTAGGTTAGACGGGAGCCGGGAAATACGTGTTATGCAGCAAGCATTGGTTGCAGCGCGTCAACCGTTTGCTGTATCGTCGCCCCTACATAAGCGCCACATCTAGAGGGGTGGAGGGACTGGCCCGAAGAAGCCCCGGCAACCATCGCGACCGCAAGGTCGAGACAGGTGCCAACTCCAGCAGGCCGCGAAGCACGAGGTCTGGAAGATGTGGGGGATGTCCGATCCGGACCTCGCCCCACAGATGGCGAGGTTTTTTCGTAAGTGGAAAAGAGGATCGGATGTCAGTAGAGAGCCTGAAGTGCAAGGAGTGCGGGACCGCCTACGAGCTGGACGCCCGTTACGTGTGCGAGAACTGCTTCGGACCGCTGGAGGTCGCCTACGACTTCAGCGGCCTCGACGCGGCGGAGGCGAAGCGGCGGATCCAGGCCGGATCGCAGGGGATCTGGCGCTACCGCGACTTCCTCCCCTTCAAGGGCAACGCCAGCGACCCGCTGGAGCCGGGGTTCACGCCGCTGCTGAAGGCGAGCCGCCTCGCCGAGCGGCTGGGGGTGGACGCCGAGATCTACATCAAGAACGACGCCGCCAACCCGACCCATTCCTTCAAGGACCGGGTCGTCGCCGTCGCCGTCGCGAAAGCGAAGGAGCTCGGCTTCGACACCGTCGCCTGCGCCTCCACCGGCAACCTCGCCAACGCCGTCGCCGCCCACGCCGCCGCCGCCGGCCTCGACTCCTACGTCTTCGTCCCCGCCAACCTCGAGGAGCAGAAGCTGCTCGCGACCGGCGTCTACGGGACCAACCTGGTCGGCGTCCGCGGCAACTACGACGACGTCAACCGCCTCTGCACCCAGCTCGCCGAGACCCACCCCTGGGCCTTCGTCAACGTCAACCTGCGGCCCTACTACGCCGAGGGCTCGAAGACGCTCGCCTACGAGACGGTCGAGCAGCTCGGCTGGAAGCTGCCGGACCGGGTCGTCAGCCCGATCGCCTCCGGCTCGCTCTTCACCAAACTCGGTCGCGGCTTCCAGGAGTGGCTCGACCTCGGCCTCGTCTCCGGCGAGCAGCCGACTTTCAACGGCGCCCAGGCCGAGGGCTGCAGCCCGGTGGCGACGGCGTTCGCCGAAGGCTGGGAAGTGTGCAAGCCGCAGCGCCCCGACACGATCGCCAAAAGCCTGGCGATCGGCGACCCGGCGGACGGTCCCTACGCGGTCGACCAGGCCCGCCGCAGCGGCGGCGGCGTCGACTCGGTGACGGACCAGGAGATCCGCGAGGGGATCAAGCTGCTGGCCGAGACGACCGGGATCTTCACCGAGACCGCCGGCGGCGTCACCGTCGGCGTCCTGCGCAAGCTGGCCGAACGCGGCGAGATCGCCGACGGCGAGCGCGTCGTCGTCTACATCACCGGCGAGGGGCTGAAGACGCTCGACGCCACCCGCGATACGTTCCAGATGCACGAGATCGACCCCGCCCTCGAGAGCTTCGAGGCCGAGTTCCCGCAGGAGGTAGCCGTCTAGATGTCAGTCACCGTGAAGATCCCGACCCAGCTGCGCGCCGCCACCGGCGGCCAGGCCGAGCTCGAGGTCGAGGGTGGGACCGTCGGCGAAGTGCTCGACGCCGTCTTCGACGCCCACGGCGGCCTTCGCGACCGGATCACCCAGGACGGCGACCTGCGCCGCTTCGTCAACGTCTACGTCTCCGGCGAGGACATCCGCTTCCAGCAGGGTCTCGAGACCTCGATCAACGACGGCGACGAGGTAACCATTTTGCCCGCGGTGGCCGGCGGCTGATCGCCGTTACGACCTTTGGGTCCCTATAGGGGCCACAATCTCGGAATCGTGAAGCCACCCGTCGTCATTCTCTGCGGCGGCCGCGGAACGCGGCTGCGCGAGCGGACCGAGTCGGTGCCGAAGGCGCTGGTCGAGATCGGCGGCCGGCCGATCCTCTGGCACGTGATCCAGATCTACGCGGCGCAGGGGTTCAGCCGCTTTCTGCTCGCCACCGGCTACATGGGCGAGGCGGTGGCCGAGTTCGCCGCCGCCGAACGCTGGCCGGACGGGGTCCTGGTCGACTGCGTCGACACCGGCCTCGACACGCCGACGGGGGGGCGGATCGCCGCCCTGGCGGACGGGGTGCGGGGGCAGCGCTTCTGCGCCACCTACGCCGACGGGGTCGCCGACGTCGACCTCAACGCCCAGCTCGAGTTCCACGAGCGGCACGGCGCCCTCGCCAGCGTCACCGTCGTCAGGCCCGACCTGCAGTGGGGCGTCGCCGAGCTCGACGGCGAGGCGGTGACCGGCTTCGTCGAGAAGCCGCGCAGCGAGCACTGGATCAACGGCGGCTTCTTCTGCTTCGAGCCGGAGGTGGTCGACTATCTCGACGCCGAGAGCGTGCTCGAGCGCGAGCCGCTCTCGCGCCTGGCCACCGACGATCAGCTGCGCGCCTTCCGCCACGAGGGCTTCTGGGACTGCATGGACACCTACAAGGACGCGGTCGTCCTCAACGACCTCTGGACCGCCGGCCGGGCGCCCTGGCGGATCTGGGACGAGGCGGCGGTGGAG
Organism: Solirubrobacterales bacterium; assembly: GCA_035558995.1. Lineage (GTDB taxonomy): Bacteria > Actinomycetota > Thermoleophilia > Solirubrobacterales > 70-9 > VAYN01. Next base: position 8,187 of record DATMBY010000168.1, read on the forward strand.
GCGTGAAGCGCTCGCTGGTCACCGGCGGCCACGGTTTCGTTGCCTCCAACCTGGCCCGGGCCCTGCTCGAACGCGGCGACGCGGTCACCGTCCTCGATCTGGCCCCGCCGCCCAACTCCGGCCTCGTCCTGCAGGGGATCGCCGCCGATGTCCAGTTGCTGGAAACCGATCTCCGGGACGCAGCCGCGGTCGACGCGGCGATCGTCGCCGGCGAGTTCGACGTCGTCTTCCACCTCGCCGCCCAGACCCTCGTCGGGCCGGCGATGGCCGACCCGACCCAGACCTTCGAAGTCAACGTCCGCGGCACTTGGAGCCTGCTCGAGGCCTGCCGCCGCGCCGACGTCCCGGCGGTGATCGTCGCCTCCTCCGACAAGGCCTACGGCCCGAGCGAGGAGCTGCCCTACCGCGAGGACATGCGCCTCAACCCCGCCTCGCCGTATGAGGCGAGCAAGGCGGCCGCCGACGCGATCGCCCTCAGCTACCGGCCCGCCTACGGCCTCCCGGTCGCGGTCACCCGCTTCGCCAACATCTACGGCGGCGGAGATCCCAACTTCTCGCGCCTGATCCCGGAGGCGATCGCCGCCGTGCTCGACGGCCGCCGGCCGCAGATCCGCTCCGACGGCAGCCCCGAACGGGACTTTCTCTACGTCGCCGACGCCGTCGCCGCCTATCTCGCGGTCGAGAGCGCGGTCGGCGCCGGCGGCCCGGGCGCGGGGGAGGCCTTCAACGCCGGCGGCGAGCGTCCGTTCTCGGT
>DATMBY010000169.1:0-2541 GCA_035558995.1 Solirubrobacterales bacterium
CGTTGCCGTCGACAATCGCCGCGTGCTTGCCGTGGCTGGCATGAATTAGCTTCAACCCGGCTGCGCCCGCCATCGCCGGCCCGGCGATCAGGACGCAGGCGAGTGCGACGAGCGCTACGGATGACCTAAGGACTAGTTTCACCACGAGTATCAGTATCGGCCGTATGCCACGGAGCTTGAATCCCTCGATCGCCTGATGCGTCTCAGTCGATCGGAGGACCAAGCGTTGTACCCAGCCCGCCAGACGACGCGATGACACTAGCAGCAAGTGCGGCGGGTCTTCGGCTGCGCGCCTTCCTTGGTGTGGTCGACCCCTGAAAAAAAGCCGCTATGAGCGCGTTTCTGGGGTTTGAATCAGTCGAGATCCCAGCCGAAGTAAACCTCGGCCTTCGCGAGCTTGTCGCCCCTGAAGGTGAGGACCTCAGTGTTGCGGAACCGGTGGCCGTCCTCCTTTGTCAGCTCGTAGGTGACGATCACCTCGTCGCCCGATTCGATCAGCCGCACGTAGTCGAACGACTTCGTCGTTCCCGCGTTCGGCCAGCAGCGCTCGAAGTACCGCTCGCGGTCGATTCCCGGGTCCGATGGGCTGTAGAAAGTGAAGTCGTCTGCCAGCAGGTCCTCGATGAGCTGGCGATCCTCGGACTCGTAGGCGCGATAGGTATCGCGCGCCAATTGCAGTCGGTCGGTCATGGCGCCTCCTCGATTCGGTTCCTCCGTAGGACCGCCCGCCTCGGCCGAATTCATCGCCGGCCGTCCGTCGCCTTCACGAGGCGCTCCGCGAGGCGGTTCATCCCACGCCTGCGCGCGGCCTTCGCGCCGCCCGCGTAGTCGGTCGCCTTGTCCGTCGGTCGCCTTACCTTCACCGTCCGCAGCGTGGCGAGGTCCTTGAACATTCGCAGGTCGTCCGCGCCCTCCAGAAGGGCGCCGGACAGGCGGGGCGGGCGTTCACGGACGGCGTTCTCGATCGCGGACTCGAGCGAGCCGCGGCGTCGCAGGAGCTCGGCGGCGGTCTTCTCGCCCACTCCCTTCGCGCCTGGGATCCCATCCGAGGGATCACCGCGCAAGGCGATGAAGTCCGGCACGAGCTCCGGCGGGATGCCGTAGCGCTCGATCACCGCCTCGCGGTCGTAGATCTTGGTCTCGGTGATCCCGCGCGAGGTGCTCATCACCCGCACCCCCTCGGCGACCAGTTGGTAGGCGTCGCGGTCGCCGGTGACGACCATCACCTCGATCCCCTCTTCGCGCGCCTGCTTGACCAGCGAGGCGATCACGTCGTCGGCCTCGTAGCCGTCGACCCTGACGTTGGTGTAGCCGAAGGCCTCGACCAGCGGCATCAGGTGCGGCCACTGCTCCCGCAGCAGGTCAGGGCGGGGTTTGCGCTGGGCCTTGTAGAGGTCGTAGGTCTTCTCGCGGCCGCTCCAGCCCGCGTCCCAGGCGACCACCACCCCCTGCGGATGGTGTTCGTCGATGATTTTCACGAGCATCGAAGCAAGGCCGTAAATGGCATTGGTCGGCCGCCCGTCGCTGGTCCCGATCGACTCGGGAAGGGCGAAGAAGGCGCGGTAGGCGAGGCTGTTGCCGTCGATCAGGAAGAGCTGTGGCGCGTCCGGCATCGGCCGCCACTTTATGGCTCAGACCTGACCGGCCTCCACCAGCTCGACCAGCGCCCTCACCACTTCGGGGTCGAACTGGGTGCCGGCGCAGCGGTGCAGCTCGGCGATCGCCGCGTCGGTGCCCATCGCCTTGCGGTAGGAGCGGGTCGTGGTCATCGCGCTGAAGGCGTCGCAGCAGGTGACGATGCGGGCCTCGACCGGGATCTCCTCGCCGGCGAGGCCGTCGGGGTAGCCGGAGCCGTCGAAGTCCTCGTGCGAGGCGCGGACGATCGTCCCGACCTCGGCGAGGACGCCGCCGATCCGCTTCAGCATCCGCTCGCCCTCGATCGTGTGCTGGCGCATCACCTCCCACTCGGCGTCGTCGAGCGGCCCCTTCTTGTTGATGATCTCGTCGGGGACGGCGATCTTGCCGACGTCGTGGAGGAGGGCGGCGAACTCGACGTTGCGCCGCTGCTCGAAGCCTAGGCCGAGGCGGTCGCTGACCGCGAGGGAGAGCTCGACGACGCCGCGGCTGTGGCTGCCGGTGTAGGCGTCGTCGGCCTCGACCACGTCGCCGAGCAGGAGCGCGGTGCCCTGGTAGGCCTCGCTGAGCGCGAGCGCCTGGTCGATCCGCGTCTGCCGCTCACGCGAGAGGACGGCGAGGACGAGGCCGAGCGGGATCACCGCCAGGCAGATCGCCGGCCCGACCTGCAGCGCCGCCACGGCAGCCAGCAGCCCGATCGGCGCGAGGGCGGCGTCGAGGCCGTAGACCGGGGCGATCATCCGCAGCACCTCGAGCGGGCGGGCGCCGTCGATCAGCCGGGCGCGGACCGCCGCCGCGGCGAAGTCGAAGCCGAACTGGGCGGAGAGGGCGAGGAGGTAGACGGGCCAGTCGCTCCAGGAGAAGGTCTGGGCGCCGGCGAGCACGAGGACCAGGGCCGGGCCGACC
>DATMBY010000170.1:0-2406 GCA_035558995.1 Solirubrobacterales bacterium
CATCTAGGACCTTGCAGGCCTGTTCGATGTCGTCGGCGAGGCGGTCGACCTGCTGGCGGCCGAGGGTCTCCTTGACCAGCGCCCGCATCACCTTCACCTCCTGCGCGTCGGGCGGCATCGTGTAGGCAGGGAGCATCCAGCCGCGCTCGGCCGAGAGCTGCCAGGAGACGTCGAACTCGTCGTAGGACTTGCCCTCGCGCAGCTTGAAGGCAACCAGCGGCAGCTGCTCCTCGTCAGCCCCGATGAGGTCGAAGTTGCCGTTGTCCTCGAGCTTCTGCGCCAGCGCCTTCGCGTTCTGCTCCATCGCCCCCATCACGTGCGCGTAGCCCTCGCGGCCGAGGCGGACGAAGTTGTAGTACTGGGCGAGGACCATCGAGGCGCCGGTGGAGAAGTTGAGGGTGAAGGTGGCGTCGGTCTTGCCGAGGTAGTTCTCGTAGAAGACGAGGTCCTCTGCCAGGTCGCTCTTCTCGCGGAAGACGAGCCAGCCGATCCCGGGGTAGACGAGCCCGAACTTGTGGCCGGAGACGTTGATCGAGCGCACCTGCTCGAGCCGGAAGTCCCACTCGGAGTCGGGGTAGAGGAAGGGCCAGACGAAGCCGCCGCTGGCGCCGTCGACGTGCAGCGGCACGTCGATCCCCTTCTCGTCGCGGATCCGGATCAGCAGGTCGTTGATCCCCTTGATGTCGTCGGCGTGGCCGGTGAAGGTGGTGCCGAGGACGGCGGCGACGCCGATCGTGTTCTCGTCGACGTGGGGCTCGACGTCCTCGGGGCCGATCACGTACTTGTCCTCGCGCAGGCGGACGATCCGCGGTTCGACGTCGAAGTAGCGGCAGAACTTTTCCCAGACCACGTGGACGTCGCCGCCGAAGACGAGGTTCGGCTTCTCGGTGCCCTTGTCGGCGGCTTCGCGCCGCTCCTTCCACTTCCACTTCAAGGAGAGAGCGCCGAGCATGATCGCCTCCGAGGAGCCCTGGGTGCGGCAGCCGGTCGTCTCCCCCGGCGCGTGGTAGAGATCGGCGAGCATGCGGATGCAGCGCTGCTCGATCTCCGCCGTGATCGGATACTCGGCGTGGTCGATGAAGTTGCGGTGCAGGTTCTCGCTGACGATCCGCTGCGCCTCCGGCTCCATCCAGGTGGTGACGAAGGTGGCGAGGTTGCGCCATGGGTCCCCCTCCAGGACCAGTTCCTCGTCGACCAGCCGCATCGCATCGAGGGCGGACATGCCGCTGGCCGGGAAGTCCTTGGCGGGCGCGTCTTCGGTCAGGAAGCGGCTGCCGTAGAGCTTCGCGGCCTCGTCGGCGTCAGGTGGCTGGCTCATCTACTGCTCTCCTTGCTCGGGGGGTCGCGAGCGAGCCTAACGGGGCGCTCCACCCGCGGCTCGCCTCGACCGCCCTGCGGGCCGCGCTATGTTTGCCCGGCAGATCGAATTTCCTTACCTAAAGAGAGGCGGATCGATGGACGAGCAACTCGAAGTGGGGCCGATCGATTACGTCTTGATCGAGTGGCGCGGACGCCAGCCCAACGGCGAGGCGATGCCGCACCTCCTCGACCTGGTCGAGCGCGGCGTGATCCGGATCCTCGACGTCTCCTTCATCACCAAGGACGAGGACGGCTCGGTCGCCGGCATCGAGCTGGCCGACCTCGGCGAGGACGGCGCGCAGCTCTCGGTCTTCGAGGGCGCCTCCTCGGGCCTGATCTCCGACGAGGACGTCGGCGAGGCCGCGGGGGCGCTGGAGCCCGGCACCTCGGCCGCCCTGCTCGTCTTCGAGAACACCTGGGCGGCGCCGTTCGTGGCGGCTGTCCGGCGCTCCGGCGGCGAGCTCGTCGCCAGCGGCCGCATCCCCGCCGAAGACGTCCTCGCCGCGCTCGACGCGGCCGAGGCCAACGCGTAGAGAGAGGAACGACCAATGCCAGGACTACTTCGAGGCGTCGCCCGCACCGCGGTCATCGCCGGCACCGCGACCTCGGTCAGCAACCGCGTCTCCAAACGCCAGGGCGAGCGCTGGGCCGCGCAGGAACAGCAGCAGTACGCCCAGCAGGCCCCGCCGCCCCAGGCTGCCGCTCCGGCCCCGGCGGCCGGCGAGACCTCGGTGATCGACCAACTGAAGGAACTGGGAGCGCTGAAAGAGCAGGGCATCCTCACCGAGGAGGAGTTCGCCGCCCAGAAGGCGAAGATCCTCGGCTCCTAGGCGAGGAGAAGCGATGGGGGCCGCTCTAGCCCGCGACCGTGACGGTGGGACGCTTTCTCCGTAGTCCCTTTGGAGTGAGCGACCTGGACAGGAGGCGGAGGATGGGCGTGCAAGCGAAGACGTTCTTGGCGACGACGGCGGCAGCGCTCGCGGCGACGCTCCTGCTCTCGGTCCCGGCCCTATCCTCGCCGGGCGCAACGCAATCGTTGGGCAAGGG
>DATMBY010000171.1:0-2771 GCA_035558995.1 Solirubrobacterales bacterium
ACGCAGCTGCAGTCGCGCCATCGGCCGTGTCATTTCTGTGGCACTTTCCCGCGGGTTTCCCCGGGTGGGCGTTACCCACCGCCCTGCCCTGTGGTGTCCGGACTTTCCTCGAGGGGTTTTCTCTCCCCCCGCGGTCCGCTCGGCCCGCCCACCAAGGGTAGCCCTCCTGCTGCCGACGGGACGAAAATGTCCCTATATGGACCGTTTTCGTCCCGTCGCCGTAGACTCGCCGCAATGCGAACCGCGGTCGTCACCGGCGCTGGCAGCGGCCTCGGGCGCGCGATCGCGGCGGAGCTGATCGGGCGCGGCTACCGCGTCCACGTCACCGACGTCGATGCCGGCGCCGCCGACCGGACCGCCGCCGAGCTGGGTGAGCAAGCGCGTGGCTCGGCCCTCGACGTCCGCGACGAGGCTGCCTGCCGCGGCCTCGCCGAGTCGATCGGCCGCACCGGCTCACTCGACCTCTGGATCAACAACGCCGGCGTCTTCTTCAGCGGCGTCCCCTGGGAGCAGAGCGCCGAGCGGCGTCAGACGATGCTGGACGTCAACGTCACCGGCCTGATGAACGGGACGATCGCGGCGCTGGGGCCGATGCGCGCCGCCGGCCAGGGTCAAGTCGTCAACGTCGTCTCCCTCGCCGGGATCGTTGCCGCCCCGGGCGAGGTCGCCTACTCGGCCAGCAAGCACGCCGCGATGGCCTTCACTCTCGGCACCCTCTTCGACCTCCGCCGCAGCGGCGTCAAGGGCGTCAAGCTCTCCGCCGTCTGCCCCGACGGGATCTGGACGCCGATGCTCGAGGACAAGCTCGACGACCCCGACGCGGCGCCTTCCTTCTCCGGCCGGCTGCTGACCGCCGAGGAGGTGGCGAAAGAGGTCGGGAGGCTAACCGAGCGCCCCCGCCCGATCCTGATCGTGCCCCGCTGGCGCGGGCCGTTCCTGCGCTTCGTCGACCTCTTCCCGCGGCTGTCGCTGCGGCTGCTGCCGCTGGTGATGTGGGACGCGCGCCGCAAGCAGCGGCGCTACAAGCGCCTGATCGAAGCAGGCAAGTGGCCCTGAGTCAGGGCCACTAGACCTTCCTGAAGACCCCCACGACTTTGCCCAGCACCCGCGCCTCGGTGGTCAGGATCGGCTCCATTTCCGCGTTCTCCGGCTGGAGCCGGATGTGGTCTTTTTCGCGGTAGATCCGCTTCACCGTCGCCTCCTCGCCGATCAGGGCGACGACGATCTCGCCGTTGGCCGCGTCGTCGCTGGGGCGGACGATCACGTAGTCGCCCTCGATGATCCCGGCTTCCTTCATGCTTTCGCCGCGGATCTGGAGGATGTAGTCGCCGTCCTCGCCCCCGATCACGTCGGGGACCTCGAGGTACTCCTCGATGTTCTCTTCGGCCAGGATCGGCTCGCCGGCGGCGACCTGGCCGACCAACGGAAGACCCCCTTCAGAGCTGATCGTCCGCTTCGCCTTCTCGTAGAGCAGCTCGATCGCCCGCGGCTTCGAGGGATCGCGCTTGACCAGGCCCAGCTTCTCCAGGTTGGCCAGGTGCGCGTGGACCGTCGAGGACGAGTGCAGACCGACCGCTTTGCCGATCTCCCGCACCGTCGGTGGGTAGCCCGTCTTCGCCGCGTACTTGCGGATGAAGTCGAAGATCTCCTTCTGCCTCTTGGTCAGATCCAGTTCCATCTTCGTTCCGGTCCTCCGCTCCCGCTTCAGGCTCAAAGAGCCGCAAATTGCCTTCGAACACTTGTTCGCAAGGCTACCGCCTCCCCCGGACACCCGCAACCTGCGCCCTCCCCCTGCACGCAAACATCTAGAATCGAGCGCCCTCGAGCGGCTGTGGCGGAACTGGTAGACGCGCAAGGTTGAGGGCCTTGTGGGTGGAAACACCCGTGGAGGTTCGACTCCTCTCAGCCGCACTTGTCCGAAGGACGAGTCCTAAGGAATTAGCCGATCAGCAATCCCAGCCGCGGTCCATCCGCTGATCAACAGCAATATGAGCCAGATCAGGTAGGCGAGGATCCTGGCCGAATTCATCAGCCTCATTTGCGACGTAGACCCATAGATCCGGCGGAGCTGTAGCGCTACATCGGCATCCAGGCGGCGTAGAAATTCCCAGACTTTCCCAAGCGGCCCGCGAATCCGATCGATGTTCGCGATCGCCGAGGACCCAACGGAGCCCAGTCGGGGCGACGCTTTCCCAGCTGCTTCGGTCGCTGGTTCTAGCTCTCGAGCAATGCGTCCTGCTCCGGCATATAGAGACATTGCCTGGCGCATCGCCCAGATCGGACGCTTTTCGATTGCTTCCTCGAAGCCAGCCGGCCACTCCTCTTCCCAGCGAGGTTGGGCATCCTGAGGAAGTCGGGCTCGCGCGCGCGTGAGGAGACCACGGGTCATCGCGGGCACGACGGAAGCCGCTTCCTGGTTCATCGCCGCCTTGAGGACCAGCCAAAAGGCCCCTAGCACCGCAGCGGCGATCAGACCCAGGAGCGCCAACGCTACGCCGAGGATCATGCTCATCCGGCCACCCCCGGCACCGTGACCCTGGGCTGGCGGACTGCGGCAGCCGCTTTGCCGGCCTTGGCCTCCGCGAGGAAGCGTCGTGCCGCCGGCTCGCCCTCAGCCGTCAGCCGATACAAGCGCCGGCGTGGCCCGGGGCGGTTGGATTCCTCCCAACGGCTCTCCAGCCAGCCCAGATTTTCCAGCCGGATCAACAGTGGGTAAAGGGTCCCCGACTTGATCTTGAGCGGTTCTATGAGGTCGAAGCCGTGGATCTCCT
>DATMBY010000172.1:0-7577 GCA_035558995.1 Solirubrobacterales bacterium
CGAGCCGTCCTCAGCCATCGGCGTGCTTCTCCAGCAGCTCGCTCGCCGCGGTGGCGGGGTCGAGCTCGCGGCGGACGACGCGATCGAGCAGCTCCGCCGTCGCCGGATCCTCGGAGACCGTCTGCTCGAGCTGGCGGCGCATCCGCGAGGTGGCGATCCCGAGCACCTCGCTGCGCAGGTTGCGGGCGCGGCGCTCGGCCAGCGTCCCCGCCTGCTCGATGAACTTCCGGTGCGCGTCGATTTGCGCGGCCAAATCGGCGACCCCCTCGCCGCGCGCCGCCTCGGTGCGCAGGATCGGCACCTTCCAGCCCTCGGGATCCTGGGACAGCGCCAGCACCCCTCGCACCTCGCGGACCATCGTGTCGGTCATCGGGTGGTCGGCCTTGTTGACGACGATCACGTCGGGAATCTCCATCACCCCCGCCTTCAGCGCCTGGATCGAGTCGCCGGACCCGGGCATCAGCGCCAGCACGATCGTGTCGGCGTGGTCGACGATGTCGATCTCCGCCTGGCCGACGCCGACGGTCTCGATCAGGACGTCGTCTTTGCCGGCGGCGTCCATGATCAGCGCCACCTGCAGGGCCGCCTCGGAGAGGCCGCCGAGGGCGCCGCGGGACGCCATCGAGCGGATGAAGACGCCGGGGTCGAGGAAGTGGTCGGTGAGGCGGATCCGGTCCCCCAGCAGGGCGCCGCGGGTGAACGGGCTGGAGGGATCGATCGAGAGCACGGCGACCTCGCGCTCGGCCTTGCGCAGCTCGCCGGTGAGGGCGCCGATCAGCGTGCTCTTCCCCACCCCGGGCGGTCCGGTGAAGCCTATGATGCGAGCCTTGCCGGTGCGCGGGTAGACCTCGCGGACCAGCTCCCAGCCGGCCGGGTCGTCGGACTCGATCAGCGTGATCGCCCGCGCCAGCGCCCGCTTTTCGCCGGCGAGGAGGCGCTCGGCGAGGGGGGCGGATTTGGCGACGTTGGCCAAGGGCGGCCCAGTCTACGAATCGACCTCTAAAGTTGCCCCGCCGTGCTCCGCTTCCTGGCCCGCAACCGGATGCTGACCCCGCGCTACGCGCGGCTCCTCTGGCGCTACCTCTGGCGCCGGCTGCTGACCCCGGCCGGGAGGCGCTGGCGCTCGGACGGTCCCTTCTTCCTCGGCAGGGGCCTGGAACTGAAGATCGAGCCGCGGGGAGAGATCCGCTTCGGCCGCTTCGTCTGGATCGGCGACGGGACCAAGATCCGCTGCCATGAGGGCGCGGTCGAGATCGGCGCCAAGACGGTGATGGGCCAGGAGTGCACGATCTCCGCCTACCAGCGGGTGCGGATCGGCGAGCAGTGCGTGATCGCCGACCGGGCGATGTTCATCGACTTCGACCACGGGGTCGTCGAGGTCGAGCGGCCGATCCGCCTCCAGGGGATCTACAAGCGCGACGTCGAGGTCGGCAACAACGTCTGGATCGGCTACGGCGCCTGCATCCTCCGCGGCGTCAGCGTCGGCGACAACTCCGTCATCGGCACCAACGCGGTGGTCACCAAGGACGTCCCGGCCAACGCGATCGTCGGCGGCGTCCCGGCCCGGATCATCCGCATGCGCGAGGCGCCGCGGGAGCTGCACTGGGAGCGGCCGGTGGAACCGGACCCGGCGGCCTGGACGACGATGCAGCCGCCGGAGTACGCAGGGCATGGCGAGTAGCGACTGCAAGAAGTCCGTCATCTCTGAAATGTATTGTCTGGCTGACAATGGACCGACTGCGGAACAGTCCCTGCGTGGCTCGCGACGGAAGAATCCGGTCGGAGGAGGTGGCGGTCAAGTTCGGGCGCAACCTCTTCCGCTGCCGCCGCCGGGCGGCGATGTCGCAGGAAGAACTGGGGGCGCTCGCTTCGCTGCACCGGACGGAGATCGGGATGCTCGAGCAGGGGACGCGACTGGCCCGCGTCGACACGCTGATGAAGCTCGCCGGGGCCCTCTCGATCTCGCCGCTTGAGCTGCTCGACGGCATCCACTGGACGCCGGCCAGCAGCGACGACGGCAGCTTCACGATCAGCGATCGCAGCCTTGCCCGGCGGCGGCGGGACAGCTGCTGAGGCCGGGAAGCCGGCGAGCGCTTTCGGGCCCTTACGCGGTCTTGGCGCCGGCCAGCTCGGCGTAGACCGCGGCCGTCTGCTCGGCGACGTCGCCCCAGTCGAAGCGACGCAGGTGCTCGTAGGCTTCGGCGACGAGGCGGCGTCCGAGCTCGTCGTCGGAGAGGACGCGGATCGCGACCTCGGCCAGGGCTTCGGGGTCGTGGGCGCGGAAGCGCAGCCCCGCCTCCTCGTGCGGCACGACCTCGCGCAGGCCGCCGGTGTCGGCGACGATGCAGGGGCAGCCGGAGGCCATCGCCTCCAGGGCGACGAGCCCGAAGGGCTCGTAGATCGAGGGGACCACGGTGAGATCGGCGATCCGGTAGAGCGAGTGCAGGACGTCGTCGCCGATCCAGCCGAGAAAGGTGCCGTGCTCCATCAGCCCCAGCTCCTGCGCCTGGCGCTTCAGCTCGGCCTCGTGGGTGCCCGAGCCGGCGACGAGGAAGCGCGTGCCCGGCGCCTCCTCGAGCACCCGCGGCATCGCCTCCAGCGCCAGCTGGAACCCCTTCTCGTAGACGAGGCGGCCGATCAGCAGGACGAGCCTCTCCTCGGGCGCCGCGAACTCCGAGCGCAGCCGCGCCAGCTCCTCCGCCGGCTGGGCCGGGAGGTCGTCGGGGTCGATCCCGTTCGGGATCACGCTGATCCGCCCCTCCTCGACGCCGAAGATGTCGGCGACCTGTTCGCGCATGTAGTGGGAGCAGGCGATGACGCGGTCGGAGCGGTTGGTGATCCAGCGCTCGACCCCGTGGATGTAGGTCTGCGGGTGCTTGTCGACCCAGCCCTGGTGGCGGCCGTACTCGGTCGCGTGGATGGTGGTGATCAGCGGCGCTTCGAAGCGCTTGGCGAGGTGGTCGCAGGCGTTGGCGACGAGCCAGTCGTGGCCGTGGACGAGGTCGTAGCTGTAGCGGTCGCCGAGCTCGACCCCGGCGGCGAGCATGTCGGAGTTCATCCGTTCGATCCAGGCGACGAACTCGCCGAGATCGGTCGGCCGTTTGGGCTCGCGGATGCGGTGGATGATTACCCCGCCGCGGCGCTCGGTGGCGGGGGACTCCTCCCCCCCGCGGGTCAGCACGTGGACCTCGACGTCGCGCTCGACCAGCGCCTCGGAGAGCTTGCGGACGTGGCGGGCGAGGCCGCCCTCGATCAGCGGCGGGTACTCCCAGGAGAGGATCAGGACGCGGGTCAAAGTTGGGAGGGAGCTGGTCCGGGTGGCTTGCCTGGGGTTGGTTTTTAGGGCTCCAGGAGGGGAGCGAGGCTGAGGTCCGGGGCGAGGGAACGCATACGCGGATCGGTGTGGCGGTCGGAGTCTATGGCCTCCAAGAGCGCCCGTGAGTGGTCGGTGGCGCGCTGGTATGCGTAATCGCCGGCCTGCTTGCGCTGATCGAGAAACGCCCAGTCGCTCGACTGGGCGGCGAGCAGCTCGCGCGCGGCCCGCTCCAGGCGCTCCCCGCGCAGCCCGGCGGAAGCCGCGCGCAGCAGGCGCAGCTCCATCCTCCGCGCGCCCCAGGCGAGGTCGGCGACCGCCGGCGAATCCCAGGTGCTCAGGTCCTTGCCCTCGCCCCAGGTCGAGGCGCGCAGCGACCCGGAGGCCGGCTCGTGCTCGGCCAGTGCCTGCGGCACGGTGACGAGCCGGACCCCGGCCGCCTCCGCCCCCTCGAGCACGCCGCGCAGCCAGATCGGCCCCTCCGACCACCAGTGCCCGAGCAGCTCGGTGTCGATCGCGAAGACGAGCAGGCCGCGGCGGCCGCGGCTCTCGGCGTAGGCGCGCAACCTCGCCGCCGCGGCGGCGAGGAACTCCTCCGCCTGGCGCCGCGCCACGGCCGCCGCGGCATCGGGCTCATACGCGCCTCCGCCCACCCGCCAGATCCGGATCCCGCGCAGCGACTTGCCAGCGAACTGTGCGTGCGCCGGGTCGGAGGGGTAGCCGTCGAGCGACCAGAGCCAGGAGATCGCCTCCCAGTCGATCGGCAGCGCCACCGGCCCGGCCTCGGTCGCGACCGGCGCCAGCGCCTCCAGCGGCTCGGCGTGCCGGCTCTGGTCGACGCAGAACCAGCGCACGCCCTGCTCGGCCAGCCGCCACTCGAGCGTCGGGGCGTAGGCGCACTCCGGCAGCCAGAAGCCGCCGTCCCAGCCGAAGCGGCGCCGGTGGGAGCGGATTCCGGCTTCCAGCTGCAGCCGCAGCCCCTCACGGGTCGCAAGCAGCGGCAGCACAGCGTGGGTCGCGGCGGAGGCGGCGAGGGCGATCCGACCCTCCGCCGCCGCCCGCTGGAAGGGGACGAGCGGGTCGCCCCCGGCGGCGTCGAGCAGCTCCAGCGCGTGGGCGTACCGCTGGCGCTCGCCCTCGCAGGCGGCCCGACACTCCTCCGGCACCTGCGGCAGGTCCGCTTCGGCGGCCCCGATCCGCCACTCGAGCAGGAACCGCCGCAGGCGCTCGGCGGCGCCTGCGTCCTCGAGCTGGTCGGCGAGCACCGGCGTCACCGTCATCGTCAGGTCCCGCGCCACCTCCAGCACCGGCAGGTAGGAGCGGATCACCGCGTCGAACAGCCACTCCTCGCCGAAGGGGTAGGTCCCGAAGCCCTCGACGTAGGGCATGTGGCTGTGCAGGACGATCGCCAGGTCCCCGGCGGTCCCCTCCCGGCTCATCAATCCGAGTGGCAGACCGCGAGGAAGTCGAGGGAGCGGTCGAGGTCGCCCGCGTCCAGGCGGAAGTCAGAAGCGGCGATCGCGGGGGTGAAGCGGTCGTAGAAGGGCTTGGTCAGGCGCAGGGCCTTGTGCACCGAGTCCCAGCCGAGCTTGATCGCCAGCTCGTGGGCGCGCAGCTTGCGGGCGTGGAAGAGGCCGAGCAGCTCGACCTGGGGGAAGTGCGCCTCGCAGAGCGCCCGGAATTCCTCGGCCCGGTACTCCTTCACATGCCAGGGGTTGTCGGACTTCTCCGCCCCCGGCGGCGCCAGCGTCAGCAGGTTCGGGGTGGAGACGTAGGCGACGCCGCCTGGCGCCAGCATCGACTTGAAGTGGTCGAGGATCGCGCCCGGATCCTGGACGTGCTCGATCGTCTGCAGGAAGACGACCGCGTCGCAGGGCTCGGAGAAGCTCTCGACCAGGTCGCGCTCGAAGCGCAGGCTCGGGCGCCGGTAGCGGAGCCGCGCGTGGTCGTGCGCTTCTGGGTTGGCGTCGACGCCGACGACGCCGGCGGCGGTCCCGGCGAGGACGTCGGAGCCGTACCCCTCGCCGCAGGCCATGTCGACCACCCGCTTCCCCCTCACCCACTCGGCGATCCACTCGTAGACGACGAGATGGCGGCGGAACCAGTAGTTCTCCTCCGGCACGTCGGGCAGCGTCCGCTCGCCGGTCAGCGGCAGCGGCGGCACCCCGGGCGGCTGGTTCGACTGGAGGTAGTGACGCTCCACGGGCGGGACGCTATTAGAGTTCCCGCCCCATGCCGGCCTCCCCCACCGCCACCCACGAGCACATCAAGGACGTCAACACCCGCTACCACGACGCGGCCGCCCACGAGTACGACGCCAAGTGGGGCATCGACTTCGGCGAGGTCGGCCAGCGCCAGGTCCGGCTGAAGCTGGTCAAGGCGCTGGGCGGGCTCAAGGGCCGCTCCTTCGGCGACGCGCTGGAGATCGGCTCCGGCACCGGCTACTTCTCGCTCAACCTGGTCCAGCTCGGGGCGATCGAGCGGCTGACCGCGACCGACATCTCGCCGGGGATGCTGAAGCAGCTGGCGGCGACGGCCGACGCGCTCGGGCTCGAGGACGTGACCACGGTCGAGACCGAGGCCGAGACCCTGCCTTTCGAGGACGAGAGCTTCGACCTCGTCCTCGGCCACGCCGTTCTCCACCACATCCCCGACCTCGACAAGGCCTTCGCCGAATTCCGCCGCGTCCTGAGGCCGGGCGGGATGATCGCCTTCGCCGGCGAGCCCTCCCGCTACGGCGACCGGCTGGCGGCGCTGCCGAAGCGCGCCGGCCTCGCCCTGGCGCCGGTCTGGCGGCGCGCGGTCGGCGCCCACGTCCGCACCACGCCCGAGCACGAGCAGTCCGAGGGCCATTCGCTCGAGGGCGAGGTCGACGTCCACGCCTTCGCCCCGGCCGACCTCCGCCGCCTGCTCAAGGACGCGGGCTTCGAGCAGCGCCGCGTCGGCGGCGAGGAGCTCCTCTCCAACGCCTGGGGCTGGGGCCTGCGCACGGTCGAGTCGAGCGCCGAGCCCGAGTCGATCTCCTTCGGCTGGCGCCGCTTCGCCTTCAACAGCTACATCGCCCTGCAGAAGGTGGACACCAAAGTCCTCGAGCCCTACCTCCCGGCCGAGCTCTTCTACAACCTGCTGGTCTCGGCGCGCAAGCCGGACTAGCGGCCGTCGATCAATCTGAGGGCACGTTCGCGGCAGAGATCGGCAATCGCCTCCAGCACCGGGTGCGACCATCCCTCCTGCTCGGCATCGCGAAGGCAGGCCTCGGCCGCAGCGAGAATCTCGCTCGACCAGCGTTGGACGAATCTGGGCAGCGCTCCCCCGAGGCCGCTTTCGGCACCCAGGCGCTCCCAGCAAAAGAGGTCAACTTGAGAGGGGTCGTCCTCCCCGCCAATCGCCATCGCCAGCCGCGGAATCAGGTCGTCGTAAACGGCAGTCGAAACGACGTCGTAGAGAGGGGATAGACGAACACCGGCCGCAGGGTCGTAGAGCAGCGAGAAGTTCTTGCCGTGGGCGTCGCTGTTGCCAAGCAGAAAGGAGGTCAGCACCGCACGGACAAAGGCATTGACGTCGAGTGCGATGCGAGGGCTCGGCTGCCTCCTCAGCAGCGCGATCACCGATGCCACCGATGGCCCGTCGTCAGCTTCGTACTTCTGGGTTGGCAGCAGGCCAAGGGCCTGGCACATGTCCTCCTGATGGAGACGCGTAATTGCGCCATCGGCACCAACGGTGCGATCGAACCGCTCGCTGTACAGGCAACGTATGCCGCCGAGCTCGAGCAACTCGGTGGTGGCAGCCTCGTTCCCGGCCGCCGCTGCGATCCTCATGCAGAACGCCTCGTTGACCGCCAGCCCCTCGAAGCGCTCGTGCTCCGGCTTCAGCAGGCAGTTGCTTGGCATCCCCCCAATGGGCTGGGCGAAATCGCCCGTGGGAAGACGGACGAGGATGAGCTTCTCCTGGACTCCACCCAGGCTCAGACGCACGCCGTCGGGGTCGATGTCGATTCCGAGGGGATTGCGCGGAAGATCGTGGAGCAACTCGCCGAGCTGGTTTTCGCTGAGGGGACGAGCTGCGGCTGCCGGCGCCCGAGATGGTTGATCCTCAGGCAGAACCGTCACCGCTCCGGCACAGTCAGCACCGAGCGCGGCCAGCATGTTGAAGCCATCTCCCTCGCTGATCCCGAGCCTGCCGGCGATCGCCGCGCGCGCTGCCCCCTCCGGCAGGAGGCCCTCGAAGAACGGAGCCGCCTCAGTCGGCTTGAATCGCTCCTCGC
>DATMBY010000173.1:0-5789 GCA_035558995.1 Solirubrobacterales bacterium
GGCCGAGACCCCCGAGGCGCGCGAGGAGAAGACCGAGGAGATGATGGAGGCGGTCGGCCGCCTGCTGAAGAGCCGCTGAGCTGTGGCAGTCTCCCGGCGATGAGCGAGAGGCGCGACAGGCGGTTCGCGACCGCCGTCCAGCGGTTCAACCGCAGCCCGAAGCTGGTCGACGCGGTGCGGCGGACGCGCGAGCGCACCCTCGGCGGCGACGAGCACATCGACCACCTCTCCACCGCCCGCGGCCGCCCGGCCGACCGCGCCGCCCGCCAGCTGGTCTCGCTGCGGGGGGAGGAGCACGGCTTCGCCGGCGAGGTCGGCCTCACCGCCCTGCAGGCCTGGCAGCGGTTGGCCGAGTTTCAGGACCGCGGCCGCGGCAAGGTCGACGTCGCGATCCTCTTCACCGACCTGGTCGGCTTCTCGAGCTGGGCGCTCGAGGCCGGCGACGCCGCCTCGGTGCGGTTGCTGCGCGAGGTCGCGGCGGCGATCGAGCCGCCCGTCGCCGAGCACCGCGGCGAGGTCGTGAAGCGGCTAGGCGACGGCCTGATGGCGGCGTTCTGGGACGCACCGAGCGCGGTCGAAGCCGCCTTCGAGGCCGGCGAGCGCCTCGCCGCGGTCGAGGTCGAGGGCTACCGCCCCCGCCTGCGCACCGGCATCCACCTCGGCCGCCCCCGCAAGCTCGGCGGCGACTACTTCGGCGTCGACGTCAACATCGCCGCCCGCCTCGCCGAGGCGGCCAAGCCCGAGGAGATCCTCGTCTCCGGCACCGCCCTCGCCCAGCTCCCGGCCGGCGCCGCCGAGGCGAAGAGGCGGCGCTTCCGGGCCAAGGGCGCGCCGAAGGAGGTCGACGCCTATGCGGTCAGGCGATCGACGAACTCGAGCAGCTCAGCGTGAGCGTCGAGGACGAACTCGGCCTCCTCCCCGTCTTCCTCGTCCCCCTCGGGGTTCATGCCACGGTAGCGGACCGTCCTCATCCCCAGGGCGGCGGCACCGGCGACGTCGGTCCGCCGCAGGTCGCCGACGTGCATCGCCTCCGCCGGCTCCGCCCCGAGCGCCGCCAGGGCTGCTTCGAAGATCTGCGGCGAGGGCTTGTAGTGGCCGACCTCGTCCGAGAACCCCCAGCCGTCGAAGTGGGCGAGCAGGCCCTCGGCGTCGAGCAGCCCGCGCAGCAGCTCGCCGCCGCTGAAGCCGACGTCGCAGACGATCCCGAGCCGGATCCCCCGCTCCCCCAGCCCTGCCAGGCACTCGTGAATCCCGTGCGCGAACTCGAACGGGACCTCCCGCCCGGCGCCGAGGAAGGCCTCGGCGACCATCTCCCGCGCCGCCCCCTCGACCCCGAGGTGGCGGACCAGCGCCGCCGCCGCCTCGTGCGGGGGCAGGTGCCGCCCCGCTGTCCAGGCCCGCTCCCACTCGAGCCCGACCTGCCCCAGCCCCTCGATCAGCAGGTCCGCCTCGACCTCGGCCTCGTGGCTCCGCAGCGCCGCCGCGATCCCCCGCTTCCGCGCCTCGGTCATCGCCCCCGGCGGCACGGTCGCGATCGTGTTCCAGAAGTCGAAGGTGACGGCCTTCAATCGTCCAAAAGATCCTCGGTGAGGCGAAAGACCTCCGGCAGGTCGACGTCCAGCGCGTAGGCGAGGCGGCGCACCGAGCCCCAGTCGGCGTCGACGGCGCCGATTTCGATCCGCCGCAGCTCTTCGACCGGCACCTCGGCGCGATCGGCCAGCGCCTGCTGGGTCAGCGGCGCGTCCTTGCGCAGCTGCCGGATCGCCTTGCCGAGGGCGATGTTGTGCACGTCCCGGGTCCGCTCCATTTGCAGGGACGCTACTGCGCTCGTCAGCGTCTGCAACCCGTCAGAGGCCGCCGCGGAGCCGAACCAGTGCAAAGTCCGTGTCGATCGTGCCCGGCAGCTTGGCCCAGCCGCCGAGCAGAATCCGGCCATTGCCCTGCAGGGCGACCGAGCGGGCGGTGCCGAGCCGGCTGCCGAGGCGGACCGCGACGCGGCCGTCGCCGCCGAAGCGGCGGTCGAAGGGGCCGTCGGCGCGCAGGCGCCAGGCGCGGAAGGCGCCCTTGCGCGGCGTCGAAGGGCTGCCGATCGATTCCAGCGCGGCGACGATCCGCCGATGCGAGTCGTCAGCGACGTCGCCGGGGAGGTATTCGTCGCGGACGTCGTGGAGGGCGAAGCCGCGGCGGCCGTAGGAGCGGTCCAGCTGCCCCGATTCGCCGAGCGCGGCGAAGCCGAGCAGCGTCCCCGTCTTGCCGGCGAGGATCACCCGGCCGCCGACGTCGAGCGCTCCCGCGCTCGCGTAGGAGCCGCTCTCGCGGACGGGGAGGATCTTGTGACCGCGGCCGGCGAAGGAGGTGTCGAGGCGGCCATCCGGCAGGAGGCGGGCGACCGCGAATCGGCCGGTGGTGCCGGTGCGGCGGCCCTCTTTCGGGAACCAGGCCCCGCCGACGAGGACGATGCGACCGAGGCCGTCGAGCATCATGTCGTTGCACTCCTCGGGCAGGCCGAGGGCGAGATCGATCGTGACCATCCCGCCCTCGCCGAACGAGAGGTCGGGGGAGCCGTCGCGGTTGAGGTGGAAGACGGCGAATTCGGTGCTGGCTTCGTAGCCGGCGTCGCCGCCGTGGGTGCCGGCCACGAGGATCCCGCCGAAGCGATCGCTCCGCACCGCCGTCACCCGCATCTCGGCCGGGACATCGACCATCCCGTCGCCGCCGCCGAAGCTCGGGTCGAGGCGGCCGTCCGCCAGCAGCCGGGCGACCGAGGGACTGCCGAACGGCTGCCCGGTGTTGCTGGGTCCGGCGACGACGATGTCGCCGAAGGAGTCGATCGCCATCGCCTCCGCCGCCATTCCGTCTTCGACGTTGCTGAGGACGATGCCGCCGTCGCCGAAGCCGGGGTCGAGGGACCCGTCCTGGCGGTAGGCGGCGAGTGCCAGCTGCACCCCGAGCGGCGCTTTGATCGAGTAGCCGGCGAGGAGGATGCGGTCGCCGTAGGAGATGACCGAGCTCGCCCGGTCCTTGCTGCCTTCGTCGAGGTCGGTGAGGACACGGCCGTCGCCGGAGAAGCTGCGGTCCGGCTTGCCTTCGCCGGCGATTCGACCCGCGCCGGCGCTCGCGGGCAGGGCGAGTGCGACCAGCGCGGCAAGCAGGACCAGGAGGCGAAATCTCATGAGGACAGGGTGCCACCGGGACCTGGCCCGATCGGGGACAACCTTGGCCCGGCGGCTCCTGCCGCGCCCCTCGCCGCGGCGCCTAGTCAGCCAGCCGCGGCGGCCACTCGACCTCGTCCCAGCTGGCGCCCGCTTCGATCTGTTCCGCCAGCCAGACGACCTGCCACAGCGGCATCTCCAGGCCCCGCGCCAGCCGTTTCATCGTCTCCCACTTCGGGTTGCGCCAGCCCTTCTCCAGCCGCGAGATCTCGCTGTTGCTGATCTTCACGTCGAAGGCCAGCTGTTCCTGCGTCTTCTCCAGGCGCAGCCGCAGAGACCGCATGGTCTCTCCGATGACTGGGTGCTCGGGCTCGCGGGGCGACAAGGCCCACGGAAACAAAGTGGGAGTTGTTGCCTGACTCCATAGAGTGAAATGCAAACCCCTGCAAAAGCCGCCGGAAAAAACCGGAACGTGCGTTTTTCACACGTTCCGGTTCGCAGCCTCGGATGTTCCGAGATCAGCCCGTGACTCCTTTCACCACGGGGTAGTAGCCATCGGCATGACCTGTGACCTTCGGGTGGTAGCTTTCGCCCGTCGGGTTGGAGAGGCCGTTGATCCACTCCGTCGAGGAGCCGCCGCCCCCGTCGCAGACCGCGTGCCCGACGAAGGACGGGATCACGTCGCGGAAGACGAAGTTCGCCCCCGCCCGGGTGGCCGCAGCGCTCTCCGCCGTCCGCAGCATTTCCGCCGTCTGGTTGAGGCGCGTCTCCTCGCTCGGACTGACCAGGTGAGCGCGTTGCAGTCTTCGCCGTTGAACAGCTTCGGGTAGTCGAGGACGAGGACTTTCGCGTTCGGCAAGCGCGACTTGATCGTGTTCGTCAACGCGACGCGACGTACTTGGTCGCGAGGGCGGGGCTGGCGAACGCGAGGCAGAGCGACGCCACGGCGAGGGCGGCTGGGATGCGCCTCCGATTCATGATGTTCCTCCTGTTGCTGGCCCCGCTGCCCTTGCCCACGCCTGCGTTGCCGGCGGCCATCCGGCGGTGTTGATCAGAAGTTTTCGACTATAGCTGTGGGCCCGCGACTCACAAAACCGGCCGACCCCGCCGATAGAAACGTCTCCGCATGGTCCGCTTCACCCTCAACGACGATCTGCAGCGGCGGCGCCTGACGGTCTTCTTCCGCGCCCTGATCGCCCTCCCGTGCCTGATCTGGGTCGGGATCTGGGGGATCGGCGCCGCCTTCGTCGCCCTCATCAACTGGGTCGCGACCCTGATCCGGGGCCAGTCCCCAGCAACGCTGCACGAGTTCCTCGCCAAATACGTCCGCTACACGACCCACGTCTACGCCTACCTCTACCTCGCCGCCGACCCGTTTCCCGGCTTCAGCGACGATCGCGCCTATCCCGTCGACGTCGAGATCGGGCCGCCGGCACGCCAGAACCGCTGGACCGTCGGCTTCCGCCTCGTCCTCGCCGTGCCGGCCCTGCTGATCGTCGGCGTCCTCATCGGCTCCGGCAGCCTCCTCGACGCGCTGAGCGAATCGAGCGAAAGCCCGGGCTTCTTCGGCGCCCTCGTGGTCGTCGGGGTCTTCGGCTGGTTCTACGCGATGGCCCGCGGTCGGATGCCGCGCGGCCTCCGGGACCTGGCCGCTTACGCGCTCTCCTACGGTGCCCGCGCCTGGGCCTACCTGCTGCTGCTGAGCAGCCGCTACCCCTCGAGCGACCCGCTGACCGCGATCGGCCCCCTGCCGACCCGCTCTGACCCGGTGCGGATGGAGGTCGGCGACGATCTCCGCCGCAGCCGCCTCACCGTCTTCTTCCGCCTCGCCCTCGCCATCCCCCACCTCGTCTGGCTGACGCTCTGGGGCCTGCTGGCGCTGCTGGTCGCGATCGTCAACTGGTTCGCGACCCTGGCGATGGGCACCTCGCCGAGCTGGGCCCACCGCTTCCTCTCCCGCTACGTGCGCTACCAGCTGCACGTCGGCGCCTTCCTCTACCTCGTCGGCAACCCCTTCCCCGGCTTCGTCGGCGCTCCCGGCACCTACCCGATCGAAATCCACGTCGCCGAGCGCCGGCGCCAGAACCGCTGGACCGTCCTCTTCCGCGGCATCCTCGCCCTGCCGGCGCTGATCCTCGCCGCCGTCTTCGGCCAGCTGCTCGCGGTCGTCGCCCTCCTCGGCTGGTTCGCGGGGCTGTTCACGGCGCGGATGCCGCTCGGGCTGCGCAACGCCGGCGCCTTCGCCCTCCGCTACAACGCCCAGGCCAGCGCCTACTTCCTGCTCGTGACCGGCGCCTACCCCTACAGCGGCCCCTGCCACGAAGGGGCCCCGGGGACGCCGGTCCCCGCCGCCAGTCCCCTGCCGGGCCCCGCGCCGCTCGATGCCTAGGCGGCTGCGGCCGGCGACGATCGCGCTGCTCGGCGGCGCCATCCTCTGGGCCTGCGCCGCCATCGCCCTCTGGGACGCCACCCAGCTCCCCTCGCTCGACCTCCCCCAGCTCGACCCCCACCGCTACTTCACCGACTCCTTCCTTCAGCGCAGCGCCGACTACGAGCTCTTCCTCGGGTTCCTCGGCCTGATCGGCTCGATCGTGCTCGTCACCGTGCTCGTCCTCTATGCCTGGCACGGTCCCCGCC
>DATMBY010000174.1:0-6526 GCA_035558995.1 Solirubrobacterales bacterium
CCGGTTTCCTCGTAGAAGGAGCCGCGCATCTCGATCGAGAGCGTCTCCGGGACGTCGATCTGGACGTGGTCGATGTGGTTGCGGTTCCAGACCGGCTCGAACATGCCGTTGGCGAAGCGCAGCGCCAGCAGGTTCTGGACCGCCTCCCGCCCGAGGTAGTGGTCGATGCGGAAGATGCAGTGCTCGGCGAAGACGGAGTGCAGGCGCCGGTTCAGCTCGCGGGCGGAGTCGAGGTCGGTGCCGAACGGCTTCTCGGTGATCACCTTGGCGCCGGGCCCGAGGCCCATCTCTCGCAGGCCGTCGACGGTGCCGGCGGCCGCCTGCGGCGGCAGCGAGAGGTAGAAGAGCAGCTCCGGCTCTCCCCCGAGCTCCTCGCGCGAGGTCTCGATCTGCCGCTGGAGGTCGCCGAGCCCCTCCCCGACGCCGGCGAAGCGCAGCGACTCGGCGAACCGCTCCCAGGTCTCGGGGTCCTCGGGCTTGCGGCCGGAGCCGAAGATCGAGTCCCGCGCCAGCGCCTTGAACTCCTCGTCGTCGAGCGGCTTGCGGGCGGCGCCGACGATCCGGAAGCGCTCCGGCATCAGCCCCACCTGGGCCAGGTGGAACATCCCCGGCAGCAGCTTGCGCTTGGCGAGGTCGCCGGTGCCGCCGAAGAGGACGATCACCTGGTCGCCGGGCACCTGCTCCGATGGTTGCCCCTCGCTCATCGCCGCAGCCTATGCTGCCACTCGATGGGGGCCGGCACGACCAGGAACGGGGTCGCCTACGACTCGACCGAGCTGGACCGGATCGACCGCCGTTTCTGGCGGGAGATCTGGGAATCGGCTCCGGCCGAGGTCGCCGCGGAGCGAGGGATCGAGTGGCGCCGGTTCGGGGCGATCCAGGCGACGGTGGTCCGGGATCTCGGCGAGGTCGGAATGCTGAACCTCGTGCTCGGCGCCGCCGAGGCCGAGCAGCGCGACCTCGAGGCGGCGGTCGCCTGGGCCGAGGAGCGCTCCACCCCCTACGTCTCGGTCACCCCCGGCCTGCCCGGCAGCGCCACGGCCGAGGCGTGGCTGCGGGAGAGCGGCTTCGAGCCCTCCTACGCCTGGATGAAGTTCGTCCGCGACCCGCACCCGCCCCGCTTTCCCGAGCCCGACGGCGTCGAGGTGGTGGAGGTGAAGGCGCCCGACGAGGCGCCGTTCGGGACGATCGCTGCGCTCGGCTTCGGGATGCCCGCCTGGGGCGCCGAGTTCTTCGCCCACCTGCCCGGACGCCCGGGGTGGCGCTGCTACGTCGCCCGGATCGACGGCGAAGCCCAGGCCTGCGGGGCGATGCTGATCGCCGAGGGGATCGCCGAGCTGGGGATCGGCGCGACCCTGGAGGAGGCCCGCGGCCGCGGCTGCCAGACCGCCCTCCTGCGCCGGCGGATATGCGACGCCGCCGCGGCCGGCTGCCGGACCCTCCTCGTCGAGACGGGGGAGCGGGTTCCGGACCGGCCGGCGGCGAGCTATCGCAACATCCTCAAGGCGGGCTTCGAGGAGGCCTACCTGCGGCCGAACTGGAAGCGGCCGGGCTAGGCCGCCGCCGTCCGCCTGTTCTCGCCCTCTCGCGGTTCGAAGCCGGCGCGGTCGACCTTGCGGTGGTAGCGCTCCCCCACCTTGCCGCCGGAGATCGCCGCCAGCGCCGTCGCCACGAGGACGAGGACGAGCGCGATCGCCGCCCCACCCGCCAGCGAGCCTTCGTCGATCGGGATCCGCGGCAGGTTCAGCTGAGAGAAGAGGTTGTATTCGGAGCCTGCGATCGCGCCGAGGATCGCCAGCGCCACCGTCGCCAGCAGCCCGAACAACCAGACGCCGAGGCCCTGGCGGCCGCCGTCGAAGCGGGACATCCGCCCGGCCACGTAGCCGCCCGCGTAGTAGCTGATCGCGAGGACGACGATGAGCAGGACGCCGCCGACGATGCTGATCGTCTCGGCGTTCGACTTCGCTTCCCCTTCGCTTAGCTCAGTGAGGCCGATCGCCGCGCCGGCGGCGCTCAGCAGCGCCGTCAGCAGGACCGCGATCCCGACCGCGACCAGCCAGCCGAAGAAGGCGGCGCCGAGGTTGAAGCCACCGTATTCGTCGCGCTGGCGCTCGCGGACGAGGGCCGGCCCGGCCGCGCCCTCGCGCCTGCCGACGGTCCGGTCGTCGCGCACAGCGTCGCGGTCGTGGACTCCGTTCGTGTTGCGGATCTCGTCGCGGTCGCGCACGCCGTCGCCATCGCGGTCCGTGAGCGTCCGCTCCCCGGTCCTCTCAGCCATCTCGTCCTCCTGGTTGTTCCCTGGTCTTTCGAATTGCAACTGCGACTGGTGAACACGCCCTAAGTACCCGCGAAACAGACCTCTAACCGGTTTTGAACCCAGGGAGACGGGTGTTCGTATGGCGGGGACCACCAATTACGAAAGGCAGGGAAACGATGATCAGCAGACGATCGGCTCTACTCGCGACGACGGCTCTGGCCGCGGCGCTGACGGTGGGCGTGCTCGCCCTCCCGGCCCAGGCGGCCCTCCGCCACATCGACGGCACCGTCGTCTCCAAGAACTCCGGGGACCGCAGCTTCCGGATCTCCACGCAGAACGGCAACCGGATCCGCATCAGGGTCAACGGCAGGACCCAGTTCGAGCGGATCGCCGGCTTCGGCGCGCTCCACAAAGGCATGCATATCGAGGTCGACGCCCAGAGCACCGACAACGGCCTAGTCGCCAAGCAGGTCGAGCCGCAGGGCGGCGGCGGTGGCTCCGGTGGAGACGACCACGGCGGTGGCGGCGCCGACGACGGCCCGAATCACACCTGAGGGCTGGGCACCCGCTCCGGCAGCAGCTCGAGGTCCCGGACAAGCGTCCCTCCGTCGATGCGGGGGGAC
This sequence comes from Solirubrobacterales bacterium, assembly GCA_035558995.1. Taxonomy (GTDB): domain Bacteria; phylum Actinomycetota; class Thermoleophilia; order Solirubrobacterales; family 70-9; genus VAYN01. Next base: position 2,881 of record DATMBY010000174.1, read on the forward strand.
GCTGCCTGGCCGCCGACCAGGATGCCGAGCTCCGGATGCGTCCGCCTCAGCTCGGCGGCCACGGCTTCGAGCCGCGGCGCCAGCGTCTCCATCGTCGCCGTCATCGCGACCAGTTCCGGCGAGAGCGACTCCACCGCCTGCAGGAGGGCTCGGGTGGGTACGTCGGCCCCGAGGTAGATCGCCTCGTAGCCGACGTCTTCGAGCAGGTCGGCGGCCATCCGCAGGCCGAGGGCGTGCTGCTCCCCTTCCACGGCTGCGAGCAGGGCTTGCCCCCGCCGCGGCGGGGCGGCTTTGCCCGGCGCTGGGCGCAGCGCCGCCAGGATCCGGTTCGTCAGCGCGGTCGCCAGATGCTCGTCGGCGACGGTGATCGCGCCGCGCTCCCAAAGTTCGCCGATCCGGTACATAGCCGGCGCTATCACCCGCTGGTAGAGCTCCGGCGTGGTCATCCCCTGTCGCAGCGCCTCGGTGGCGACCCGGTAGGCGCCGGATGCGTCCGCCGCCCGCAGCGCTTCCAGGTAGAGGCGTGAGAGCCGCGCGTCGGCGCGGCACCCCTCCCCCTTCGCTGACTTGTCAGCCCCTGCCGACTTCTCAGTCACCTTATGGAGGCTACGCCCGTACCTAACTCGGCTCAAGGGCCGAAGGTCCAGATCTCCGTGGCCGCACCAGCTTGCGCTGGTCCCTATGCGGCGGCGCCGCTGGTTCCAGTCGGGTCCGGAATACTCGCCAGAACCTCCACCGGCAGCCGCTCGCTGGCCGACCAGATCTCGATCGCGACCACCGCATCAGTTGCCGTGTCATGGTCGATCAATCCCACTCCACCTCCTCGCTGACACGTCACTGGAGCTTCCGGTGGGAAGCCAAGCGATGTCCGCATTGCGGTCGTAGTAGGCGAATTTGCCGCTCATCGTGACTTCGAAGCTATCCGTAGCTGCGAGCTGTCTTCCAGATCAAGAAGTTTGACCCACCTTCTTCCTGGGGATGAAGCTGCGGAACCGAATTCCTGACTCAAAGGAGAACAATGAGCATCGTCACGATCCTGATCATCATCATCCTCGTCCTGCTTGCGATCTACCTCTTCCGGCGCGTCTTCTAGGGAGAGCTCACGGGCCACCTCAAAGCTGGGCATCAGCCCATTCGCCGATCTCTTCGACCAAGCGGGCCACCGCACGCCGCTCAAGCGGCTCGGTGTCCAGGATTTCGTCGTAGCGCAACGGCACCGCGTGCTCGGTCAGTGCGACCACCTCTGGAACGTCGAACGGAAACTCCCCCACGACCGCCACTATCTGTGCGATCAGGCGGTGCAGATCGTGGGTGTACTCGCACTCGACTTCCCGGGACCGAGCACAGCCTTGAGCCACTTCTCGATCGCCTGCTGAGCGTGAAAGCCGATGATTTCGTCGCTGATCTCCTGATTCGAGGCGAGTAGCCGCATCGCCTTGGCGTCATCCGCTGCCTTGCGGGCGAGAACGGCCGCTTCGGCTTTTGGATCACGCCCCGACAAGAACTCGGCCTCGGTGCAACGCCTGGTTGACCATGCTTCCCCGAACCTGAGCCCTCTGGTCCGCGTACTCGGCGCTGAGGACTATGAGGTCGATCGGGACGCCGAGATCGCCGAGAGCTTGGCGGAGTCGCACGAACTCGGTGCGGCGACTCTTCAAGTCGGGCTCGATGACGAGCAAATCCAGATCGCTGTCGGAACGACCCTCCCCTCGAGCACGCGAGCCGAACAAGATCACCTTGGCGTCGGGAGCAGCTGCCGCGAGTCGACGGCCAGCCTCTGCAATCAGGGCGTCATCGGTCATAGGCGCTCACGAAGGAAGCGTAGCCGCCACTCGCGACGACTCGGAAACCGAAAAGCGTTAGCCATAGCCAGTCGTGCCCCTCCGCTTGCCAGAGCGAAAGGCGCCTACCAGAATCGAACTGGTGTAAACGGCTTTGCAGGCCGCTGCGTAGCCACTCCGCCAAGGCGCCGGGAGCGGATGAAAGCCTAGCGACGCTCAGGTGGATTCGTGCGGCGCTACTGCTCGTAGTCCTCGACGGTGCCGCCGTCGCGCATGCTGGCCTCGTCGGGGTCGTCGCCGGCGCGGCGGAGGGCGCGGCGCTGGCGGAGGTAGTCGTAGGTCTTGTCGAGCTGGACTTCGAGCTCCTGGAGGCGGGCGTGCTCGTCGTCGCCCAGACCCTCGCCCTCGTGACGGTGCAGAAGCTCCTGCTCTTCCTGGACCAGTTTGTCGATGCGGTCGAGTGCCTGTTGATCGTCCATGGCGGCTCCCTACCCGGTCTCGGTGGATTCGACTACGTCGAAGGCGATGCCCGCTTTCCGCACCCGCTCGAGCAGAGAGTCGCCCATCGCCTCGGCGGTCGTCAGCTGTCCCGATTTGACGGGAAGGTCGTCGAAGGCGAGGCAGAGGCCGGACTCGGCGAGCATCTTCGAGGTCTCGCTGTAGCCGGGGTCGCCGCCCTTGACCTCGGTGACGACACGCTTGCCGCCGCCCTCGCCGACGAAGACGACCTTGAACCAGCTCTTCTCGCGTTTCTCCGCGCTCGGACCCTCGCCCGGCGCCTTCATCTTCAGCAGCAGCTTCCGCGTCGGCGGCAGCTGCGCCAGCGTGAACCCGGTGCCCACCCCGGCGGCGAGCGCGCCGACCGTGGTCAGGTGCTTGGCGACCATGTGGTGGCCGTAGGTGAAGTTGGGTCCGTAGCGGTCGAGGGCAGCGGCGGAGCGGCGGATAATCGTGCCGTCGACCGTCGGCAGCGGCACCGCCCAGCCGCCGAGCCGCTCCTCGCGGCGGATTCGCGCCGGCGCCGAGTGGATCTCGCGGCCGCTCGGGCGCGGCTCGGCCGCGCGCCGCTCTTTCGCCGCGCTCAGCGTCTGCCGGGCACGGCCGAAGCCGTTGATCGCCGAGTGGAAGGTGCCGCCGGAGAAGCTGGCGTTGCTGCGGACGTAGCCGTTGACGGTCAGCGGCACGCCTTCGGGCAGCTGCTTGACCGTGAAGTAGGCGCCGAGGTCGTGCGGGATCGAGTCGAAGCCGCAGCAGTGGACGAGGCGAGCGCCGTTGCGCTCCGCCTCGGCGTGGTGCTCGACCCACATCCGGTCGACGAACTCGGGCTCGCCGGTGAGGTCGCAGTAGTGGGTTCCGGCCGCCGCACAGGCCGCCACCAGCGGCTCCCCGTAGAGCGCGTAGGGGCCGACGGTGGTGATCACGACCCGGGTCGACTCGGCGACGCCGCGCAGGGCCTCGCGGTCGGCCGCGTCGGCCTCGATCAGGTCGGGAGTCGGAGCCTGCGGCGAGGCGGCCGCCAGCCGCTCCTTCACCGCCTCTAGCTTGGCGCGGTTACGGCCGACCAGCGCCCAGCGCATCTCCGCCGGGGCGTGAGCGGCGAGGTAGTCGGCGGTCAGGCCTCCCGTGAAGCCGGTCGCCCCGAAGAGAACCAGGTCGTGGGGGCGCGAAGACTCCATCTGCGACAGTCTCTCAGGGTCGCGGTCCTGCTGCAGCACGTGCAGCGGGCGCCGCAGACGACCAGTCAGCGACCACGACGCCCGCTGCACGTGCAGGACATAAAACGAGGCCCGTTTACAAATGTCAGGCCAAAGTCAAATAAGGAATATGACTAGCGGCGTCGGTTTCCCCGCAAGCTCCGCGAAAAC
>DATMBY010000175.1:0-6634 GCA_035558995.1 Solirubrobacterales bacterium
ATCAGCGGCAGCTCGATGATCGCGAGCGCGACCGATCCGGCGAACCCTGACTGGTGCTTGTGGTCGACGAGCAGAGCGAAGACGAAAAGCCCGAGGATGATCGATGGCAGCCCGTTGAGGAGATCGAGGGTGAGCCGCAGCGGCCCCGCTGCGCGCGAGCCCCCGTACTCGGTGAGGAAGAGGGCGATGAGAACGCCGAGCGGCATCGCCATCGCGGTGGCGACGAGCGTGATCACGAGCGTCCCGAGCAGCATCGGCCCGACCCCCGTGGGGTAGCCGGTGAAGACGAAGTCGAGGTCGATCGCTTTGGCGCCGCGGGAGACAACGGTCCAGATCACGATCGCCAGGACAGCGATCGCGAGCACCGCCGCCGCGGTGGCGGCGACCTCAGCGGCGCGGCTGACGATCTGCCGCCGCCGCAGATTGCCGCTGGAGGTCAGGGGCGTGGCCGGGTCGAAGCCTGGTTCGGCGCTCACTTGCCGACCGCCCCCGCGTAGGCGAAGCGCCGGCCCACCCACTGCGCCAGCAGGTTCGAGGCGAGCCCGATCGCGAGCAGGATCACGCCGCAGTAGAAGAGCGAGGCCTTGTGCAGTTCGGTCAGCGCTCCCGGGAACTGGAGCGCGATTCGGGAGGCAAGGGTGTCGCCGGGCTGGAACAGCGAAGTTTCGATTTCGCTGCCGGCGCCGATCACCTGGGAGACCGCGATCGCCTCCCCCAGGGCGCGCCCGAGACCGAGCAGGCAGGCGGCAACGACGCCCGAGGCGGTGGTCGGAAGGACGATCCCGCGCACCACCTCCCAGCGGGTGGCGCCGAGGGCGCTGGCGCCGTCGTGCATCTCCGGCGGCACCGACTGGAAGAGGTCGCGGGAGATCGAGGCGATGATCGGGATCACCATGATCGTCACGATCAGGCTGGCGGTGAAGACGCTGAGCCCGGTGGTTTGCGGGCTGCCGAAGAGCCCGACGAAGCCGATCTTTTCGTGGAGGAAGGGCTCCTTCGACTGCACGAAGGGCGCCAGCACGAGCAGGCCCCAGAAGCCGAGGATGACGCTGGGGATCGCCGCCAGCAGCTCGACCAGCGGGCCGACGACGCCGCGGACACCGCGCGGCGCCAGGAGGGTGAGGAAGAGCCCGATCGCGATCGCGATCGGGCCGCCGACCAGGAGCGCGAAGAAGGAGGTGACAGCGGTGCCGTAGAGCAGTGAGCCGGCTCCGAAAACGCCGAAGTTCGGCTGCCAGACGGTTTCGTAGACGAAGGCGAAGCCGAACTTCGAGATCGCCGGCGAGGCGCCGTGGACGATCTGGTAGCCGACGAGGAGGATCGTCGCAGCCGCGGTCAGCGCCGCCAGCAGGCAGACGCCGTAGAGGGCCCGGTCGGCGAAGCGATCGAGGCGCCGGCGCAGCGAACCGACCTGGGCGCCGCGCGGGGCGCGAACGGTTGGGGTGGCCGTGGCCATCGCGCCAGGCTAAGTAGTCACGATGGCGCGGTTGTAACAGTGTTGTTACTAGAAGGGTTTACGGGATTGAAACATTTTCGCGACCCGGTACGGCGAGGCTGCGGGTGTGAAATCAAACTCGAAAGGACCCGCATTGCTTCGGAATAGGTTGCTTGCTGCGCTGATCGCGGTGGTCGCGACGGTCGGCGGCACGGCTTCGGTCGCGCCCGCCGCCGCTTCGGCTGCCGGCCTCACGGGAGCCGGCTCGACGCTAGTCGCCCCGCTGATGGCCAACTGGATCAGCAACTTCGAAATCAAAGAAGGCATCCCCGTCAAGTACTCGGCGGTCGGTTCCGGTACCGGGATCGCACAGATCACCGCCCGCACGGTCGACTTCGGCGCCTCCGACGCGCCGCTGACGCCCGAACAGGCCGCTGCCTGCAACAACTGCGTGCAGATTCCCTGGGCTCTCTCGGCGACCGGCGTCGGTTACAACATCCCCGGCGTCAAGAAGCTGAAACTGACGGGCAAGATCCTCGCCTCGATCTACTTCGGGCAGATCACGAAGTGGAACGACAAGAAGATCAAGGCGATCAACCCGGGAGTGAAGCTGCCGGGCCTGACCATCACCCCCGTCTTCCGCAGCGACGGCTCCGGTGACACCAACGCGTTCACCAACTACCTGTCGAAAGTCAGCCCCGCCTGGAAGAAAGAAGTCGGGTACGCGACGACGGTCGGCTTCCCCGCCGGCGTCGGTGCCAAAGGCAACGCGGGCGTCACCGCGACGGTGACGAAAACGCCGGGAGCCATCGGCTACATCTCGGCCTACTACCTGATCGCCGCCGGCGTCCACGCCGTCGCGATCCAGAACAAGGCCGGCAAGTTCACGCTGCCGAACATCCCGAACATCGCCAGCGCGGCTTCCAACGTGAAGAAGCTGGGGCCGAGCAACACGATCAGCATCACCGATCCCCCCAAGAAGGCGACGATCGCCTACCCGATCTCGACCTTCACCTACATGATCGTCCCCCGGGACGCCCCTCAGAAGGGCTTCCTGCAGCAGTTCGCCAAGTACTGCCTCACGATCGGGCAGAAATACGGTGCGGCGCTCGATTTCGCACCGCTCCCCAAAGTGGTCAAAGACGCCGGGCTGAGGGCTGCCTCCTCGCTCTAGAGCCTCGTCGCAGACGACCAGCAGTACCCGCGCCGCCGGGGCCATCCCTCCCTGGCGGCGCGGTTGCGTTATCGGCCTTTTCACACCCTTCGACCGCCGATGGCGAACCCTGCGAGTGAAAAGCGGAATCGAAATAGGGAGAGCACCGATGACTTCCCGTGTTGACATGCATTGCCACTCGACGGCATCGCACTTCTCGAAGCTGGGCGTGCAGCGCTCGCTGGGCCTGCCGGAGTGCGCGACGCCGCCGCAGGAGGTCTACGACCTGGCCAAGCGGCGGGGGATGCACTTCGTCACGATCACCGACCACGACACGATCGACGGCTGCCTCGAGCTCGCCGACCGTCCCGACTGCTTCGTCTCCGAGGAGCTGACCGCCCGCTTCGCCGGCGAGCCCCAGGCGGTTCACGTCCTCACCTACGGGATCACTCCCGGAGACCACGAGTGGCTGCAGGCGCGTTCCGGCGACGTCGAAGCCTGCGCCGCATACCTTCACGAGCAGGGGATCGCCTGCGCCCTGGCGCACCCCTTCTTCAACGTCGCAGCCCCGCTCACCCGGCGCCACCGGCGGCGGCTGGCGGAGCTCTTCCCGATCTGGGAGGTCCGCAACGGCTCTCGGGCCGCCGAGCTGAACATGCCCGCCGCGGTCTACATCGAGACCCACGGCGGCGCCGGCATCGGCGGCTCCGACGACCACGCCGGCGTCGACATCGGCCGCACCTACACCGAGGCGCCCGCGGCTGCGACGCCGGAAGAGTTTCTCGCCCACCTGCAGCACGGGGACGTCGAAGCAGGGGGGGAACAGGGCAGTGCCGCGAAGTGGGCGCATGCGGCGATGGCTTTGGCGACTCGGGCTCTGGCGGTGGGGGACGGGCGGGGACCCCTCCCCGGACAACAGCGGGGAGGGTCCGGGGAGGGGCCCCCGCCCGTCCAAGCCGGAGCCGTGCTGAAGATGGCCGAACGGGTGATTCGAGAGGGGGCTGCCCGGGAAGGGAAGATTGCGGCTGATGTGGGGCCCGAGGATGCGCGGGCGCTGCTGGAGGCTTGGCTCGCCGGAATTGGCTTGGAGGTCCGTGGGCCGGAGCTGATCGCTTACCTCCAGGCGGACGAGTTCTCCCATGCTGATCTCTACCGCCGCGCTCGCCGGGTTCACGAGCGGCGGCTGCGGCGGCTGGTCGACGAGGGTGGCAGGGCGATCGCCGCCGGCGACTTTCCCGCCGCCGTCAACGGGCTCTTCGACGCGCTCGTCCCGGCCGTGCCCTACGCCCCCGCGACTGCCTTCCTCGGCGCCGAGAAAGCGAAGCTGCGGGACCGCCGCGGCGAGCGCCAGCGGGTCGCGGTGATCGCCGACGGGATCGGCTCGATGCACGGCGTCACCCACACGATCGAACAGATCCGCGAGCGCGGTGTCCCCGGCTTCGAGGTCGACATCGTCGGCACCGACCCCGGCGTCGACCGCCGCCTCCCGGCCGCTGCCGAGCTGGAGATCCCCTTCTACGAGGGGATGACCCTCGGCGTCCCCGGGCTCCCCGACCTGGTCGAGACCCTCGCCGAGGGCTCCTACGACCTCGTCCACGTCACCGCCCCTGGCCCGGCCGGGATCGCCGCGACGCTGATGAGCCGGATCACCGGCGTGCCGCTGCTCGCCAGCTACCACACCGAGATCGCCACCTACGCCGGCATGCGCAGCGAAGACGGGGCCTTGGAGGCGCTGACCCGCGCCGGCCTCGGCGCCTTCTACTCGGCTCCCTCGGCGGTCCTTTCCCCGAGCCCCTCCGCCGATGCCTCGGTGATCGCCCTCGGCGCCCAGCCGCAGCGGGTCGGCCGCTGGGAGCGCGGGGTGGACGTCGAACGCTTCGACCCCGCCAAGGCAGACCGCGGCGCCTTTCCCGGCGAGATCAAGATCCTCTACTCGGGGCGCCTGACGCGCGAGAAGGGCGTCGACCTGCTGGCCGAGACCTTTCTCCGCGCCCACACCGTCGACCCGCGTCTGCACCTGCTGCTGGCCGGCGGCGGCCCGGAGGAAGGGGAGTTGCGCGAGCGGCTCGGCGAGCGCGCCACCTTCCTCGGCTGGCTCGGTGGCGAGGACCTTCCCCGCGCCTACGCCAGCGCCGATGCCTTCCTCTTCTGCAGCAGCACCGACACCTACGGCCAGGTGATCCTCGAGGCGGCGGCCAGCGGCCTGCCGATCGCCGCCGTCGCCGAGGGCGGCCCAGCGGCGCTGATCGAGAACCGCCACACCGGCCTCCTCTGCCTCCCGGATCCCGACCACCTCGCCGGGGCGCTTCTGCAACTCGCTTCCTCGCCCGCGCTGCGCCGCCAGCTCGGGACCGCAGGCGCCCGCGCCGCCCGCGAGCGCTCCTGGGAGCGCTCGATGGGGCAGCTCGCCGCCGGCTATCGCCGGGCGCTCGATGCCGCGTCGGCAACGCGTCCGCAGGTCCTTGCCCGTGCCGCATAATGGGTCGATCGACGATCCGGCGCTCTATTTCAACCGCGAGCTCTCCTGGCTCGACTTCAACCAACGAGTCCTGGAACTGGCCGAGGACCCCTCGGTGCCGCTGCTGGAGCGGGCCCGGTTCTGCGCCATCTACGCCAACAACCTCGACGAGTTCTTCATGGTCCGGGTCGCCGGGCTCTTCGACCAGCTCGACGCCGGGATCGAAGCCCGCGGGCCCGACGGCCTCACCCCGAAGGAGCAGATCGACGCGATCCAGCGGCGGGTGCTGGAGCTGGACGACCGCCTCTGCGAATGCTTCGGCGGCAACCTGCAGCCGGCGCTGGAGGAGCACGGGATCCGCATTGTCACCCTGGAGACCGCGAGCGATGAGGAGCGGCGGGAGATCGACGCCCGCTTCGAGAAGCAGGTCTTCCCTGCGCTGACGCCGCTGGTGATCGGTCTCGGCCGCCCCTTCCCCTACATCTCCAACCTCTCGCTCAGCCTCGGGGTCCTGCTGCGCGACGCCGAGAGCGGCAACGAGATCATCGCCCGCGTCAAGGTCCCGAAGGAGCTGCTCGGGCGCTTCCTCCCGCTCGGCGACAGCGGCCTCGCCTTCGTCCCCCTCGAGGAGGTGATCGCCGCCAACCTCGACGCCCTGTTCCCCGGGATCGACGTGATCGACCACGGCTACTTCCGCGTCACCCGCGACGCCGACTTCACCGTCTCCGACGAGGCCGACGACCTCCTGCAGGCGGTCCAGGACGAGATCCGGCGCCGCCGCTTCGGCGAGGTCGTGCGGCTCGAGGTCGCCTCGGGGATGAACACGAAACTGCGCGGCCAACTGGTCGAGGCGCTGCGTCTGGAAGATCGCGAGGTCTACGACATCGAGGGCCTGCTCGACCTCGCCGACCTCGAGGCGATCGCCGACGTTCCCGGCCACGCCGAGCTGCGCTGGCCGCCCTGGACGCCGGTCACCCAGCCGCGGCTGCAGGGCGAGGACGACGAGCAGGTCGACATGTTCGCCGAGATCCGCCAGCGCGACATCCTCGTCCACCATCCCTACGACTCCTTCGCCACCTCGGTCGAGCGCTTCGTCGCCCAGGCGGTCGCCGACCCGGACGTGCTGGCGATCAAGCAGACCGTGTACCGCACCAGCGCCGACTCCCCGCTCGTGCCGGGCCTCATCGAGGCCGCCGAGCGCGGCAAGCAGGCGGTGTGCCTGGTGGAGCTGAAGGCCCGGTTCGACGAGCAGGCCAACATCCGCTGGGCGAGGAAGCTGGAGGAGGCGGGCGTGCACGTCGTGTACGGCCACCCGGGCCTGAAGACGCACGCCAAGTGCCTGCTCGTCGTGCGCCGCGAGGGCGACGGCGTGCGCCACTACGTCCACATCGGCACCGGCAACTACCACCACCAGACGGCGCGCCTGTACACGGATTTCGGCCTGTTCACCTGCGAGGAGGAGCTCGGCGCCGACGTCGGCGACATGTTCAACTTCCTCACCGGCTTCGCCCGCCCGCGGCGCTACCGCAAAGTGCTCGTCGCCCCGACGTTCCTGCGCGACTCGATCCTCGCCGAGATCGAGGACACG
>DATMBY010000176.1:0-3168 GCA_035558995.1 Solirubrobacterales bacterium
CGCATGTCGGGGGGCCGCGGTTGCCGGCGGCGGTCTTTTTCGCGGGGGGGATCTTCTTCACGACGGGGGGCTATGCCTCGGTGCTGCAGGTGGCGAACGCGCCGCGGGGGGTCGATCCGGACGGGGTCGTCAGGGCGCCCGAGTGGCGCTGGTGGTCGACGGAGCCCGGGCGGCTGGATTGGGCGAGCGCGGTCGCGCTCTTCGTCGGCACCCTCTACTTCGGCGCCAGCCTGACCGCGGCCCTGGTCGGCGATCTCACCCTCGCGCAGGAGCACCGGCTCGTCTGGTCGCCGGAATTCGTCGGCTGCATCCTCTTCCTCGTCTCCGGCCACCTCGCCCTGATCGAGATGCACCGCGACCGCCCGCGCGGCCGCCGCGCCGACCTCGGCTGGTGGATCGTCGTCGTCAACCAGGTCGGCTCGGCCCTGTTCATGGTCGCGGCCGTCGCCGCCTTCCTCCGTCCCTCGACCGGGGACGAGCTGGCGGTCGGGATCGCCAACTGGGCGACCTTCGCCGGCGCCGCCTGCTTCGCCGCCGCCGGCGTGATGCAGGAGTTCGAGCGCCCTGGCGGCACCGGACACTTCGCGGGGCGTCGTCCTCGGTCGGCCCAATAGCGCTGCTATTCGGCCTCCCTGCGTCCTACCCCCGCTCGGTCCGGCACTCGCCAGTCTCTGAAAGACTGGCTGCGTGGCCAGTGCGGGAAACAAAGCCGAGGCGCCTCGGACCGAACGGATCCTGCCCGGCGTCTGGCGTCTGCGCCTCTCGCTGCCCTGGCCGGGCGTCCCCCACGGCAACGCCTGGGCGATCGAGCACGACGGCGGCATCGTCATGTTCGACACCGGGATGGGGGGCAAGGGCCGGTTGCGGCAGCTCGACCTGGCGCTGACCCAGGCCGGCTTCGGGGTCGAGGACGTCCGCCTCGTCGTCTGCACCCACTCCCACACCGACCACTACGGGCTCGCCGGCGCGATCGTCGAGCGGGCCGGTTGCGAGCTCTGGATGCACCCGCGCTGGGAGCACGTGCGGCTGCTCGCCGACGACCCGCAGGCGGCGCTGGAGGCGCGGATCGAGACCGCGCGCCAGAGCGGGGTCCCCCCGGCGGCGCTGGAGCGCTACCGCGAGGCGCGCAGCGACGAGGAATCCGGCATCGACGTCCTCAAGGAGCCCGACCGCGAGCTCGTCCCTGGCGTCGAGATCGAGACCGACCTCGGCACCTGGCAGGTGCACGAGACCCCCGGCCACGCGCCTTCCCACGTCGTCCTCCACCAGCCGGAGCGCAAGCTCCTGATCAGCGGGGACCACCTGCTGGGGCGGACGGTCCTCTTCTTCGACTACGGCCACAGCCCCGACCCGGTCGGCGAATTCCTGAGCAGCCTGGAGGAGGTCGAGGGTCTCGACGTCGACCTCGTGCTCCCCGGCCACGGCCGCACCTTCCGCGACCCCGAGGCGAAGATCGCCGAGTCCCGGCGCCAGGTCGGCGAGCTGCTCGGCAAGGTGCGGGCCGCCCTCGCCGGCGGCGAGGAGCGCACCGCCTTCGCGATCGTCGCCGAGATCATCGGGCCCGAGAACACCAACTCCCCGGCCAGCGCCTGGGTCCTGCAGATCGTCCGCTCCTGCCTCGACCACCTTGCGCTCGCGGGCGAGGTCGAGGCGTGCGACGGCTCCGACCCGCAGCGCTGGCGGCTCACGTAGCCTGTCGGGCGATGGCGAGCTTCACTTACGTGCGCCAGGTGGCCGCCCCGCCCGAGGTCGTCTTCGACGTCCTCACCGACCACCGCCGCTACCCGGAGATCACGCCCCTGCGCAAGGCCGAGCTGGAGCGCGAGGGGGAGCCGGCGCCGAACGGCCTCGGCGCGATCCGCGTCCTCACCGTCGCCGGGCCGCCGATGCGGGAGGAGGTGATCGCCTACGAGCCGCCCTACCGCTTCGCCTACAAGATCCTCTCCGGCCTGCCGGTCCGCGACCACGTCGGCACGGTAGAACTGCAGCCCAGGGACGGCGGCACCGAGGTCACCTACGCGGTGAAGACGACGCCGACGATCCCGCTCGCGGGTCCGGCCTTCATGCTGGTCCTGAAGAAAGCGATCAGGGACCTGATCGGCGGCGTCGCGAAAGAGTCAGAGCGCCGCGCCGCGAATGGTTGAGGGCCTGCGGCTGCTGCTGCACCCGAAGCGGCTCTGGAAGGAGCACCAGGCCTGGGCGATCGCCCTGATCGCCGGCGCCTTCGTCGTCATCGCCGGCGCCTTCGTCGCTTACGAGGTCTTGAAGCGACCCGGCGACGTCCACAACGAGCAGGCGATCGAACGCTTCAAGCCGCAGAAGCCGCCGCCGCCGAAGGAGCCGAAGACGGTCAACTGGCCGATCTTCGGCCAGAACCTGGCCCGCACCCGCTACCTGCCGGTGAAGGGAGTCAAGCCTCCCTTCGACAAACTCTGGCGCTTCACCGACCGGCCGCTGCTCGAGTTCCCGCCGATCTACGTCGGCGGCAAGCTCTACTTCGTCAACAACAGCGGCTTCGCCTACGCGCTCGACGCCGACACCGGCAAAGAGTTGTGGAAGCGGCGGATCGGCCGCCTCAACGCCTCCTCGCCGGCGTACTACAACCACCGCCTCTACATCGTCAACCTCGTCCCCGGCCACGTCGTCAAGCTCGACGCGAAAACCGGCCGGGTGATCTGGAAACGGAACCTGCCGGGCCGGGCCGAGTCCTCGCCCCTGGTTATCGACCGCACCCTCTACTTCGGCTGCGAGAACGGCGAACTGTTCGCGATCAGCACCGGCAAGGGACAGGTGCGCTGGTCGACCCCGCTCGGGGGCGCGATCAAGGCGGCGCCCGCCTACTCCGACGGCAAGCTCTTCGTCGGCGACTACGGCGGCTACATGAACGCGGTCGACGCCAAGAGCGGCGAGCTGGTCTGGCAGAGCGGCTCGCTCGGCCCCGGCTTTGGCGGCTCGGGCGCCTTCTACTCGACCCCGGCGGTCGCCTACGGCCGCGTCTACGCCGGCAACAACGACGCCCGCGTTTATAGCTATGACATCTCCGACGGCACCCTCGCCTGGTCCTACTCGACCGGCGGCTACGCCTACTCCGGCCCGATGGTGGCCAACACCAGGCACAGCCCGCCGACGGTCTTCATCGGCTCCTTCGACGGCAACGTCTACGCGCTC
>DATMBY010000177.1:0-9394 GCA_035558995.1 Solirubrobacterales bacterium
TCAATTCCCAAGCGCAGCCGACTTTGACCCCACCCTGGTGTGTCGAAAGCCGGCTGCGTGGATCGTTCAGCTGAGACGTGTCGTAGGAGGGTGCCGGTGTTCCTCGCAGGAATGTTCGGCGATATGCAATCTGTCTATTGCGCGGCGAAGCCGCGCAGCAGGTTCTCCCCGGAGCGCAGCGGAGGGGAGGTCAATTCCGGAGAGGGATACCGGCACCCTCCCCTCACCGAGGACGCTACTTGCTGCGGCGTTTGAGGCCTTCGCGCCTCAGGCGCTTGGCGGCGGTTACTTCGGCTTTGGAGGCGCCTTTCCTTTCGGGGCCCGGCGTCTCCAGCGTTGCCGGGAGGCCCTCGAAGCGGGGCTCGGAGAGGAAGGCGGAGAGGCCTCGCTTGCCCATCTCGCCTTTGCCGATGTTGGCGTGGCGGTCGAGGCGGGCGCCGAGGGGGACGGCGGCGTCGTTGACGTGGACGGCGCCGAGGCGCTCGATCCCGACCTTGGCGTCGGCTTCGTCGAGGACGGCGCCGAGGTGGGCCTCGTCGGTGATGTCGTAGCCCTGGACGAAGAGGTGGCAGGAGTCGAGGCAGAGGCCGAGACGCTTGCCGCCGCCGGCGAGCTCGATCAACTCGGCGGTCTGGTCGAAGTCACGGGCGAGGAGTCCTTTGTGGCCCGCGGTCTGCTCGATCAGCAGCGGGCAGGAGCCCGTCTCCTTCAGCGCCTCGGCGATGACTTTGGAGGCTCGCTTCAGCGACGGTTTGAGCGGGTCGGTTTTCTGCGAGCCCGGGTGCAGGACCACCCCCTTGGCGCCGATCCCGTCGCCGATCGTCAACGCGTGGGTCAGCGAGGTCAGGCTCTTCTTCCGCATCTCCTTGTCTTTGGTCGCGCAGTTGATCAGGTAGACCGCGTGGATGATCACCGCTTCGACCGGGGAGGCGTCCATCGCCTCGCGGAAGGCCTCGAAATCGGCCTCGCCGTATCTCGTCGGCCGCCACATCCGCGGGCTCTGATGGAAGATCTGGATAGATTCGCAGCCGCGCTCCTTGCCGCGCTCGATCGCGTTCGGCAGGCCGCCGCCGGTGGAAACATGCGCTCCGATCAACATGCCAAGCGATAACTCCCGTCTCAGGTTTGCCCCCTCGCCGACCGGTGCGCTGCACATCGGCGGAGCGAGGACGGCACTCTACAACTGGCTCGCCGCCCGCCACGACGGAGGGGAGCTGGTGCTGCGGATCGAGGACACCGACCGCGAGCGCTCGACCGAGGAGAATGTCGCCCAGATCCTCGACGCGATGCGCTGGCTGGAGCTGGACTGGGACATCGGGCCGGTTTCGCAGGCGGAGCGCGCGGACCGCCACGCCGAGGCCCTGCAGCGGCTGCTGGAGTCCGGCCATGCCTACCGCGACCACGCCACCGGCAGGGACGTCGAGGCCTGGAAGGCCGAGCACGGCGCCGGCCGCGGCTACCGCGGCACCCCGACCGAGGACGAGACGGCGGCGATTCGCCTGCGCGTCCCCGACGAGGGGGAGACCGTCGTCCACGACCTGATCCGGGGGCCCGTCGCCTTTCCCAACCCCAGCTACGACGACTTCGTCATCGCCCGCGCCGACGGCTCGGTCCTCTACAACTTCGCGGTCGCCGTCGACGACGCCGAGATGGGGATCACCGAGGTGGTCCGCGGCGACGACCACCTCTCCAACACGCCCAAGCAGCTGCTGGTGCTGGAGGCGCTCGGCCACGAGCCGCCCTGCTACGCGCACCTGCCGCTGCTGCACGGGCCCGACGGCAAGAAGCTCTCCAAGCGCCACGGCGCCGCCTCGGTCCAGGAGCTGCGCGAGGCCGGCTACCTGCCGGCGGCGGTCCGCAACTACCTGGCGCTGCTCGGCTGGGGGACCGACGACGACACGACGCTGATGCCGACCGAGGAGCTGGTCCGGCGCTTCCGCGTCGCCGACGTCGGCAAATCCGCCGCGATCTTCGACGAGAAGAAGCTGCGCTGGCTGAACGGTCGCTTCATGCGGGAGATGCCGCTCGACGAGTACACGGCCGCGGTCGCCCGCCACCTCGGCCGCGAGGCGGACGAGCACCTGCGCGCCGCCTGCGAGATCGCCCAGGAGAAAGCGCAGACCCTGGAGGAGGTCTGGCCGCTGATCCGCTTCCTCTTCGAGCCGCCGGTCTCCGACGAGAAGGCCTGGGGCAAGGTGATGAAGGAGGGGACGGGGACGGTGCTGGAGGCGGTGGCCGAGGCGCTGGAGCCGGTCGAGCCCTTCGAGCCGGCCGCGATCGAGGCTGCGCTGGCGCCGCTGCTCGACCGCTTCGAGCTCAAGCCGGGCAAGCTCTACCAGCCGATCCGGGTCGCGATCACCGGCACCTCGATCTCGCCCGGGATCTTCGAGTCGCTCTCGGCGCTGGGCCGGGAGCGCTCGCTGGAGCGGATCCGCGCCGCCGCCAGGCGCCCCTCGCCCACCTGATTCAGCGGAAATTGCTCCACAATTTTGGGGTCGGAAAGGGTCCTTGAGCTAAACCCCGGCGCGCTGGCTGCCGATGGGAGTGGTGCCAATGAGCGTCACCGCCGCCCAAAGCAACGGCAAGGTCCCCCTGCACGAGACCGCCAAACCGGGTTCCCGTCCCGCCGCCGCCCCTGGAAGTCGCCTCGCCGAGGCCTTCGAGGCCGTCGAGCGCTTCCCGGTCCTGATCGAGTCGCGCCAGCGCGTGATCACCGCGGCGACCGCCGAGACCGCCCGCGTCGGCGAGATCATCGAAGCGGTCGAGAGCGACGTCGCCCTGGCGATCTCCGTCCTCCGTCACGCCAACCGCGGCGGCCTCGTCGCCGGCGGCATCGCCGGCATCCCGGCGGCGCTGGACGTTCTCAAGCCGGCCGGCGTGCTCGCCCTCGCCGGCACCGCCCCCAGCTTCGACTTCTTCGACTCCAACGGCGGCTGGGAGCTGAAGCCCGAGCGCTTCCGCGTCCACGCCCTCGCCACCCAGCGCGCCGCCGATCGTCTCGGCCGCGTGGTCGGATGGGCCGACCGCGACGAGCTCGCGGTGGCGGCGCTGCTGCACGACATCGGCCGCCTCGTGATCTCCCGCCTGCACCCCGGCTACAAGGTCTACTTCGACGCGATCTCCCGCACCCCCGAGCAGCGGCTGCGCGAGGAACGCGAGCAGCTGGGAATCGACCACGCTCTGGTCGGCGGCGTCCTCGCCCGCCGCTGGAACCTGCCCTCGCGGATGGCGGTCGCGATCGAGCGCCACCACGCCGAGGACGCCGAGGGTCTGGCGGCGATGATCGCCACCGCCGACATGATCGCCCACTACTGCCAGGGGGAGGCGATCGCTCCCGAGCGGCTGCGCGCCGGCGCCGAGCGCTGCGGCCTCAGCCCCGAGGGCCTCCGCGACATGCTCTACGAGCTGCCGCTGCCGCTCCAGGACGCCTCGCGGATCAGCGAGCCCTGCCCGCTGTCGGCCCGAGAGCTCGACGTCCTCCGGCACCTCTCCGAGGGGATGGTCTACAAGCAGATCGCGAGCGAAATGCACCTCTCCGTCTCGACCATCCGCACGCACCTCCACAACGTCTACGGCAAGATCGGCGCCGTCGACCGCGCCCAGGCCGTGCTGATGGCCCGCGACCGCGGCTGGATCTAAGAGGGATTGGCGAAACTCGCTAGCCCGCTCTTAGTACTGGCTGGCTGCGGTATCTGATCCACCGATACCCCTCGCATCAGGGGGAAATACCCCATGCGCCGCTCCATTCCTGCGCATGGGCCGGTGTGGTCATTTTGAACATCCTCATGCAGCTCAACCGATCCGCAGGGACGGACGGGTGGCTGCCCGAATAGCGGGAGGTTCCCAAATGTCACCAAAAGAATCTTCAGATACCGACACCGGCGTCGTCTACTGCGACGACAACCTCGACAGGCTTCGCGCCCTCCCGGCCGAAAGCGTCGATCTGGTCTACCTGGACCCGCCGTTCTTCTCAAATCGCAATTACGAGGTGATTTGGGGAGACGAGGCGGAGGTGCGCTCCTTCGAGGACCGCTGGGAGGGCGGCATTCAGGTCTACATCAACTGGATGGAGGAGCGGATGGTGGAGCTGCACCGCGTCCTCAAAGACACCGGTTCCCTCTACCTCCACTGCGACTGGCACGCCGCCCACTATCTGAAGGTCATGATGGACGGGATATTCGATTCCTCGAACTTCATCAACGAGATCATCTGGCGGCGCACCGGAGCCCATAACAAGCGGGGTCGGTTCGGGCCAATCCACGACACGATCCTGTTCTACCGAAAGGGTCCGGGAGCGACCTGGACCCATCCGCGTCGCCCCTACATGCGCAGGCACGTCGAGGATTTCTTCGTCAAAGACGAGAAAGGCTGGCGCACGAACTACTACGGCAATGTTCTCACGGGGTCGGGGCGGCGCAACGGGGAAAGCGGCAAACCTTGGCGCGGGATCAACCCGAGCGAGAAAGGTCGTCACTGGGCGATCCCCGGTGCCCTCTTGGAGGAGGTCGAGGAGGACATGAGCGGCCTGACTCAACATCAGAAACTCGACCGCCTATACGAACTCGGCTACATCACCATCGAGCAGGGGGCGGCGTGGCCGATGTATGAGCACTACATCACCCCCGATGCCGGAACCTCCGTGCCGGACATCTGGGCCTTCCAGCCCTACACGGGCGGAACCGTCTTCGGCACCGAGGAAGGAATCGACGAGGATGTGCGCTGGCTGTCGCCTCGCGACCAAGAGAGACTGGGCTATCCAACGCAGAAGCCAGAGGGGCTGTTGACCCGAATCATCGAGTCGTCGAGCGTTCCTGGGCAGGTCGTACTGGACCCCTTCTGCGGCTGCGGAACGACGCTGACGGTGGCTGAGAGGCTCAAACGGAAATGGATTGGAATCGACATCAGCATCACGGCGGTTGGGATTATCGAACGCCGGTTGCTGAAGGATGGCCGGGAGAAACCCCGCGTGATCGGAATGCCGACCACGGCGCAAGAGCTGGCGGCACTCAAGCCGTTTGAGTTCCAGAACTGGGTTATCCAGAGCCTCCAAGGCCATCACGCGAAGCGGCGCAGTGGAGACATGGGAATCGACGGCTACACGTTCTTCAGTCGCGACCCGATCCAGGTGAAGCGCTCGGAGCGTGTCGGACGGCCAGTCCTCGATGCTTTCCAGACGGCGGTCGAGCGGGAGGGTAAAGCGCGCGGTGTAATCGTCGCGTTCAGCTTCACGAAAGGAGCGCGTGAGGAGGCGGCTCGGGTGCAGGCACAGAAGGGGGTCAAGATCGAGCTTCTAACCGTCCAGGAGATTCTTCGCGCGCGCGGCGAGTTGCGCATTCCTGACATCGACGAAATCTTCCCCCAGACCTCGCTGGATTCAACGACCTTCCTTGGCTTGCCCCTTCCCGCCTCCCGGAAGAAATCGCAGCGCCCGACCGCCAGCCGACTCGTCAAAAGCGCGCGCGAGCGGTCGGCCCTCCTCAGCGAGGAGTAACTAACGGATTCCGCTTTCTAGAGCGGTTTTCCGTCCGATCCAACCCATAGTCTGAGCGGGCAAATCTCAAGAAGATGGCCCCCGCGACGTTGGCGCGTCCGAGGGCCAGACCAAACGAGGTGCAACTCGCTTGGCATCACCGAACTTAGCAGGGGGCACGGCATCCACCGCCGCGCTTGAAGGTCTCCTCGATTCGCCCGAGATAGGGCGGCTGATCGGCGAACTTGAAGCTACCCGCTGGACGGGCCGACCCGGCTACCCGATCCGAACCATGATCGGGCTAGCGCTAGCGAAGTCTCTCTACGCGCTGCCGACCTGGACGCGGGTCGTCGCCCTGGTGGCCGATCACTGGCGCTTGCAGCGCGTCCTCGGCTGCGAGGGCGAACCGCCGAGCAAGTGGGCTGCTTACCGCTTCGCCGAGAAGCTGCGCGACAACGGCGAGAAGGTGGAGTGCTGCATTGACTCCGTTGTCGAAGGACTGAAAGCGAAGCTGCCGACCTACGGGACGGACCTCGCCATCGACGCGAGCGATTTGCCCGCCTTCGCGGCCGGTCACCGCTACACCCCCACGGGCAAGGTGCGCGAGCGCTACTCCGATCCCGACGCGAGTTGGGGTCACCGCTCGGCGGTGTCGGTTCGCAAAGGTGGCGGCTTCTACGGCTTCAAGCTGCACCTTGCCGCCTGCACCAAGACGGGACTGCCGGTTGCGTGGCACGTCGAATCCGCGAATGAAGCCGAGTCGCTTTTCTCCGCGCTACTGATCGAGGTTGCCCGTGGTCGCGGGCTGCTCGCCGACACGGTGGCGATGGATCGCGGCTATGACATCAACCGGGTCCATGACGAGTGTGCCGAGCGCGACTGCCTTCCGGTCGTCCCCTTGAAGCAGACGCCGGGGGTGAAGCGTGGCGACCATCTGCCGCCTTCGTGCAAGCACGGCACCTGGAAGTTCGCCGGGTCAGATCGCAAGCGCGGCGCGTCGAAGTGGCGATGCCCGGCCGGCGATTGCCGACCGGCGTCAACCTGGATCAAGGCGAGCCGCCTGCATCCCCTGATCCCCTACGGGACCGACCGCTGGCACAAGCTCTACCGGGGGCGCGGCGCGGTCGAGCGGGAGTTCGGACGGCTCAAGAACGAATGGGGGCTGAAGCCCCTGCGGGTCCGTGGCCTTGAGCGCGTCCGACTCCACGCCGACCTGACGGTTCTGACGAAGCTGGCCTGCGCGCTATCGCGCGCCCGAAGCTACCCGCCCAACACCTCGTAGGCGCGAAGGGCGCAGCGCGTCGGCAGCACCGCTCCTTCGCAGCGGAACAGCAAGCCGAACTGGACCAGCTCGCGCACCGCCCTTTCGATCCCATCGCGCTCGGCGAAGTCCTCCGGGTCGCCCAGTTCACGGGTGAGGTCGGAGAGCCGCAGGGTCGCGGGGTGGCTCTTTACAACGTGCATGAGGACCGCGCTCTGGTCCTTCAGGTCTTCTGCCTCGGTCGGGGCTGCCTTACTCTGGTCGTGCATCAGGACTGACCTCCTGGTGTCACGGCCGGGGCCTGTTTGCGCAGGTGCCCGGCCACTTTTGATTTGGACCCGCCGAACCTAGGGAGGACTACCGATGCAGATCAAGACTTTCGCAAATGGTTTCGCCAACCCCTCATAGCGGCCTAGTCGATCAGGCACTCGCGCACGGCGATCGCCACCGCGTGGGTGCGGTTCCTGGCCCCGAGGCGCGCGAGGGCGTGCTTGGTGTGGCTCTTCACCGTCTCCTCGCTGAGGTCGAGCTCGCGGGCGGCGACCGTGGTCGACTCGCCGTTTGCCAGCAGCTGCAGGATCTGGCGCTGGCGGCGGGTCAGCTTGCCGCGGCTGCCTTTCGGCGGCACCGCCGGGTCGATGAACCGCTCCTGAGCGACGGCGGCGTCGACCGCCCGCCGCAGCTCGTCGGGGCCGGCGGTGCGGGCGACGTAGGCGGAGGCGCCGGCCTGCAGGGCGGCGCTCGCCAGGTGCCGCTCTGGTCGCTCGCCGTGGGCGACGATCCCCAGCGCGGCGCTGGAGCGATGGAGCATCCGGATCGCCTCGGTGCCGGAGATCGAGCTGCCGTCGCCGTTGCCGCGCCAGCGCATGTCGACGATCGCGACGTCGAAGTCGCCGACGTCGCGGACCAGGTCGAGCGCCTCGTCGCGCGTCGGCGTCTCGTGCACGACGAAGCCGTCGTCGAGCGCCTCGCGGATGCCGAGGCGTACGAGGGGGTGATCGTCGATCACCAGGCAGTGTGGGGGCTCGCTCAGGACTGCTTCCGATCAATCGTTGGCGTTCGCGGGCACTGGTGGGCCACTGAAGCCTCCCGCCAGCCGATCCTACCCAGCCGAGGGGTGCGGTAGAAACCCCCTTGTGATCTCGATTACCTCAAAGAGCAGGTATGCCGTGGTCGCCATGGCCGAGTTGGCGAGGGCGGGCGAGCGACCGATGCCGATCAAAGAGCTGGCCGAGCGCCGCGACATCCCCGAGCAGTTCCTCGAGCAGCTCTTCTCGACTCTGCGCCGCAACGGCCTCCTCACCAGCCACCGCGGCATGCGCGGCGGCTACACCCTGGCCCGCCCGGCCGAGGAGATCACCGTGCTCGAGGTCGTCCAGGCCCTCGACGGCAAAGTCGGCGACGAGGCCGACGAGGCCGGCGGCATCTGGGCCGAGGGCGTCACCGCCCTGCGCAAGGTCTTCGGCCAGACCACGATCGCCGAAGTCGCCCGCCGCGAGGCCGAAGAGGCCGGCAGCGGCATGTACTTCATCTAGGTACTGGAACTGACCTGATTAAATCTCCCGCCGTACGGCGGCGGCGCGAGAGGGGGGAAGATGCACCGGCAGACGATCGCACGGATCATCGACGCCCTCGTTCACGGGGAAAGGCGAGACCTCTCCCCTGCGGGGGCGGAGAAGCTCAAAGGCTGGGTCGAGGAGGAGAACGGACGAGCCATCTTCGGTCATCGATGCGGCTCGATCATCGGCATCTCGATCAAGCGGGAATCGATCGCCTGGGTGATCGCCGGAATCCCGGAGCCCGTCACCTCCGGTCGCATAGACGCTCCGATCCTTCCCCTGCAGGGGGAGCCGGCGACCCTGGAGGAGCTCGAAGAGCACCTGGTGGCCGCTCTGCAGAAGTTGGTCCCGGAGCTTCCGAGCACCAAGCTCGGGGCCGTGGGGGTCGCCTGGCCGGGGTTGGTCGATGGCGACGGAGCGGCGCGCGACTATCCGACCCACCACTCGCTGCTGGGCGACAGCGACGCCAACTCGAACCCCTCCCTGACCGGGACCGTCGCTGCGGCCCTGCAGAGGGTCGGCCTGTCCCCCGACCCGGCAGAGCCGCCGGAGATCGCGATCGTCAACGACGCTGACGCCGACCTTCTCCACGAGGCCCGGCGAGGAATCGCAAAGGGGGTTGCCAGCGCGCTCGGAGTCAAGGTATGCGGCGGCATCGGCATGTCGCTGCTGTCCAATCGGCAGCTGATCAGGGGATCGAACTGGTCCTCGGGGGACATCGAACACATCCGGGTCGAGCTGGGCGAGGACCGGGACCTGAAGAAGAAGTGGGGACGGCTGAAGGACCTCGACGAATTGGACGAGTGCGCGTGTACGGGGTCGCAGTGCGTAGGGAGGTTCGCCAGCGGCGCCGCCATCGTCGAACAGCTGAGCGGGTACTTCCCGAAGCGCGGGATGGAGCGGGAAATGACTCCGAACGAGCGGGGGAGGCGGATCGAAAGCGAAGCCAACAAGGGCCCCGTCACCGCCGTCTGCGGCAGAGCGGGGAGGCTCCTCGGCCAGGCCCTGCTCGCCCCGACGCTGGCCTTCGACCCGGAGATGATCGTCGTCAGCGCCTTCCCCCACAACGACCATCTGCGCGACGGGATCCGCACCCGGCTCACC
>DATMBY010000178.1:0-9894 GCA_035558995.1 Solirubrobacterales bacterium
GCGGGCGGCGGCGGGGGCGATCCTCGTCTCCGGGGGGCTCGCCGGGCTCGCCTTCCTGCCGAAGGCGACGATCGCGCTGACGCTGCCGCCGCAGATCCTGGTCGGGGTCGGGCTGGCCCTGGTCCTCTCGGCGCTGACCGAGACGGCGCTGGGGGGGAGGGCGCCGCAGGCGATCCACGGCGGCTGGACGATCTCCTCCCGCCACGCCGGCGTCGTCATCGGCTTGCTGATCCTGACGCCGATCTTCACCGCTGACATCGAACAGCAGCGCCACGACGCGATCAACGCCGGGACGGCGGTGATCCTCGACTCCCCGGTCAACCCGCTGCTGAAGATCGACCTGGCGGAGAAGGTGAGCGAACGGCTCGACGAAGAGCGGGGGAAGGTGCCGACGATCGGCCCCGCCTTCGAGCCGAAGCCGGACGATCCGGGCCAGCGCTCCGAAGTCGAGCAGCTGCAGAGCGAACTCCAGGACCAGCTCGACCGCGGCGCCACCCACGCCTTCAGCACCTCCTTCCTGCTCGCGGCGCTGCTCGGCCTGATCGCCCTCTTCCCGATCGCCCTCTCGCGGAGGGTCGACCTGTGAGCGGGCGCGCCGGGAATCTCAGCGGCAAGGCGCTGGTGTTGGGGTCGATCCTCGCCGCCCTCGTCCTCGTCGGCGCCTACCTCGCCGCCGGAGGCTCCAGCTACGAGCCCGAGAAGGTTCAGGACCCCTGCCAGCCGCGTCCCTGGAGCGACCCCCAGTCGCTGGGCCAGATCGCCAACCAGTTCACGATCTCCGCCCTCGACGGCGCCGCCTGCAAGCTCGGGGTGACGCGGGAGACGCTGGCGCTGGCGCTGACCACCCCGGAGCGGCGGGAAGCGTTCGAAGAGCGCTACGGAATCGACGACGAGAAGCTGGCGAAGGCGATTCGCGCCGGCCTCATCCGCGCCGTCGACGACGCCGAAGAAGCGGGGGCGCTGAGCCCGCTGATCGCGGCGCCGTTGCGGCAGACCCTGCAGCAGATCCCGCTCGAACAGGCGATCGAAATCATCAACGACGCCCAGGGCTTCCTCAGCGATGCCGAAAGCTTCCTCGGCCCGGCCCAGGGCCTGCTCGAACAGCTCCTGCCCGGCGGGCTGGAAGGACTGGGCCTGCCCTAGCTGGGGTCGGCGATCCGGAACTCGCGCGCCTGCGGGTTCCAGGCGATGCCGGAGCAGAGGGCTTCCGGGGTGGTTCCGAGGGCGGTGGCGAGCTTGACCATCGTTCCCAGCCGGGGTTCGCGGCCGCCGCGCTCGAGCAGCGAGACCTCGGTGCGGTGGATTTCGCAGCGCTCGGCCAGCTCTTCCTGGGAGATGCCGGCGTCCTGCCGGGCCCGGCGCAGGTTCACGGAGAAGCGGTCGCGGTGGTCCATACCCTCAACTCTGTCACGAATTGTATTCAGCCGCGGGTCGCGCGCCAGACCCAGGCCATCGCCAGCGGCTGCAGCGGCAGCCGCGCCCAGAGCGCCCAGCGGGGGAACCTGCGCATGTCGAGCCCGCGGATCTGCTCGGGGTTGACCGCCATGTGGACATTGGCCGGGAAAACGGCAAGCAGCAGCGCCAACAGCCACCAGCGGCCGAGCCGGCGGGTGGCGGGGGGGAGGACGAGGAGGGCGCCGGCGACCTCGGCCGCGCCGCTGATCGCCACCACCTCCTTCTTCCGGGCCTCGATCGTCGCCGGCACGATCGCTTCGAAGAAGCGCGGCCGCAGGAAGTGCATCGTCCCGGTAAAGCCGAAGAAAGCCGCAAGCGCGGCGCGCGAGAGCCTCATCGAAGGCCCAGCATATGCGCCAGCTATGTTCTGACCCGTGCCCGAGTTCAAGCTGAACCCCGCCTACACCCCGACGGCGGACCAACCGAAGGCGATCGCCGGGCTGGCCGAGGGCCTGCGCGAGGGCGAACGCTTCCAGACCCTGCTCGGGGCCACCGGCACCGGCAAGACCTTCACGATGGCGGCGACGATCGCCGAGGTGCAGCGGCCGAGCCTCGTGATCGCGCACAACAAGACGCTTGCCGCGCAGCTCTGCAACGAGTTCCGGGAGTTCTTCCCCGACAACTCGGTCGAGTACTTCGTCTCCTACTACGACTACTACCAGCCGGAGGCCTACGTCCCGGCCCAGGACCTCTACATCGAGAAGGACTCCTCGATCAACGACGAGATCGACCGGCTCCGCCATGCCGCCACCGCTGCTCTGTTCGCCCGCCGCGACGTGATCATCGTCGCCTCGGTCTCCTGCATCTACGGGATCGGCTCACC
Organism: Solirubrobacterales bacterium; assembly: GCA_035558995.1. Lineage (GTDB taxonomy): Bacteria > Actinomycetota > Thermoleophilia > Solirubrobacterales > 70-9 > VAYN01. The sequence goes on from DATMBY010000178.1 coordinate 2,279, forward strand.
CCAGGTCTACAACGAAAAAATGCAGCTCTTCCAGGTCGGCAAGGAGATCGATCGCGACGACGTCCTCCGCAAGCTGGTGAAGATGCAGTACCAGCGCAACGACCAGGTGCTGGGGCGCGGCGCCTTCCGGGTCCGCGGCGAGGTGCTGGAGATCATGCCCTCCTACGCCGAGTCGGCCTACCGGATCCAGCTCTTCGGCGACGAGATCGAGGGGATCCAGCACTTCGACCCGCTGACCGGCGAGGTGCTCGACGTGATCGATCACGTCTCCGTCTGGCCCGCCTCGCACTACGTGACCAAAGACGAGACCGTCGACCGAGCCGTCGACGAGATCCGCGCCGAACTGGAACAGCGGACCGCCGAGCTCGAAGCGGAAGGCAAGCAGCTGGAGGCGCACCGCCTGCGGCAGCGGACGATGTACGACCTGGAGATGATCAAGGAGCTCGGCTTCACCTCCGGGATCGAGAACTACTCGCGGATCCTCGACGGTCGCCCGCCGGGCAGCCCCCCGCACACCCTGATCGACTACTTCCCCGACGACTTCGTCTGCTTCGTCGACGAGTCCCACCAGACGATCCCGCAGATCGGCGGCATGTTCGAGGGCGACCGCTCGCGGAAGACGTCCCTGGTCGACTTCGGCTTCAGGCTGCCCTCGGCGATGGACAACCGGCCACTCAAATTCGACGAGTTCATGCAGCGGGTGAACCAGCTGGTGATGGTCTCGGCGACGCCAGGGCCCTTCGAGCGCGCCGAAGCGAGCCGCACGGTCGAGCAGATCGTCCGCCCGACCGGAATCGTCGACCCGGAGATCGAGCTGCGGGAGACGCGGAACCAGATCGACGATCTGATGAACGAGGTCAAGCGGGTCGCCGAGAGGAAAGAGCGGACCCTGGTCACGACGCTGACGAAGAAAATGGCGGAGGACCTGACCGCCTACCTGCTGGAGTACGGGGTCAAGGTCCGCTACCTGCACTCCGAGGTCGACACCCTGGAACGGATCCAGATCATCCGCGACCTGCGGCTGGGGGAGTACGACGTCCTCGTCGGCGTCAACCTCCTGCGCGAGGGGCTCGACCTGCCCGAGGTCTCGCTGGTGGCGATCCTCGACGCCGACAAGGAGGGCTTCCTGCGCGGCGAGACCAGCCTGGTGCAGACGATCGGCCGCGCCGCCCGCAACGTCAACGGCCGGGTCGTGATGTACGCCGACAAGGAGACCGACGCGATGCGGGCGGCGATGCGGGAGACCGACCGCCGCCGCGCGATCCAGCTCGCTTACAACGAGGAGCACGGGATCACTCCGGAGACCGTGCGCAAAGGCATCTCCGAGATGTCCGAGTTCCTGGCGATGGAGGACCGGGCGCCGCGCAAGCGCCGGCGCAAACGGGCTGAGGACTTCGCCGGCCCCGAGGAGCTGGAGAAGACGATCGTCGCCCTGGAGGAGGAGATGCTGGCCGCGGCCGACGACCTCCGCTTCGAGGAGGCGGGCCGGATCCGCGACGAGCTGCGCGAACTGCGCCGCGACTTGGACGGGATGACGGCGGGGACCTGAGAAGCGGAAGTTGTCACCCGCAGGTCCTCGCCTGGCCTTGGCTGGCGAGCCAGCGCGATTAAGCTCAAAAAATGTCCCTGCCAGTCAGCGAAGAGACCTTCGAGGCGGAGGTACTGCAACGTTCGCGGCAGCTGCCGGTCGTGGTGGACTTCTGGGCTGACTGGTGCGGGCCGTGCAAGGCGTTGAGCCCGGCGCTGGAGAAGGCCGAGGCCGCCCGCGAGGGCAGGGTGGTCCTGGCGAAGGTCGACGTCGACGCCAACCCTCAGCTCTCGTCGCTCTTCAAGGTCCAGGGGATCCCGGCCGTCAAGGCCTTCCGCGATGGCAGCGTCGTCGACGAATTCGTCGGCGCCCTGCCGCCCGCGCGGGTCGAGGCCTTCTTCGACTCCCTCGTTCCCTCGCGGGCCGACGAGCTGCTGGCGGCAGGCGACGAGCTTTCCCTGCGCGAGGCGGCCGAGCTGGAACCCCGCCGCGCCGACCTCGCCGTCGCCCTGGCGCGGGCCCGGCTCGCGCGCGGGGCCGAAGACGAGGCCCTGGAAGCGGTCGAGGGCCACGACACCGACTTCGCCGCCGCCGGCATCGCCGCCCGCGTCCGCCTCGCCAAGGCCGGCGTCGCCACCGACGCCTTCGCCGCCCTCGACCGCGGCGACTGCGAAGCAGCCCTCGAGGCCCTGATCGAAGAGCTGGAGCGCTCGGAGAACCACAGCCGAGACGACCTCCGCTGCACCATCGTCGGCATCCTCTCCGAGGATCCCGCCTGGCCCGAGGCGAAGAACTACCGCCGCCGCCTCTCGGCAGCCCTCGGCTGAGGGCGCCGGTCTTTTGTCCCGCATAGCGATAAGAAGGACCGGGACCCTTTGGGGAACATCTGTTCGCCTGGCTAGAATCGGTGCGAGTGGCTGCCTCTGAGCGAATCGTCATCTCCGGCGCCCGCGAGCACAACCTCAAGGACGTCGACCTCGAGCTGCCCCGGGACGCGCTGATCGTGATCACCGGCCTCTCCGGGTCCGGCAAGTCGAGCCTTGCCTTCGACACGATCTACGCCGAGGGGCAGCGTCGCTACGTGGAGTCGCTCTCGGCCTACGCGCGGCAGTTCCTCGGGCTGATGGAGAAGCCGGACGTCGACTCGATCGAGGGGCTCTCGCCGGCGATCTCGATCGACCAGAAGACGACCTCGCGCAACCCACGCTCGACGGTCGGCACCGTGACCGAGATCTACGACTACCTGCGCCTGCTCTGGGCGCGGATCGGCACCCCGTACTGCCCCGAGTGCGGCGAGGAGATCACCGGCCAGACCCAGGAGCAGATCGTCGACCGGCTGATGACCCTGGGGGACGGGACCAAATTCATGGTGATGGCGCCGGTCGTCCGCGGCCGCAAAGGCGAGTACGGCAAGTTGCTCGACCAGATGCGGCTCGAGGGTTACTCGCGGGCCAAGATCGACGGCGAGCTTGTGCGGCTTGACGAGAAGATCGAGCTCGACAAGAAGTACAAACACGACGTCTCGATCGTCGTCGACCGGCTGGTGATGAAGACGGACCTGCGACGCCGGCTCTCGGAGTCGGTGGAAGCGGCTGCCGGGCTCGCCGCCGGCCTGGTCGAAGTCGAGATCATCGAGGGCAAGGGCGCCGCCGGCAGCAAGGACGCCGAGTACCCCGGCGGGACGATGCTCTTCTCCGAGCAGTTCGCCTGCCTCAACTGCGGTACCTCGATCCCGGAGCTGGAGCCCCGGATCTTCTCCTTCAACTCGCCCCACGGCGCCTGCGATCGCTGCCACGGGCTCGGCTTCCAGCGGGTGATCGACCCTGAGCTCGTCGTCCCGGACCCGACGCTCTCGCTGGCCGAGGGCGCCCTGCAGCCCTGGAACCGCGGCATCAGCGCCTACTGGAAGCGGCTGATCGCCTCCGTCGCCGAGGCCTACGACGTCGACGTCGACAAGCCCTGGTCCAAGCTGAAGCCCGAGGAGCGGGAGATCTTCCTCTACGGCACCGGCGACGAGCGCCACCACGTCAGCTACACCAACCGCTTCGGCCGCCGCCGCTCCTACAAGGTCCGCTTCGAGGGGATCGTCAACAACCTGCAGCGGCGCTACGAGGAGACCGACTCGGAGTCCAACCGGGAGCGGATCGAGGGCTACATGGCAGAGCAGCCGTGCCCGGCCTGTCACGGAGCCCGGCTGCGGCCGGAGAGCCTCGCGGTCAAGGTCGGCGGCCTCAGCATCTCCGAGTACACCGACCTCTCCGCCCGCGCCGCCTCGGAGTGGATCCGCGAGCTGGAGATGACCGCGACCGAGCGGGCGATCGCGCGGTTGATCGTGCGCGAGATCACCGAGCGCCTCTCCTTCCTCGAGAACGTCGGCATCGGCTACCTCTCGCTCGCCCGCTCCGCCCGCACCCTCTCCGGCGGCGAGGCGCAGCGGATCCGGCTGGCGACCCAGATCGGCTCCCACCTGGTCGGGGTGATGTACGTGCTCGACGAGCCCTCGATCGGCCTCCACCAGCGCGACAACGAGAAGCTGATCGCAACCCTCGACCGCCTCCGCGACCTCGGCAACACCGTGATCGTCGTCGAGCACGACGAGGGAACGATGATGGCCGCCGACCACCTCGTCGACCTCGGCCCCGGCGCCGGCGAGCACGGCGGGCACGTGATCGCCGCCGGCACCCCGAAAGAAGTCTCGAAGAACGCCTCCTCGCTGACCGGCCAGTACCTCTCCGGGAAGAAAAAGATCGAGGTGCCGGAGGAGAGGCGCCGGCCGACCGGCAACCTGCTGATCCGCGGCGCCCGCGAACACAACCTCAAGGACGTCGATGTCGAGATCCCGCTCGGGGTCTTCTGCTGCGTCACCGGCGTCTCCGGCTCGGGCAAGTCGACCCTGGTCAACGAGACCCTGCACCACGCGGTTGCCAACCGGCTGCACCAGGCGAAGCTGCGGCCGGGCTCCCACGACGGCATCGACGGCCTCGACCAGATCGACAAGATCATCAACATCGACCAGTCGCCGATCGGCCGCACCCCGCGCTCCAACCCGGCCACCTATACCGGCCTCTTCGACCACATCCGCCAGATCTTCACCCAAACCCAGGAGGCGCGGGCCCGCGGCTACAAGCCCGGGCGTTTTTCCTTCAACGTCAAGGGCGGCCGCTGCGAGGTCTGCAAAGGCGACGGCCAGATCAAGATCGAGATGCACTTCCTGCCCGACGTCTACGTCCCCTGCGAGCAGTGCCACGGCAAGCGCTACAACCGCGAGACCCTCGAGGTCCGCTTCAAGGGGAAGAACATCGCCGACGTGCTCGAGATGTCGGTCGAGGAAGGGGTCGAGTTCTTCGAGAACGTGCCGAAGATCGCCCGCCGCCTGCGCACCCTCAACGATGTCGGCCTCGGCTACATCCGCCTCGGGCAGCCGGCGACGACCCTCTCCGGCGGCGAGGCGCAGCGGGTCAAGCTCGCCACCGAGCTCTCCAAAGTCGCCACCGGCGACACCCTCTACATCCTCGACGAGCCGACCACCGGACTCCACTTCGCCGACGTCCAGCGCCTGCTCGACGTTCTCGGCCGCCTCGTCGACGCCGGCAACACCGTGGTCGTGATCGAGCACAATCTTGACGTGATCAAGACCGCCGACTGGCTCGTCGACCTCGGCCCCGAGGGCGGGGAAGAGGGCGGTCGGATCGTCGCCACCGGCACCCCCGAGCAGGTCGCGGCGGTCGCCGGCTCCTACACCGGCAGCTTTCTCGCCGACCTGGTGCAGCCGGCGAAGCCGAAGCGCCGCAGGCGTGAGCCTGTGGCCGCTTAGGCCAACGGTTAAGCATTCCTTACTGCTGGTTGGCCAGGATTTTCTTCCCTCCCGGATCGGGTGAATGAAACGTCTGCACCGGGGTACTGGTCGGGTGCCAATCCCTGAGGAGGAGGGTCATGTCCAGACCAGCGTTGTTGCGACCACTCGTTGTAGTCGGATGCGCGCTGTTCGCTCTCGGCCTGTTCGTCGCCGGCTGCGGTAGCAGCGACGACACGACCGGTGGCGGCAGCGGCGGGGGAGGTGGCGGCAGCGGCAGCGCGACGATCGCCCTCCTGCTCCCGGAAAACGAAACGCCCCGCTACGAAACCAACGACAAGCCCGACTTCGAAAAATCGGTCGAAGAAAAGTGCCCCGACTGCGAAGTCATCTACTTCAACGCCGGCGGCGATGCCGAAAAGCAGCAGTCACAGGGCGAAGCGGCGTTGACCAAAGGCGCCGAAGTCCTCGTCCTCGACCCGATGGACTCCAAATCGGCGGCTGCGATCGCCGAACGGGCCAACGCTCAGGGCGTGCCGGTGGTCAGCTACGACCGCCTGATCGAAAACAGCGAAGTCGACGCCTACGTCTCCTTCGACAACGAACGGGTGGGCGAACTGCAGGCGGAAACGCTGGCGAAAAAACTGAAAGAAGACGGGAAAGCGAGCGGCCCGATCATCAAGATCAACGGCGACCCCGCCGACCCCAACGCGGCGCTCTTCAAGGCCGGCTCGACCAAGGGCTTCGAAGAAGCCGGGGTCAAGGTCGCGAAGGAATACGACACCCCCGGCTGGACCGCGGAAAACGCCCAGCGTGAGGCGCAGCAGGCGATCACCGCCCTCGGGAAGACCGGGTTCGCCGGCATCTACGCCGCCAACGACGACACCGGCGGCGGCGCGATCGCGGCGCTCAAAGGCGCCGGGATCGACCCCGAAGAAGTGCCCGTCACCGGGCAGGACTCGACCGTCGCCGGCCTGCAGCGGATCCTCGCCGGCCAGCAGTACATGACGATCTACAAGTCGATCCCGCCGCAGGCGGAAATCGCCGCCGAATTCGCGATCGCCCTCGGCAGCGGCGAAGAACTGCCGCAGGACAAAGTCAGCGAAGAAATCAACAACGGCAAGGCCGACGTCCCCTCGGCGATCCTCGAACCGGTAGCGGTGACCAAGGACAACATCAAAGACACGGTGATCAAAGACGGGTTCGTCTCCGCCTCCGAACTCTGCACCGGCCCCTACGCGGCCGACTGCAAAGAAGCGGGAATCTCCGGTTGAGATGGCAGACGGCACTCCACTCCTGGAGCTGGAGGGAGTAAGCAAGCGATTCGGCCCGGTCCAGGCTCTGGACCGGGTCGACTTCGCCGTCCACGCCGGCGAGGTCGTCGCCCTCGTCGGCGACAACGGCGCCGGCAAGTCGACGCTGGTGAAGGCGATCGCCGGCATCCACTCTCCTGACGAGGGGACGATCCGCTTCGAGGGCGAGGAAGTCCGGATCAAAGGGCCCCAGGACGCGACCGAACTGGGGATCGCGACCGTCTACCAGGACCTCGCCCTCTGCGACAACCTCGACGTCGTCGCCAACCTCTTCCTCGGCCGCGAGCAGGTCTCCGGCGGGCCGGGCCAGGTCTCGCGCCAGCTCGACGAGGTGAAGATGGAGCATGAGACCGCCGACCTGCTCTCCAACCTCGCGGTGACGATCCCCAGTCTGCGCAGCGAGGTCGGGACCCTCTCCGGGGGCCAACGCCAGCAGGTCGCCGTCGCCCGCTCGCTGCTCGGCGAGCCGAAAGTGGTGCTCCTCGACGAGCCGACCGCCGCCCTCGGCGTGCCGCAGACCAAGCAGGTGCTGGAGCTGATCCGGCGGCTGCGCGAGCGTGACCTCGGGGTCGTCGTCATCAGCCACAACCTGGCGGACGTCTTCGCCGTCGCCGATCGCGTCTTCGTCCTCCGCCTCGGCCGCGCCGCCGGCGAGTTCAAGGCCGAAGAAACGACCGAGGAGCACGTCGTCGGCGCGATCACCGGGCTCGGCAACGGCGGCGAGCGCGACCAGCAGGCGGAGGAGGGGGAGAAATCGTGAACGCGGCCGAGGCAACCGCCGAGGAGGCGCCCGAGCGCCGTCCGACGACCGGGGAAACCGTGCGGCGCATCGTTCAAGGCGACCTCTCCTCGGTCCGGGTCGTGCTCGGCCTGGTCGTGATCGCGATCATCTTCCAGGTCCAGGAAGACCGCTTCCTCTCGGCCGAGAACCTGACCAACCTGATGCTGCAGATCACGACGATCGGGTTGATCTCGGTCGGCG
>DATMBY010000179.1:0-3160 GCA_035558995.1 Solirubrobacterales bacterium
CGTGCTCGTCTGCGATGTGATCGAGGATCGCGTCGCATTCGGGCTTCGAGCGCCCGTGCGCCATCGTGAAGACCGAGTAGGGCCAGTCGGGGTAGGTGGGGCGCTGGTAACAGTGCGAGATGCCCCGGACGGCGGCCATCCGCTTCCCGACCTCGAGAACCCGATCCTCGGGAACTCGCCACACCCCCATGCCGTTCGCGGAGAAGCCCGCGCGGCGGTGGTAGAGGATCGCCGCCACCCGGCGCAGGATCCTGCGGTCGACCATCCCGCGCAGGCGGTCGAGCATCTCCTCGGTCGAGATCCCCAGCTCCTGCGCGGCAGCGTCGTAGGGGCGGGCGACCGCCTCCATCGGCCCCTGCAGGGCGCAGATCAGGGCGATGTCGTCCTCGTCGTAGGGCTGCGGTTCCAGCTCCCGAGGCGGCGCCGCCTCGACCGCGGCCGCGAGGGCGTCGGTCCCCTTCTCCATCTCCAGGTTCATGTTGATCTTGAAGAGGGTGAGGGTCGGCAGTTCCCGCATCGACTCCGCCCCGGTCTCCTCCATCAGCGCTTCGATCGTCCCCTTCAGGCCGAGCTTCGAGTCCGGCGGGGTGGCGATCGTGAACCAGAGGTTGAAGTCGTGGGTGCGCAGGTAGTTGTGGGAGACGCCGGGGTGGGCGTTGACCAGGCGAGCGGCCCGCTGCGGGTGCTCGGAGTCGACTTTCGCCGCCACCAGCATCGACTCGTAGCCGAGCGCGCGGGTGTCGAAGATCGGGGTGATCTCGCGGATGATGCGGCCGTCGAGCAGGCGCTGGGTACGGCCGAGGACGTCGTCGAGCTCGAGGTCGGCCTCAGCCGCGACGAGCGCGAACGGCTCGGGGTCGAGCGGGAAGCTCGACTGCAGGAGGTTCATCAGCCGCTTGTCGGTCTCGTCGAGCGGGATCGCAGCGCCGTCCTTGCGGCTGCGCGCCTTCGACTGCGGAACCTTCACCGAAGCCACGGGGCGGCCTCCTTCGCGTAGTAGGTCACGATCGCGTCGGCGCCGGCGCGGCGGATCGAGGTCAGCGCCTCGACCACGGCGGCGCGCTCGTCGATCCAGCCATTGGCGGCAGCGGCCTTCAGCATCGAGTACTCGCCGGAGACGTGATAGGCGGCGACGGGGGCGGCGGTCGCCTCTTTGACCTGGCGCACGACGTCGAGGTAGGGGAGCGCTGGCTTGACCATCAGCATGTCGGCGCCCTCGTCGAGATCGAGCTCGGCCTCGCGCACCGCTTCGGCGGCGTTGGCCGGATCCATCTGGTAGCCGCGGCGGTCGCCGAACTCGGGCGTCGACTCGGCGGCCTCGCGGAAGGGGCCGTAGAAGGCGGAGGCGTACTTGGCCGAGTAGGCGACGATCGGGACGTCGGGGTGGCCCTCCTCGTCGAGCTGGTGGCGGATCGAGCCGACCCGCCCGTCCATCATGTCGCTGGGGGCGACCGCGTCGGCGCCGGCCTCGGCGTGGGAGATCGCGGTTTTCGCCAGCAGCTCGACGGTGAGGTCGTTCTCGACCTCACGGCTGCCCTCGCGGATGACGCCGCAGTGGCCGTGCGAGGTGTACTCGCAGAGGCAGACGTCGGTGATCACGACGAGATCGGGGTGCGCCTCCTTCAGCGCCCGCACCGCCATCTGCACGATCCCCTCGTCGTCGTAGGCGCCGGTGCCGAAATCGTCCTTGGCGGCGGGCACCCCGAAGAGCATCAGGGCGCCGATCCCGGCGGCGGCGATCTCGCCGGCCTCCTCGACCAGGTTGTTGATCGAGAAGCGCTCGATGCCGGGCATCGAGGAGACCTCCTCGCGGACGCCCTCCCCGGCTACTACGAAGGCGGGCTGGATCAGGTGCGCGGGGGACAGCTCGGTCTCTCGGACGAGGCCTCGCAGGGTGTCGGTGCGGCGCATGCGGCGCATGCGCGTGGAGGGGAAGGGCATTGGCATTGAGTCTAGGGAAGGGGTGCTTCGTGGCGCTTGGGGAGGGACCGGGGGTGCCTCCTACCGGACCCGCTCGCTTCGCTCGCTCCAAGTGTCCGTACGGAGACACCCCCGGTCCCTCCTTGCGGGCGCAGTAGCTTGTCCGGCGGTGCTGGCCAAGAACGTGAGCAAGCGGTTCGGGAGCAGGGAGGCGCTGCGGGGCGTTTCTTTGGAGGCAGGTCCCGGTGAGCTGGTCGCGGTGATCGGGCCTAATGGGGCTGGGAAGACGACTTTGCTTTCGATCCTGGCCGGGATCTCCAAGCCTGATGAGGGGGAGGTCACTAGTGCTGATGGGGCTGTGGGGTGGGTTCCTCAGCAGGCCGCTCTATATAGACGGCTGACCGTCGAGGAGAACTTGCTGCTGTTTGCTCGGCTGGAGGGGCACGAGGATCCGCGGGGGTCTGCGGAGGAGATGTTGGAGTTGACGGGGTTGGCGGAAAGGCGGGGGGAGATCGTGGCGCGGTTGTCGGGGGGGAACCAGCAGCGGATCAACATTGCGATCGGGCTGTTGTCGCGGCCGGCGGTGCTGCTGCTGGACGAGCCGAGCGTGGGGCTGGATCCGCGGCAGCGGGCGCGGCTGTGGGAGTTCGTCTCCGGGCTCGCCGGCGGCGGGACGACGGTGATCTTCTCCACCCACGACATCCAGGAGGCCGAGCGCTACGGCGGCCGGGTGCTGGTCCTCGCCGACGGCGAGTCCCTCTTCGACGGCTCCGCCGGGGAGCTGCGCGAGGCGGTCCGGCGCGAGGCGCCGGAGGACGCCGACCGCGACTTCGAGACCGCCTTCGTCGCCTACCTGCACCACCGGGGGCACTGATGCGCGGGGTCCGCTGGCTGCTGCTGAAGGACCTGCAGATCCTGCGGCGATCGCCGCTGCAGGCGGCGCTGCTGGTCGCCTACCCGATCCTGATCGCGGTCCTGGTCGGGTTCGCGATCTCGCGCGGGCCGGAAGACCCGCGGGTCGCCTTCCTCAACGAAGTGCCGCCGAACACGCGGATCAACGTCGGCGGCGCCGAGCTGCCGAAGTCGAACGTGAAAGAGCAGATCTGCAAGCGGGTCGAGTGCGTCTTCGTCGACGACCACGACGAAGCGCGGGAGAAAGTCGAATCCGGCGACGTGCTGGCGGCGCTGATCCTGCCGGCCAACCTGGTGAACAAGATCAACTCGCTCTCGACCCTGACCC
>DATMBY010000180.1:0-9428 GCA_035558995.1 Solirubrobacterales bacterium
AAGAGCGCTACGGGGTGCCGCCGGAACTGATCACCGACCTGATGGGGCTGCGCGGCGACACCTCCGACAACATCCCCGGCGTCCCCGGGATCGGCGAGAAAACGGCGACCCAGCTGCTGCAGCAGTTCGGCTCCCTGGAAGCGGTGCTGGAAAGCGTCGATCAGATCTCGGGGAAAAAACGCAAGGAAAACCTCGTCAACCACGCCGAGGACGCGCGCCTCTCCAAAGCGCTGGCGACGCTTCAGTACGAGATCGAGACCGGCGTCGACCTCGGCGAAGCGATGTCGAGCGAGCCCGACCGCGGCGCCCTGCGCGAGTTCATGCGCGAGTTCGAGCTGCGGGCGGTGATGGAGCGGCTGGAAGAAGCTCTGCCCGAGGGGGCCGCGGTGCCGGGACGCAAAGTCGAGACCGAGATCGAGGTCGAGGCGGTCGCGGCCAAGCCGGAGGACCTGGGGGAGGGGCCGGTGGCGCTGGCGATCGAGGGCGACCGCTGGGCCGCCGCCGAAGACGGCCGCGTCCTCGCCGGCGCCAACAGCCACGACGAGCTCGCGGCCGCGCTGGGCGCGAAGCCGTTCGCGGCCCACGATGCGAAGTCGCTCGGCGGCGGCCGCCACGGCCTGCTCGCCGCCGCGGCCCGCGAGGGGATCGAGCCGAACCTCGACCACGACACGATGATCGCCGCCTACCTGCTGGAGCCGCAGCGCCGCACCTACGACCTCGTCGAGCTCTCCGCCGACGCCGGCATCGGCCTCGCCGAGGGCGCCGCGGCGGCGAAGCAGGAGGAGGACGGCGGGCAGATGGCGCTGGGCGAGGAGCTGGAGCCGGGCCTCGAGCCCGCCGAGGAAGCGCAGCTAGTCGCCGCCCTTGCCGCCGTGCAGCGGCCGCGGATCGAGGAGCTGGGGCTGGAGCACCTGCTGCGCGAGGTCGAGCTGCCGCTGGTCGCGGTCCTGGCGGCGATGGAGCGCGAGGGGCTGAAGCTCGACGCCGACCGGCTGGCCGAGGTCGGAGCCGGCTTCGGCGAGCGGATCGCGACCCTGGAGAAGGAGATCTACGAGCTGGCCGAGGAGGAGTTCACGATCGGCTCGCCGCAGCAGGTCGGCCGCATCCTCTTCGAAAAGCTCGGCCTGACGAAGAAGCGGCGCGGCAAGACCGGCTTCTCGACCGACGCTCGGGTCCTCGCCCAGATCCGCGACGAGCACCCGATCGTCGAGAAGATCGAGCAATGGCGTGAGCTGAGCAAGCTGAAGAGCACCTACCTCGACACGCTGCCGGAGCTGATCGACCCCGCGACCGGCCGCGTCCACACCACCTTCAACCAGGCCTCGACCACCACCGGCCGCCTCTCCAGCACCAACCCGAACCTGCAGAACATCCCGATCCGGACCGAGATCGGCCGCCCCGTCCGCGCCTGCTTCGTCGCCGAGGAGGGCTCGCAGCTCCTCTCCGCCGACTACAGCCAGGTCGAGCTCCGCGTCCTCGCCCACGTCGCCGACGAGGTCGTGCTCAAAGACGTGTTCCACAAAGGGGAAGACGTCCACGCCGCGACCGCCGCCGAGGTCTTCGAGATCGAGCGCGACGAGGTCGACGTCGGCCAGCGCTCGAAGGCGAAGATGGTCAACTTCGGGATCGTCTACGGGCTGACCGGGTTCGGCCTCGCCGACCGCCTCAACATCCCCCGCAAGGAGGGCGAGGAATTCGTCTCCCGCTACCTCGAGCGTTTCCCCGCCGTGCGCGCCTTCCGCGAGCAGGTGATCGAGCGGGCCCAGGAGGAGGGCTACGTGAAGACCCTGATGGGGCGCCGCCGCCCGATCCCGGAGCTGCGCTCAGGCAACCCCAACACCCGCCGCCTCGGCGAGCGGCTCGCGGTCAACACCGTGATCCAGGGGACCGCCGCCGACATCATCAAGGTGGCGATGGTCCGCTGCCAGCGGGCGCTGAGGGAGGCCGGGGGGGAGACCCGCCTCGTCCTCCAGATCCACGACGAGCTCCTCTTCGAGGGCCCGCCGGAGGAGATGGAAGCGGCGGCCGAGCTGGTGGAGCGCGAGATGTGCGCTGCCTACCAGCTCGATCCGCCGCTCGAGGTCGACGTCGGCATCGGCCGTGACTGGCTCGACGCCAAGTAGTCGACTCCCTCTCTGACTAGCTGTTGCTGACGGCCTTCCCCGAGAGCTCGACCTCGTGGAAGACGGCCTGGCCGTTCTCGACCTTCAGCTCGGCCTCCTCGACGACCGCGCCGGGGACCAGCTCCGCGGTGGTGCAGAGACGATCGCCGTGGTCGTCGTCGCCCTCGTGGCCGGGGCCGGAGTTGTCGCTGGGGCCCGAGTTGTCGTCCCCGTGCTCGCCTTCGCCGCCGTTGTCGTCGCCGACCTCTTCGCCGTCGTCGCCGTGATCGTCGCCGACCTCGCCTTCGCCGCCGTTGTCGTCACCGGGCTCGGCCTCACCGCTGCCGGAGCCCTCGCTGCTCATGGTGGCGCCGGTGCCGCTGTCCTCGCACTTGATCTCGGTTTCGCCGGTGACCAGGCCGGCGACCGTGTCGGTGCCGAAGAGGTCGATCACGAGGCGGCCGGTGCCGGCGTCGAACGAGGCGATCGTCCCGGCCTGCTCGCTGCCGTCGGTGACGCCGTCGTCGTCGCTGTCGCGGTCGCGCGGGTTGTCGCCGGCGAGGAACTCGGCCCGGTTGCGCAGGTGGTCGCCGTCCTGGTCCCGCCGCGCCTGGTTGACGTCGAGGGACAGCTTGTGGCGCTTCTCCCAGCGATCCGGAATGCGGTCGTGGTTGCCGTCCTTGGCGGCGGCCAGGCCGGGCATGGCCAGGAGCGCGAGCGCTCCCAGCGCCAGCGCGAACCAGGTCATGCCGAGGCGGGGTCGCCGTGCTTTCTTCGGGGTCATGCCTTTCCTCCTAGAGTCGAATTGACAACTGGTTGGAGCTGAAACCCGAGCGCGGCGCGAAGATCACGCGGATTTCGATCAACCGTCCAAGCTGCCGGTCTCGAGGCCGTCGCCGCCGAAGCCGGAGTCGCCGCTCGAACCGGATCCGGATCCGCTGCTGCCGCCGTCCTCGATCAGCGGTTCGGGGGCGGGTTCGGGTGCGGGCTCGACCTCGCCGGAGCCCGAGCCGGAGCTGTCGCCGCCGCTCTCGAGGCTGCCGCCGTCGCCGGAGCCGCCCGAAGTGCCGCCGTGGTCGTCGAAGCCGCCGTCGTCTGAACCTGAATTCGAGCCAGAGCCCGTGGAGCCGCCGTGATCGCCGCCGCCGCTGTCGTCGCTGCCGTGCCCGCCGGAGATCGAGCCGGGGCCGGAGTTGGGGCTGGAGCCGCCGTGGCGGTCGCCGTCGCCGGAGCCACCGGACCCGCTGCCCGAGTGCCCCGAGACGTCATCCGAGCCGCTGCGGCTGCCCTCGTCGATGCCGCTGCCGCCCCCGTGACCGCTGCGGTCCTCGCCGCCGCTGTCGTCGCCGGAGCCCTCGCCGCCGTGCCTGTCCCCGGAGCCGTGGTGGACGGCGCCCGGTCCGGCGCCGGCGGCCGCGGAGCCGGCGCCATCCTCGCCGCTCCGCGGCAGCGTCGCCGCCTCGGCCGCTTCCGGGCCGGGACGGTCGCCGCGGTGGTGGTCGATCGCCACCCCCGTTCCGACCGTCCCGGCGATCAGGACCGCCGCCATTCCCGTTTTCAAAGCTCCGGCGCCGATGCCACCGAGGGCCGCGCCGCCCGCCGAGGAGGCGCCGGCGCCGGCGAGTGCGCCGCCCGCCCGGGCGGCGTCGTCGCCGTGGGCGGCCAGCGCCCGCACGATCGGCAGCGGCAGCAGCAGGCCGAAGTCCTCGCGCAGGGCCGAGCGGGCGCGGAAGATCGCCTGCCGGGCGGCGCCGCCGCTGACGCCGAGCGCGGCGGCGATCTCCTCGTGGCTCAGCCCTTCAAGCTCCCGCATCACCAAGGCCGCCCGCTGCGGCTCCGGCAGCGCCCCCAGTCGCTCCATCAGGTCGCGCAGCTCCTCTCGCGCCTCGACGACCGCGGCGGCGCTGAGCCCGCCGGGGAGCGTCTCCGCCAGCTCCTCGGCGACCGGCGCTCGACCCCGCAGGTCGTTGAGGGCGGTGTTGCGGACGATCCGGTAGAGCCAGGGCCGCAGCTCGATCTCGGCCTCGGAGCCGCGCAGGGCCAGTAGGGCCTTCGAGAAGGCGTCCTGGGTGACGTCCTCGGAGCGGCCGCCGACGATCGCCGCCGCGAAGCGGTCGAGCGGGCGCCGGTAGCGCCGCACGATCTCCTCGAAGGCGGCGTCGTAGCCGTCGCGGACGAGGTCGACGAGACGCCGGTCGGGCTGCGCCCGCAGGGTCGGGCCGAGGAAGACGCGGGCGGCGAACTGCTCTGCGGGCGGTGGGCTCATCGGATCGCTTCTCCCTGCATCGACTGGTCGGCTGCACTGCGTTACTGATAAGAGAGCGGGAAGGTTCAAACCCCGCACTAATCGACCAACACATGTCCAAGGCAAAGATCACGCGAGGCGGCGAAATCCATGGATAGGGGCGTCGCCGTCCTGCTCACCGCCCTTGCCGGCGGTCTGATCGCCGCCCAGGCGCCGATCAACGCCGGGCTCAGCAAAGCGACCGGCAGCATGGCCGCGGCGCTGGTCTCCTTCTCGGTCGGCACCCTGGCCCTCGCCACCGTCGTCGTCCTCAGCGGCAAGGCGGGCGGGTTGACCAGCACCTTCGACGTCAGCTGGTACTACCTGCTGGGCGGCTTCCTTGGCGCCCTCTACGTCCTCAACGCGCTCGTCGCCGTCTCCGCGATCGGCGCCGGCGGGGTCGCCGCAGCGACCGTCTTCGGCCAGCTCACCGCCTCGGTCGTGATCGACCGGCTAGGTCTGTTCGGCCTGGACGAGGTCGCGCTCTCGCCCCAGCGCGTCCTCGGCGTCGCCCTGCTGCTGGCCGGCACCGTCCTGGTCGTGCGCTGAGCCCGGGCGGCCGCTCCCGGCGTACTCCGGCGGCGCGATCCGCAGGTAGTGGTCGAAGGACCAGTCGACGAACCGCTTCATGCCCAAGAGGCGGATCAGCGGCCAGAGGATCCGCGGCGGCACCCGCGGCACCAGCTTCTGCACCCGCAGCATCCACTTGAACTTCCACTCGTGGGAGTCGTGGAAGGCGGCGTAGGCCGCGGCCGCCTGCTCGCGGGTCTGGCGGCCTTCGACGACCCCGCGCAGCTCCCGCCCCAAGGCGATCCCGAAGTAGAGCGCGGTGCGGATCCCCTCCGCGCTCAGCGGCAGGCAGTGGCCGGCGGAGTCGCCGACGAAGAAGACGCCGCCCTCGGTGCCGCGGCGGAGTTCGTGCGGGATCCAATTCCCTTGATACTCGTTCGGCTCCTTGCCGAGATCCTCGGTCAGCATCACGGTGGTGTCCTTGATGTGGAAGCGGGGGTCGAAGGAGCCGATCCCGATCCGCAGCTCGTCGCGGGCGGGGAAGGACCAGCCGTAGCCGGCGGGGACGTACCTGCGGTCGATCCAGATCTCGAGGTCCTCGGACTCGCCTGCCGGATGGACCTCGAGCCCGCGCGAGAGCGGCGCGTCGGGCGGCTGGTAGCCGTCCCCGGTGGCCAGCATCCGCCGCCAGCCGAGCGCGTCGACGACGAGCGGGGAGGAGATCGTGCCGCGGTCGGTGTCGACGGCGATCCTGCCGTCGCCGTTGGGGGCGGCGGCGCGGCCGTTGACCTTGGCGGTCTCGAACGTGGCGTCGCAGTCGCGCCAGAGCAGCTGGCAGAGCTCCCGGTAGTCGAAGGTGGAGAAGGTCCAGGGCAGCCGGTAGCGGGCGGTCCCGTGGGGGAGGTTCATGACCAGCGTGTCGAAGCGCTGGCGCTCGGCGTCCATCAGCCCCAGTCGCCGCAGCCACTCGGTCGGGATCCCGCAGGCGGAGGTCTGGCGCTCGCCGATCTCGTAGCGATCGACGATCAGGACATCGGCTCCGGAGCCCGCCAACTCGCGCGCGACAGCGAGCCCGGCGAAGCTGGCGCCGCAGATGAGGACGTCGCGCTCGCCGGCCAGCGGCGTGCGTTCGTCGCCGCGCTTGGTGGCTCGGACCGGCATCGGCCCGGATTCTGCCATCATTCGCCGCCGTGTCCGCGACCGAGACCATGACGCCTGCGCCCAGCGCCACCCCCGTCGAGGGTTCAGGGGGCCTTCTCCTCGAGATCGACGGTCAGATCGTCCCCAACTACGCGGCGACGATGGTGTCCTTCGAGGAGGGCGACGTCGTCAAGGGCAAGGTCGTCCGGATCGACAAAGACGAGGTCCTCGTCGATATCGGCTACAAGGCCGAGGGCGTCATCCCGTCCAACGAGCTTTCGATTCGCAAGTCGGTCGACCCCCACGACGAGGTCGAGCTGGAAGAGGAGGTCGACGCCCTCGTCCTCACCAAGGAGGACGCCGAGGGCCGCCTGATCCTCTCCAAGAAGCGCGCCCGCTTCGAGAAGGCCTGGCGCCGGATCGAGGTCGCCGCCGACTCCGGCGAACCGGTCGAAGGCAGCGTCATCGAGGTCGTCAAGGGCGGCCTCATCCTCGACCTCGGCGTCCGCGGCTTCCTCCCGGCCTCGCTGGTCGACATCCGCCGCGTCCACAACCTCGACGAGTTCATGGGCCAGACGCTCGAGTGCAAAGTGATCGAGCTCAACCGCAGCCGCAACAACGTGGTGCTCTCGCGGCGCGCCGTGCTCGAGGAGGAGCGCAAAGAGGTCCGCGAGCAGATTCTGGGGCGCCTGGAGCCGGGCCAGGTCGTCGAAGGCAAGATCTCCAACATCGTCGACTTCGGCGCCTTCGTCGACCTCGACGGGATCGACGGCCTGATCCACATCTCCGAGCTTTCCTGGAGCCACGTCAACCATCCCTCCGAAGTCGTCGCGATCGGCGACACGGTGCGGATCAAAGTCCTCGACATCGACCGCGACCGCCAGCGGATCTCCCTCGGTCTCAAGCAGACCCAGGAGGACCCGTGGCAGCGGGTGATCAACACCCACCGCGGCGGCGACGTGCTCGAGGGCACGGTGACCAAGGTCGTCGCCTTCGGCGCCTTCGTCGAAATCCTGCCGGGGGTCGAGGGCCTGGTCCACATCTCCGAGCTCGCCGACCACCACGTCGAGAACCCGAGCGAAGTCGTCGAGCCTGGCTCGAAGCTGAACGTGAAGATCCTCGAGATCGACGAAGAGCGCCGCCGTCTCTCGCTCAGCATCAAGCGGGTCGAGGGGCAGAACATGGCGATGGCCGGCCTCGGCGAGCAGATCGCCCAGGCCGAAGGCGGCCAGGCCACCGAGGCCGAGGCCGAGGAGCAGGCGCCGCCGCCCACCGGCCAGATGGCTGATGCTTTCGCGCAAGCTGCTGCTCCGGCTGCGGAAGAGGAATCCGCTGAGGAGGCTCCGGAGGCTCCCGTCGAGGAGGCTCCGGCCGCTGAGGAGCCCGTCGCCGACGAGACCCCCAGCGAAGAGGCTCCCGGAGAGCTTCCCGCCGAGGTGGAGGCTTCCGAGGAGGCCGACCCGGCTCCCGTGGCCGAGGCCAACGGCACCACCGAGGAGGACCCCGGCGAGCACCAGGAGGGCGAATCGGTGCAGGAGCGGCCGGATTCTCCCGATGACGTCGACGAGGCGGCCGGCGAAGGCTCCTCGGGCGACGACGCGCAGACGGGCGAGTCGGACCAGGACTAGCGGCGCCGATGGCGCCACTGAAGATCGGCCTCACCGGTGGCATCGCCGCCGGCAAGTCCGAGGCGTTGAAGGCGTTCGCGCGCCTCGGCGCGGCGACCCTCTCCAGCGACGCCGTCGTCCACGAGCTGCTGGAAAGCGACGAGCTGCGCGACCGCTTGGTCGAGCGCTGGGGCCCGGAGGTCGCCCCCGACGGGAAGATCGGGCGGGGGAAGATCGGCGAGATCGTCTTCGCCGACCCCGAGCAGCTGACCTGGCTGGAGGCGCAGATCCACCCGCTGGTGCAGCGGCGGACGGCGGAGTGGCTCTTGTCCTTGCCCGAGGACACCGAGGTCGCCGTGGTCGAGGTGCCGCTGCTGTTCGAGGCGGGCGGCGACAAGGCCTTCGACACCACGGTTGCGGTCGTCACCGCCGACGAGGTCCGGCGCGAGCGCGCCGCCGCCCGCGGCCACGCGCTGGTCGACGAGCGCGAGGCGCGGCAGCTGACCCAGCCCGAGAAGGCGGAGCGGGCCGAGCACGCGATCCCCAACGACGGCACGGTGGAGGAGCTCGAGCGGAGGCTGTCCGCGCTGCTCGAAAAGCTGCGGCGATGAAGCGCAGGAAGGCGGTCCGCCGACGCCGGTTCCTCGCCTTCGGCGCGGTCGCCGCGCTGATCGGGGTCTTCGTCGCGGCCGTGATCGTCAGCGGCCTCTTCGATCACGCGCTGAAGGAGCTGACGCTGCCGCTGCGGCACGAGGACGTGATCCGCCAGCAGGCCGAAGAGAAGCAAGTCGACGCGGCTCTGATCGCCGCCGTGATCTACTCAGAGTCCAAGTTCAGCGACCAGACCTCTAGCGCGGGGGCGCGCGGCCTCATGCAGATCACTCCCGAAGCGGCCGACACCATCGCCAAAAACAGCAACGCCACCACGTTCGAACTCAAGGATCTCGGTGATCCTGAAATCAACATTCGGTACGGCACTTTCTTGCTGGCTGAATTCCTCGATCGCTACGACGGCGACGAGGTGGCCGCCCTGGCCGCCTACAACGCCGGCCCCGGCAACGCCGACAAGTGGGGCGGGGCGGAGCTGACGGTCGAGGAGATCCCATTCCCGGAAACCCGCGCCTACGTCGAAGAGGTCCTGGAGAAGCGCGACGAGTACCGCCGCGAGTACGCAACCGAGCTGGGCTATGGCGGAATCCCGTAGGCCGCGCGTGGCGGCGCTGGCGCTGGCGGTCGGCCTCGTTCTCGCCGACTCGTCGATCGTGGTCCTCGCCCTGCCGGAGATCTATCGCGAGCTGGACACGAGCGTCTCCGGGGTCACCTGGGTCCTCGTCTCCTTCAACCTCGTGATCGCGCTCGCGGCGGTCCCGGCGGCGCTGGTCGCGCGGCGGGTCGGCCCGGCGCGGACGGCGGCGGTCGGGCTGGCGGTCTTCGCCGGCGCCGGCCTCGCCTGCGGGCTCGCCGACGAGCTCTCGACCCTGATCGTCGCCCGCTGCGTGCAGGCGCTCGGCGGGGCGGCGGCGGTGACGGCGTCGCTGGAGCTGCTGCCGGCGACGGTCGGCTCCGAGCGGCGGGCCGCGACCGTCTGGGCGGCGGCGGGGGCGACGGGCGCGGCGCTGGGGCCGGCGGTCGGCGGCCTGCTCACCGAGCTCGTCTCCTGGCAGTCGATCTTCCTGCTCCAGGTGCCGCTGGCGCTCGCCGCCGCGGTGCCGATCCTCACCGTGGCCAGGCACGAGGCGGCGACGCGGGTGATCGAAGAGGAGGTGCGGAGCACCGGCCGTCCCC
>DATMBY010000181.1:0-7713 GCA_035558995.1 Solirubrobacterales bacterium
TGGCGAAGAAGCCGCCGAGGGGCTGGTGGTAGAGCATCTCGGTGAGGATGCCGCCGCTGATCCCGAAGACCAGCGCGTAGATGTCGAGCAGGCCGGTGATCAGCATCAGCGCCAGGAAGCGCGGCACGACCAGGTTCTTGATCGGGTCGACGCCCAGCACCTGCAGGGCGTCGAGCTCCTCGCGGATCTTGCGGGCCCCGAGGTCGGCGGTGATCGCGGTGCCGGCGACGCCGGCGACGACGACCGCGGTCACGAACGGCGCGAACTCGCGGATCGAGGCGAGGACGAAGAAGCCGCCGAGCCGGTCGAGGGCGCCGAAGAGCGAGAGGAAGTTCGCCGCCTGCAGCCCCGGCGCGCCGAACCCGAAGGCAACGGTCGAGACCAGCAGCGGGAACCAGCAGAGCTGCAGCGCGAAGAGGAACTGGCCGATGAACTCCTCGCCGTACGGATACGGAGGTTTGACCGCGGAGACGATCGTTCGCGCGGTGAGGATCATCATCTCCCCCACCTGTTCGAACAGGGACTTGGCGGGCAGAAACGCCCTGTTGACCGCGGATCCGAACATCTATCTCCTCCATCCGAGCCGCGACCGCACGCGCGCGGGCACCCCGCTCGGTGGGCAGCAGTCTAGGGGATGCGAACCCCCTCACCGTTAGCCCCTTGTTGAGATCCGGCTAACCCCCGCCGAGCGGCGGAAACGCCTGCGAAAGCCGGGAAACCCCGTGCTATGTTCGGGCCGCTTTGCGGGGGACCGGAAGACATTCCCGGCACACCCGCCTCCGAGCCATCGCGACCGGGCTGACCGCGCTGGCGGTGGCGGCACTGCTCGCTGCCTGCGGAGGCGGAGGCGGCTCCGGCGACGACGAACCGAGCGGGACCTTCCACGTCAAGGTGACCGAAGCGAGCTTCCCCACCCTGCAGCGCCTCGGCCAGACCTCGCTGCTGCGACTGGGGATCCGCAACACCGGCGACCGCACCGTCCCCGGCCTCACCGTCAGCTTCACGATCAAGGGCCAGGAGGGCGAAGACTCCTCGCTGCCCTTCGGGATCAGCGACCCGCAGCCGGAACTCGCCCAGCCCGACCGGCCTGTCTGGGTGCTCGCCGCCACCTACCCGCGGCTGCACGGCTCCTCCGACCCCGGCGGCGCCTCGACCTCGAACCCGAAGACGTTCGCCTTCGGGACCCTGAAGCCGGGTGAGACCACGCAGGCGATCTGGAAGCTGAGCGCGGTCCGCGCCGGCAGGTACACGCTGCTCTACAGGATCAACGCCGGCCTCGGCGGCAACGCCGTGGCCAAGACCGAAGGCGGCGTCGCCCCCGGCGGCTCCTTCACGACCGAGGTCAGCGACCGGCTGCCGGAAACCGAAGTCACCGACAGCGGCGAAATCGTTGAGATCGAGAAGGGCAAGTAGGGCCTCGGCGCTGGCGGCGCTGCTCGGCGCCCTGCTGGCCCTGGCGCTGCCGGCCTGCGGCTCCGCCAGCGACCAGGACCAGGGCAGCCAAGGCAGGGCGGCGGCCAGCGCCAAGGGCGGCGTCGGCCTGAAGAAGATCGGCTCCTTCGACGCCCCCGTCTACGTCACCGGTGCCCCCGGCTTCCCGCAGCTGCTCTTCGTCGTCGAACAGCAGGGCCGGATCGCCGTCATGAAGGGCGGCCGGCGCGCCGGCACCTTCCTCGACATCCGCGGCCTCGTCGAGTACGGCGGCGAGCGCGGCCTGCTCTCGGTCGCCTTCCCTCCCGACTACGCCCGCAGCAAGCGCTTCTACGTCTACTACACGGACCACGACGGGGCGATCCGCGTCGACGAGTTCCAGCGCCGCACGCTTACCCGCGCCGCCGCGGGCTCGCGCCGCGAGGTGATCCGCATCCCCCACCACGTCAACTCCAACCACAACGGCGGCCAGCTGCAGGTCCTCGGCCACCTCCTCTACTTCGGGACGGGGGACGGCGGCTCCGGCGGCGATCCGCCCAACAACGCCCAGAACAAGGGCGTGCTGCTCGGCAAGCTGCTGCGGATCGACCCCCGCGCCGCCGGCGGCAGGCCCTACACGGTGCCGGCGAGCAACCCCTTCGTCGGCAAGCCCGGACGCGACGAGATCTACAGCTACGGGCTGCGCAACCCCTTCCGCTTCTCCTTCGACATCACCTACGGGCAGCCGCGGATCGCGATTGGCGACGTCGGCCAGAACCAGTTCGAGGAGCTCGACTACACGACTGTCGGCCGTGCCGCCGGAGCCAACTTCGGCTGGGACGCCCTCGAGGGCTTCAGCAAGTACACGGACGAAAGCAGCGGCACCCCGGACCCCGGCGGGACCGTCAAGCCGATCCTCGCCTACCCCCACAGCCGTGGGGGCAGCTGCTCGATCATCGGCGGCTACGTCGTCCGCGACCCCCGCCTCCCCGGCCTCCGCGGCCGCTACGTCTACGCCGACCTCTGCGAGGGGCAGCTGCGCTCCCTTGTCCCCCACCCGAAGCGGGCCAGCGACGACCGCAGGCTCGGCCTCCAGGTCCAGAGCCCCAGCTCCTTCGGCGAAGACCAGCGCCACCGGCTCTACGTGGCCTCGCTCGAAGGCCCCGTCTTCCGGCTCGTCCCCCGCTGACGCGCGGAAGATTTCACTTTCCGCGCGCATCTTGTTGAATCTTTTTGTCTACACTTGCTTTTATGGCGGTCATGGCCCCGAGAGAAAGCTGGACCGACGAGCGCCTCGACGACCTAGCGAAACAGATGGATACGAGGTTCAGCATCCTGGAAAGGCACATGGACGCCAGGTTCTCCGATCTCACTCGAACGATTCAGATCTTGTTCGGTGTCGTCGGAATCGCTCTTACCGTCATCACTGCCATGCTCATCGGCGTCATCAGTCTGATCGTCACCCACTTCTGATTCGCCGCTAAGGTTGGCTGACCAGCCAAACGGGCGAAGGGAGCGGTGGTGGAGAGCGGAACGGCGGCGAGAGAGACCGGGGCGAACGGGGCGGCGGCCGCTGCGGCCGACTCGATCGAGGTCCACAACCCGGCGACGGGCGAGCTGATCAAGACGATCCCGGTCGACTCGCCGGAGGCGGTGGCCGCAACCGTGCAGCGGGTGCGCGCCAACCAGCCCGAGTGGGAGGCGATGGGGATCGAGGGTCGCTACCACTGGCTCGGCAAGCTGCGCGACTGGCTGCTCGACAACGAGGAGCGGGTCCTCGACACGATGCAGGCGGAGACCGGCAAGGTCCGCGCCGACGCCAGCAACGAGCCCGGCTACCTCGCCGACCTGATCAACTTCTACGGCACCCGCGCCGCCAGCTTCATCGGCGAGGAGAGCGTCCGCCCCCACTCCCCCCTGCTCGCCTCGAAGAAGCTGCGGATTCAGTACCGGCCGCATCCGGTGGTCGGGATCATCAGCCCCTGGAACTTCCCCCTGATCCTCTCCCTCGGTGACTCTATCCCGGCCCTGCAGGCCGGCTGCGCCGTCGTCATCAAGCCCTCCGAGTTCACGCCGCTGGGTTTGACCGAGGTGATCGAAGCCTGGAAGCACGAGATCGGCGGCCCCGACGTCTTCGACTGCGTCCACGGCGTCGGCGAGACCGGCAGCGCCCTGGTCGACGAGGTCGACTTCGTCCAGTTCACCGGCTCCGATCGCACCGGCCGCAAGGTGATGGCGCGGGCGGCGGAGACGCTGACGCCGGTCAGCCTCGAGCTCGGCGGCAAGGACCCGATGATCGTCCTCGCCGACGCCGACATCGACCGCGCCGCCAACGCCGCGGCCTGGGGCGGGATGATGAACTCCGGTCAGATCTGCCTCTCGGTCGAGCGGATCTACGTCGAGGAGCCCGCCTACGACGAG
The DNA here is from genome assembly GCA_035558995.1 of Solirubrobacterales bacterium. Classification (GTDB taxonomy): domain Bacteria; phylum Actinomycetota; class Thermoleophilia; order Solirubrobacterales; family 70-9; genus VAYN01. The sequence continues at coordinate 3,832 of DATMBY010000181.1, forward strand.
TTCGTCGACAAGCTCACGGCCGAGGTCGGCCGCCTGCGTCAGGGACCCGACGACGCCCGCAACCCCAAGGACGTCGGCGCGATGACCTCGCCCAACCAGACGGCGATCGTCGAGGACCACGTGAAGGACGCCCTCGCCGCCGGCGCCAGGGCGCTGACCGGCGGCAAGCGGGTCGAGGGACCCGGCGACTACTTCGAGCCGACGGTGCTGGTCGACGTCGACCACTCGATGAAGGTGATGCGCGACGAGACCTTCGGCCCGGTGGTCGGGGTGATGAAGGCCCGCGACGCCGAGGAGGCGATCCAGCTCGCCAACGACACCCGCTACGGCCTCGGCGCCTCGGTCTTCGGCGAGCGCGAGCGGGCCGAAGGAGTGGCGCGCCGGGTCGAGTGCGGCGCCGTCAACGTCAACGACGTCCTCATCAACTACTTCGCGATGGACGTGCCGATGGGCGGCTGGAAGCAGTCGGGGATCGGCACCCGTCACGGCGAAGGCGGGATCAAGAAGTACTGCCGCAGCGAGTCCCTCGTGATCACCCGGTTCGGCGGCAAGCGCGAGCCCACCTGGTACCCCTACACCAAGACCCGCCGCCGCATCCTCGCCCCGATCAGCCGCTTCTTCAACGCCCGCGACTGGCGGCGCCGCCTAGGGCTCAAGCGCTAGGGAGCGCAGGGGGAGGGTGCCGGTGTCCCTCTCCGGAATTGACCTCCCCTCCGCTGCGCTCCGGGGAGAACATGCTGCGCGGGCTACGCCCGCGCAAACCTCAGATTGCATGTCGCCGAACATTCCTGCGAGGGACACCGGCACCCTCCTGCAATACGTCCCTGGTTGAGCGCCCTCCTCATGCGAAGGGCGCAGCCGACTTTGACCACAGCGGGGTGTGCTCAATGTCGGCTGCGGTGCTCGGCAGGTCCTAACCCAACTGTCGAAGGGAGGGGCCGGTGGGGGTCCCTGGGTACTCAGCATGGAGCCGCGCCACCAACCCTTGTGGCGTCAGCCAATCCCCGCTCCTCGCGGCGGAGGTGCTCCCAGGGACCCCCACCGGCCCCTCCCAGAACCCAACAAGAATGGGCTCGGTAGCCTCTTTAGGTTCATGGCTGAGCGTGACTACATAAGAGCTGCTCGTGAGAGAGTCGTCGTCTTCGACGGCGGCATGGGCGCGACGCTGGAGATGTTCGACCTCACGCAGGAGGACTACGGCGGGCTCGAGGGGAAGTGCCACGAGGCGCTGGTGCTGAACCGGCCCGACGTGATCGAGGGAGTTCACGGCTCGATGCTGGAGGCCGGGGCCGAGGTGGTCGAGACCGACACCTTCCAGGGCTCGCGGCTGAAGCTCGAAGAGTGGGGGCTCGGCGAGCACACGCTGGAGATCAACACGAAGGCGGCGGAAATCGCCCGCAAGGCGGCCGGCGAGGAGCGCTTCGTCGCCGGCTCGATCGGGCCGACCGGGTTCCTCCCCGCCTCCACCGACCCCACCCTCGGGGACATCTCCTTCGGCCGCCTGGTCGAGGTCTTCGCCGAGCAGGCGGAGGGACTTGTCAGCGGCGGCGCCGACCTGATCATGATCGAGACCGCGCAGGACATCCTCGAGGTCAAGGCGGCGATCTTCGGCGCCCGCGAGGCCTTCGCGAAGACCGGCCGGACGCTGCCGATCCAGTGCAGCGTCTCGCTGCTGCCGAACGGAGGCAAGATGCTGCTCGGAACCGACATCCAGTCGGTGCTGACGACGCTGACCGCGCTCGACGTCGACGTGATCGGGCTCAACTGCTCGACCGGGCCCGAGGACATGCGCGACGCGATCCGCTTCCTCGGCGAGACCTGCACGGTCCCGGTCCACTGCATCCCCAATGCGGGGCTGCCGCTGCAGGGCCCCGACGGCGAGACGATCTTCCCGGAAAAGCCCGAGCCCCTGGCGGCGACGCTGGGTGAGTTCGTCGAGCGCTACGGCGTCGGCATCGTCGGCGGCTGCTGCGGGACCACGCCCGAGCACATCGCCGCGATCCGCGAGCGGGTCGACGGCAAGGTGCCGGGCGAGCGGCCGGGGCCGGGGCCGATCGAGGTCTCCTCGATGATGACCTCGACCCCGCTGGTGCAGGAGCCGCGTCCGACGCTGGTGGGCGAGCGGGTCAACTCGCAGGGCTCGAAAAAGGCCAAGGAACTGCTGCTCGCCGACGACTACGACGGCCTCGTCCAGGTTGCCGAAGACCAGGTCGAAGGCGGCGCCCACCTGCTCGACACCTGCGTCGCCCTGACCGAGCGCCAGGACGAGGACGAGCAGATGAGCGCCGTCGTCAAGCGGATCTCGCTGACCCAGCCGGCGCCGATCCAGGTCGACTCGACCGAGCCGGAGGTGATCAAGGCCGCCCTGGAGACGATCCCCGGCCGGGCGATCGTCAACTCAATCAACCTCGAGGCCGGGCGCGACAAGGCCGACGTCGTGATCCCGCTGGCCAAGGCCCACGGGGCAGCGCTGATCGCGCTGACGATCGACGAGGTGGGGATGGCGAAGACGGCCGACCGCAAGGTCGAGATCGCCGAACGGATCCGCGACATCGCCTGCGGCGAGCACGGCCTCGACCCCGAGGCGCTGATCTTCGACCTGCTCACGTTCACCCTCACCACCGGCGACGAGGAGTGGCGGCCCTCAGCGGTGGAGACGATCGAGGGCATCCGCCGGGTCAAGGCGGAGATCCCGGGGGTCAAGACCTCGCTCGGCGTCTCCAACGTCTCCTTCGGCGTCTCGCCGCGCCCGCGCGCGGTGCTGAACAGCGTCTTCCTCCACCACTGCGTCGAGGCCGGGCTCGACCTGGCGATGGTCAACCCGAACCACATCACCCCTTACGGCGAGATCCCCGAGGAGGAGCGGGAGCTGACCGATGACCTCGTCTTCAACCGCCGTGAGGACGCGCTCGAGCGCTTCATCTCCTACTTCGAGTCCAAGGGCGAGGAGGCCGAGGCCGAGACCGCCGACCCGACCGCCGGGATGGAGCCCGAGGAGGCCCTGCACTGGCACATCTTGCGCCGTAAGAAGGACGGGGTCGAGGACCAGATCGAGCGCTCGGTCGAGAAGATCGGCGCCGTCCCGACCCTGAACGAGGTGCTGCTGCCGGCGATGAAGGAGGTCGGCGACAAATTCGGCGCCGGCGAACTGATCCTCCCCTTCGTCCTGCAGTCGGCGGAAGTGATGAAGCGGGCGGTGGCGCAGCTCGAGAACCACCTCGACCGGATCGAGGGCCACACCAAGGGCAAGGTCGTGATCGCGACCGTCTTCGGCGACGTCCACGACATCGGCAAGTCGCTCGTCAACACGATCCTCACCAACAACGGCTACACCGTGATCGACCTCGGCAAGCAGGTCCCGGTCGACACGATCATCGAGGCGGCGGTGGAGAACGAGGCCGATGCGATCGGCCTCTCGGCCCTGCTCGTCTCGACCTCGAAGCAGATGCCGACCTGCATCGCCGAGCTGCACCAGCGCGGCCTCGACTTCCCGGTCCTGATCGGCGGCGCGGCGATCAACCGCGACTTCGGCCGCCGCACCCTCTACCCGAAGGGCCAAGAGTCAGACGAGGTCTACGAGCCCGGCGTCTTCTACTGCAAGGACGCCTTCCAGGGCCTCGACACGATGGACGCGCTGGTCGACAGCGAGGCCCGCGCCTCCCTGGTAGAGCGGATCAAGGCGGAGGCCAAGCAGCTGCGCGAGAAGCCGGTCGTGGTCGACGACGCGCCGCCGACCACCGACGACAGCGTCCGCTCCGGCGCCCGCACCGACGTGCCGATCCCGCAGCCGCCCCAATGGGGGGTGCGCGAGATACCGATCGACCTCGAGGACGTCTACCCCTACCTCGACCGCCACGTGCTCTTCAAGCTCCACTGGGGCGG
>DATMBY010000182.1:0-7822 GCA_035558995.1 Solirubrobacterales bacterium
TGCCGCAGATTGGTCCCTGGACGGTCCAGTGCCTCGGCCTCTTCGGCCGCAACGACCTCGATTCCCTCCCCGCCGGGGACCTCGGCTACATCAAGCTGGTCGGGCGCCTCAATGGCGGCGGCCGCCGGGCGACGATCCCCGAGGTGGAATCCTTCTACGCCCCTTACGAGCCCTACCGGGGCCTGGTCGGGGCGCTGACCCTCTCCGGGCTCTACCGCCTCGTCGCCGCCGGCCCGCCGATGCGCCTCGTCGCCTGATCAGTCACCCGGCACCGCTCAAGCGAAGATGCGGCCCGGTCGATGAGCGGGAAGGATGCGTGAGCCCGCCGACAGGAACTGGCCCGAGCACGAGGTAAAGCGCTTTCTCGACGAGCTCGCCGCCGGCGGGCACGACTTCCGGCGACTGGTCGAGCGGCTGCCGGTGATCGTCTACACCGCCGAGCTCGGCGAGCGCGGCCGCTGGCGCTACGTCAGCCCCCAGGTCGAGGAGATCCTCGGCTACTCGCAGGAAGAGTTCGTCCGCGACCCTGGGCTCTGGGCGAGCCTGATCCATCCCGATGACCGCCAGCGGGCGCTGGCGGCGGAGACCGACGACCATCTCGGCAAACGGGACACCAAGCCGATCGAATACCGGATGCACACCCGCGAGGGGAAGGTCGTCTGGATCCACGACGAGGCGGTGCTGGAAGCCGACGAGGACGGCGTCCCCGTCTGGCACGGGGTCCTCTACGACGTCAGCTCCCGCAAGGAGACCGAGGACGAGCTGCAGCGGGCGCTCTCCCAGCAGGCCGTGGTCGCCCGGCTCGGCGAGCGGGCGATGCAGAACAGCGACCCCCAGGAGATGATGGAGGCCGCCGCCGAGCTGATCGGGAAGGTCGACGGGGTCCACAGCGCCTGCATCTGGGAGCTCGGCCGCGACGGCCGCCGGCTCAACCTGCGCGCCGGTCTCGAGGAGGCCGTCGTCGGCGCCGGTCGCCGCGTCTCCGCCGCCCGCGACTCCCACGCCGGCGCCGCTCTGGATTCCGGCACCCACGCGATCGTCGCCGACTGGGACCAGGAGACCCGCCACACGATGCCGCCGGTGCTGCGCGTCTTCGGCGCCGCCAGCAGCCTCGCCGTCGTCATCGACGGCAAGCACAGGCCCTTCGGCGTGCTCGACGTCCACGCGACCGAGCCGCACCGCTTCAGCGCCAAGGACGTTCCCTTCGTCCAGGCCGCCGCCAACGTCCTCGCCGACGCGATCGAGCGCCACGCCGCCGATGCGGCGCTGCGCTACCGGGTCCTCCACGACTCCCTGACCGGCCTGCCGAACCGGCTCAGCTTCGTCGACGCGCTCGGCGAGTCGCTCGCCAAAGCCTCGATCTCCGGCTCGCCGGTCGGGATCCTCTTCCTCGACCTCGACCACTTCAAGCTGATCAACGACAGCCTCGGCCACCACGCCGGCGACGCCCTGCTGCGGGCGGTGGCGCCGCGGCTGCGCGCGCACCTGCGCCCCGGCGACGTCGTCGCCCGCTTCGGCGGCGACGAGTTCGGGATCCTGATCGACCGCCTCGCCGACGAAGGCGAGGCGCTGGCGATCGCCGATCGCGTCGCCAGCGCCTTCGCCCAACCCTTCTCGCTCGACGGCGTCGACCATTTCGTCAGCGCCAGCATCGGCGTCGCCGTCGCCCGCGCCTCCGAAGAGCGGACCGTCAACGCCGAGCTGCTGATCCGCGACGCCGACGCGGCGATGTACCGGGCCAAGGAGGGCGGCCGCGCCCGCTGCGTCCTCTTCGACGCCGAGATGCGCGCCGGCGCGATGCGGCGGCTGGAGGTCGAACGGGAGCTGCGCCACGCGGTGGAGCGGGACGAGCTGGCCCTCCACTACCAGCCGGTGGTCAACCTTCGCTCCGGGGAGACGACCGGGCTCGAGGCGCTGGTGCGCTGGCGCCATCCCGAGCGGGGGATGCTCGACCCGGCCGAATTCGTCTCGATCGCCGAGGACAGCGGCCTGATCGAGCCGATCGGGCGCTGGGTCCAGGAGCGCGCCTGCCGTCAGGCTCTGGAGTGGCATCAGCTGCGGCCCGACGCGCGGCCGCTCGACGTCGCCGTCAACCTCTCGGCCCGGCAGGTCGCCCACCGCGACCTGCCCGAGGTCGTCGAGGAGGTGATCGCCCGCACCGGCCTCGACCCGATCCACCTGCGGCTGGAGATCACCGAGGGGGTCCTGGTCGAGGAGTCGGCGACGGCGATCTCATCGCTGCAGCGGCTGAACGAGCTCGGCGTCCGCCTCGTCCTCGACGACTTCGGCACCGGCTACTCCTCGCTCGCCTACCTCAACCGCTTCCCCTTCCACGCGCTGAAGATCGACCGCTCCTTCGTCGAGGCGCTGGGGATCGAGCAGGAGGCGACCGCGATCGTCGAGGCGATCATCGGCATGGCTCGAGCCTTGTCGCTCGAGGTGATCGCCGAGGGGGTCGAGAGCGAGGTCCAGTTGGCGGAGCTGCGGCGCCTCGACTGCGACTACGCGCAGGGCCACTTCTTCCACGCGGCAATGCCCGAGCGCGAGGTCAGCCGCCTGATCGCCGAAGGGGCGCTCGGCTATTCGGGGATCTCGCCCGAGGGCAGGTAGCCGTCGTCGAGCAGCTCGCTCGGGTCGGGCAACGACTCGATCAGGCCGTTGTCCCGCATCCAGCCGGCGAAGGTCGCCCACTCGTCGGGGTCCATGTAGCCGTAGGGCCGCTCGCCGCTGTCGGCGCCGAGCAGCGGCAGCGTCGCCTTCACCTCGGCCGCGGCGAGTTTCGGTTCGAGGTCGGGGTTGGCTTCGACGATCGCCTGCGTCGCCGCGCCCGGCTGCGCCACCGCGGCCTTGGTCCCGCGCGCCAGCGCCGCCAGGAAGAGACGGAACTTCTCCGGGTCTTCTTCCAGGCTCTGCGGCCGCGCCACCAGCACCAGCTCGTCATAGGTCGGGACCCCGAGCTTGTCGACCGGGGTGACGACCGGGGCTTTGCCGCGTTCGCGCAGATCGACTCCCTCGACGTTGCTGAAGCCTCCGAGCATCGCCTGGGCCGAGCCGCCGAGCAGGGCGGGGAGGAGGCCGAAGCCGACGTTGACCGCCTTGACGTCGTCGGGGGTCAGCTTGACGCGGGCGAGGATCGTCTTCAGGAAGGCGTCCTGGTAGGGGATGCCGGCGGTGGCGATCGTCTTTCCCTCGAGGCTGCCCACCCCTTTGATCCCCGAGCTCTTCAGCCAGATCATCGAGGTGAGCGGCCGGTTGACGAGGGCGGCGACGGCGACGACGTCGAGGCCCTGTTCGCGCGCCAGCGCCACCTCGGGCTCGTAGGAGATCGCCAGGTCGGTGCGGCCGGCGGCGACCTGCTTGACCGGGGCCGCCGGGTCGGAGGGGGTCTCGATGCTGAGGTCGAGCCCGGCTTCTTCGAAGTAGCCGAGCTTCTGCGCCATGTAGATCCCGGCATGGTCGGGGTTGGGGTAGAAGTCGAGCGTGAGGCCGAAGCCTTCGCGTGAGCTCGTGGTGTCCTCGGACTTCTCGCCGCAGGCGGCCAGGGTCAGCGCGAGGGCGAGGACGGCGAGGGCGATCGCCCAGATCCGGTGGCGCGTCATCGCCTGGAGTTCTATCGCCAAGTGACGACCCGCCGCTCCGCGAGGGCGGTGAGGCCGATCAGAGCCAGGGCCATCGCCGAGAGGACGACCACCGCGGCGAACTGGCGGGCCACCTGGTAGTTGGCGAGGTCGGACTGGATCAGGCGGCCGAGGCCGGCGTCGGCGCCGACCCACTCGGCGAAGACGGCGGCGAGGGGGGAGAAGACGACGGCGATCTTGACTCCGGTGAAGAGGCTCGGCAGCGCCGCCGGCGCTTCCACCCGCCGCAGCCGCTGCCAGCGCGAGGCCCCGAGGCTGCGCATCATCTTCAGGGCCGCCGGGTCGACGGAGCGGAGGCCGTCGAGCGCGTTGACGGTGATCGGGAAGAAGCAGAAGAGGGCGACGACGAAGATCTTCGGCCCGATCCCGTAGCCGAACCAGATCACGAGGATCGGGGCGATGACGACGGTTGGGATCGTCTGCGATGCGACGATCAGCGGGTAGGCGGCGTCGCGCAGCAGTCGCCACCGGTGCATCAGGACAGCCATCCCGACGCCGACGACGAGGGCGCAGAGGATGCCGAGCAGGATCTCCTTCAGGGTCACCCAGGCGTTTTCGGCGAGCAGGCCGCGGTTCTCCCAGAGCGAGGAGGCGATTTCGGCCGGCGAGGGCACGAGGAAGTCCTCCAGGCTGAGCGCGTTGGCGATCGCCCCGGTCGAGGCGGCGACCTGCCAGGCGCCGAGCAGGAGCGCGATCAGGCCCAGCGGCAGCAGCCAGCGCCTCATCGCGAGCCGTCCCGCAGCGCCCGCATCGCCTCTTCGCGGGCCGAGACGAACTCCGCGTCGGTGACGGCGGCGTCGCGATCGGCGGCGCGGGGGCGGGGGGCGGTCAGCTCGGCGACGATCCGGCCCGGCCGGGCGGAGAGCACGGCGACGCGGTCGCAGAGGTAGAGCGCCTCCTCGACGTCGTGGGTGACGAGGACGACGGTGCGGGGGTCGGTGCGCAGCGCCGCCGCCAGCCACTCCTGCATCTCGGCCCGCGTGATCGCGTCGAGGGCGGCGAAGGGCTCGTCCAGGGCGAGGGTCGGCTTGCCGGCGATCAGGGTGCGGAGGAAGGCGACCCGCTGCCGCATCCCGCCCGAGAGCTCGTCCGGGCGCGCGGCTTCGAAGCCGGCGAGGCCGAAGCGCTCGAACAGCCCGGCGGCGGCGGCGCGGGCCTCGCGCCGTCCCAGCCCCTGGTTGCGCAGCGCCAGGGCGGCGTTGTCGATCGCCGAGTACCAGGGCAGCAGCAGGTCGCGCTGGGGCATGAAGGCGCAGCGGGCCAGCCGCTCCTCGGCGCCGCTGGCGGCACCGACCGAGATCGTCCCGGCGCTCGGCTCCTGGAGGCCGCAGATCAGCTCCAGCAGGGTGGACTTGCCGCAGCCGGAGGGGCCGACGAGGCCGAGCACCTCGTGGCCCGCCGCCTCGAGGTCGATTCCGGCGAGCGTCTGCAGGTCGCCGTAGGAGTGGCCGACGCCGCGCAGGGAGATCGCGTCGACCGGGCCCGCCGCCGGAGTCGGTGAGGGGGTCGCCATGGTTTGCGATCCCGGACTTTCGGGCTTCATCCTGGTATCCTGGCGCACTCCGCACTCCTGACCAAGAAGGTCAGGAAAGTCGAAATCAGTAAGTGCGGAGCAGGAGAGAGCAATGGACCCGGCAATAGTCCTCTTCGGATTGGGCATCGGCGTACTCGTCGGTATGACCGGCATGGGCGGAGGCTCGTTGATGACCCCGCTGCTGATCCTGATCTTCGGGATCCAGCCGACGACGGCGATCGGCACCGACATCTTCTACTCGGCCGTGACCAAGACGGTCGGCGGCTGGCGCCACCTGCGGATGAAGACGGTGAACATCGAGCTGGTCAAATGGCTGGCGATCGGCAGCGTCCCCTCCGCCGTCGCCGGCGTCGCCCTCGTCTCCTGGCTGCAGACCAAGGTCGGCGAAGACCGGCTCGACGAACTGGTCTATGCGGTGCTCGGCGGCACCCTGCTGATGGTCGGCGTGATCACCCTGACCCGGGCGCTGATCCTCCGCAACCTGATCGACGAGCGCGACCGCTTCGAGGTCGAGCGCCGGCACAAAGTCGCGGCGATCGTGATCGGCGCCACCACCGGCTTCGTGATCGGGGTCACCTCCGCCGGCTCGGGCACGGTGATCGCGATCCTCCTGATCGCCGTCTACCGGCTCGCCCCCAAGAAGGTGGTCGGCACCGACGTCTTCCACGCCGCGATCCTGCTCTGGGCGGCCGGGATCGCGCACTGGATCGGTGGCAACGTCGACTTCGTCCTCGCCGGCAACATCCTCCTCGGCTCGATCCCGGGCGTGGTGATCGGCGCCGCCCTCTCGGACAAGGCACCGCAGGGCTTCATCCGCACCGCCCTCGGGCTCGTCCTCGTCGGCTCCGGCATCGTCACGATCCAGAAGGGCGACCCCTCGGTCTGGCCGATCGCGGCCGGGATCGCGGCGGTCGGGCTCGGGCTCGTCCTCTACGCCCCGCACTGGCTCAACCGCCGGCGCGAGGCCCAGCGCCTGGCCGAAGCGGAGTTGGAGGGCCGGCAAGAGCTTGATCAGGCGGGGACGCTCGGCCGCACCCTGCCCGCCGACTGATTAACTAGATCCATGCGAGTTTCCGCGAAGGCCGACTACGCGGTGCGGGCCGCTGCCGAGCTTGCCGCCGCGCAAAAGGAGGAGGCGCCGGTCAAGGGCGAGCGCCTCGCCGACGCCCAGGACATCCCCCTCCAGTTCCTCGAGCACATCCTGCTCGAGCTCAAGCACCACGGCATCGTCCGCGCCCGCCGCGGCGCCAAGGGCGGCTACTGGCTCGCCCGCCCCGCCGACGAGGTCACCGTGGCCGAGATCGTCCGCGCCGTCGAGGGCCCGATCGCCCACGTGCAGTCGACCCCGCCCGAGGACATCGAGTACCGCGGCAACGCCGAGCACCTGCAGGCGGTCTGGATCGCCGTCCGCGCCAGCCTTCGCACCGTGCTCGAGGAGGTCACCCTCGCCGACCTCGTCTCCGGCGAGCTCCCAAGCGTCGTCGGCGACCTCACGTCCTCGCCCGACGCCTGGGTCGCGCGGTAGCTTCTCCTCAGTTTCCTATGTAGACAAAACCTGTCGTCGATCTGCCATCATGCAGTGGATGGCGAGTTCAGAAGAAACGGCAGAGCTGCTCGAGATAGCTACCGCGCCTGGGATTGACAAGCGGATCTTCGTCGTCCGGGGGCGACAGGTGATGCTGGACGAAGACCTTGCAACCCTCTACGGCGTTGAGACCAAGCGCCTGGTCGAGCAGGTGAAACGAAACCCCGAGCGCTTTCCATGCGACTTCATGTTCCAGCTCGAAAAGGACGAGGCGGCTGCTTTGAGGTCGCAGATTGCGACCTCAAAAAGCGGTCGCGGGGGACGTCGTTATGCCCCTTACGTGTTCACCGAGCAGGGGGTTGCGATGCTGTCTTCTGTTCTGAGGAGCGGTCGGGCCATCGCCGTGAACATCGAGATCATGCGAGCGTTTGTCGAGCTTCGCCGTGCCGCCATCTCCTATGCGCGTCTCCAGGAACGGCTGGACGATCTCGAGCGCGAGATGTCCGGGCGCCTCGATCAGCACGACGAGCAGCTGGGCCAGATCTTCAAGGCGCTTCATCAGTTGATGGAACCCCCTCCCCGGGAGAAGTGGCCGGTGGGGTTCAGAGTTCGCGAAGACGAGACCTAAGCCCGTCTAAGGGTCCTCTTGGTTGCTTTGCGGTCGGCAGGGGTGGAGACTCCCGCTCGTGCCGAACGCCGGAATGGACTTCGACGCCGCCGGGCAGGCCGCCAAAGGGAAGGCGGTGCGCGACTCCGTGCCGCGGAGGGCGCACGGGGAGCTGGCGGAGTGGTCGCGGGATCCCGTGCGGATCCTCGGCGAGCAGGACGAGAGCCGGGTGCCCGAGCTGGTGCCGATCCGCTACGAGCGGATGCTCGTCTCGGCGTTCACCTTCTTCCGCGGCGCCGCGGCGCTGATGGCCGCCGACCTGGCGCAGGGGCCGGCGAGCGGGCTGGAGGCGCAGCTGTGCGGCGACGCGCACCTCTCGAACTTCGGGGTCTTCGCCGCTCCCGACCGTCGCCTCGTCTTCGATTGCAACGACTTCGACGAGACGCTTCCGGGGCCCTGGGAGTGGGACGTGGAGCGCCTCGCCGCCAGCTTCGAGATCGCCGGGCGCGACCGCGGCT
>DATMBY010000183.1:0-4109 GCA_035558995.1 Solirubrobacterales bacterium
AGCTCCTCGCGCTTCTCTTTGCCGGCCGCCGCCGCCTCGGCTTCGGCGGTCTCGGCCGATTTGCGGGCGCGGGCCATGATGTCGTCGGCCTGCTCCCGCGCCTCGGCGAGCCGCGAGCGGTACTCGGTCAGCAGCTCGTCGGATTCCTTGCGCTGCCGTTCGGCCGCTTCGATCGACTCGCTGATCACGTTGGCGCGTTTGTCGAGCGCTTCCTGGATCTTCGGGAAGGCGACCTTGCTCAACACCCACATCGTGATCAGGAACAGGACCAGCGTCCAGATCATCAGGCCCAGGCCCGGGCTGACCAGGAAGCTGCCGCCGCTCTCCTCGCCGTGTTCCGCCGCCTCAGCGGCGAGCGGGACTATGTAGCCGAGCAGCTCCATCGACCTAGGCGAGGAAGAAAGCGATCAGACCGAAGATGAAGGTGTAGAAGGCGACCGCCTCGGTCAGCGCGAAGCCGAGCCAGCGGATGCTTTCCAGGTCGCTTTTCATCTCCGGCTGGCGGGCGACCGACTCGATCTCCTTACCGAAGATGAAGCCCACGCCGATACCGGCGCCGATCGAGCCGAGCCCGGCGCCGACGCCGAGGGCGATCGCTTTGCCAGCGCTTTCCACGGCTTCGCTGGAGACCTCGGCAAGAGGTAGAACGGTGGGATCCATCGAGTGTTGCTCCTTTTCTAGTGAGAGGCGGAGGTCGCTCCGCCGATGTAGATAGCGCTAAGCGTCGAGAAGATGAATGCCTGCAGGGTCGCCACAAGGCCGACCTCGAAGATGAAGAAGGCGAAGGCGAGCGGGAAGGTGAGCGCCCCGAGGGCCGCGATCCCCAGCAGCACCGCCAGCCCGCCGCCCATGAAGAGCAGCAGGAGGTGGCCGGCGAGGATGTTGGCGAAGAGACGAACGGAGAGGGAGATCAACCGCACGAAGTGGGAGATCACCTCGATGACGAAGATCGCACCCTTGCCGATCGGGCTCATCTCCTCGAGGCCGGGGGGCAGCCAGCTCTTGAAGTAGGGGCCGGCGCCCTTCGCCCGGATCCCCTCGACGTGGTAGGAGAGCCAGACGACCAGCGTCAGCACCAGCGGGATGGCGATGTTGGCGGTGGCGGCGTAGATCGCGAAGGAGGGGATCTCGAGGCCGCCGATCGAGAAGGTGTGCTCGGTGTTGGTCGGCAGCGGCAGGAACCCGAGCATGTTCGAGAACCAGATCCAGAAGAAGAGGGCGCCGATGAAGGGGAACCACTTGCGGGCCAGCTCGCCGTGGAGGCTGCCGCCGGTGATCGTGTTCTTCGTCAGGTCGTAGGCCATCTCGACCGCCGCCTGGACGCGGTTCGGGCGGTCGACCATCCGCCTCGCGATCCAGACCATCACCGCGATCGTCAGGAGGCTGGCGAGGACGAGGTAGAGGACCGCCTTGTTGATGCTGAAGTCGATCCCGGCGATGTGGATCGAGACCCAGGGTTCGAGTTTGAACTCGTTCTGGGGCTTGAAGGCTTCGTTCTTGCCGTCGTTGCCGAAGATCAGCAGCAGGAGGATTGACACGGCCAGGTAGATCCCGAAGCCGATGAGGACCTTCGCCTTGGTGCTCACGCCGCTCCCTTGACCTCGGGCTGGTCGTCGAACAGGTGCGTCAGCCCCTGGGCGGCGAAGGAGATCGTGAACAGGGCCAGCAGCAGCAGGGCCGCCGCGAGGCCTGATTCGCGGTCGGCGACCCCGACCAGGAGCACGGAGGTCGCCATCAGCCAGACGCGGCCGAGGCCAATACCGGCGACGATGCCCATCGCCTTCTGGCGGTTGCCGGCGGCCAGCTCCTGCTTCATCCGGCGCTGGGCGAGCATCTGGATCCCCCGCTGGGTCAGCCAGGCGCCCGCGGCCACCGCGTACCCGAGCAGGGGGAATCCGCCGAGCAGGAAGACGGCGAGCGCGACGAGCAGCGCGATTAGATCGACGTACTTGGGAGGAGACATAAATCAGAAACGGCAGGAAAAGCAGGTACAGCGGCAGAAACGGCGCAGGAAAGACAGGAAAACGCCCAGCTCGGGGCAGAGCGGGCGCACAGGTGACTATATAGAAGAGGCCCCCGGAATGGCTCTGTGGAGCCAGTTCGTGAGGGTTGCCACTACTTGATCGCCTCGAACTCCCCGGTCTCCGGATCGACGGCGGGGAAGGTTCCGGTCTCCAGCTCCCTCTCCACGGCGTCGTTGACCTCCTCCAGAGCGGGGCCGGGGGCGCCCGCCTGGCGGCGCAGGGTGACGAGCTGGCGGAAGCGAGTCTGGCGCAGCTTGAGGATCTCCAGGACCTCGACCAGGTAGACGCTGGCGGCAAGGGCGAGGATGCCGAAGAGGGCGATCACCGCGGTCCAGAGCGGGTCGAAGTTGCCGTGGTCGTCGCTGTAGGGGACGAAGCGGAGCGCCAGCGCCAGCAGCGCCATCACCGCGGTCCAGCCGTAGAGGTAGAGCAGGGTGCGGCGCTGGGAGAAGCCGATGTCGGCCATCCGGTGGTGGAAGTGCCAGCGGTCGGCTTTGTAGATCGGGCGACCGTATTTGAGCCGCTTGGCGACGACGAAACCGGTGTCGAGGATCGGCACCGCGAGGATGATCAGCGGCAGGAAGAGAGCGACGACCGCGTTCGTCTTCAGCGCTCCCTGCACCGCCACCGCCCCCAGGAGGTAGCCGAGCAGGTTGGATCCGGTGTCGCCCATGAAGGTCGTGGCGGGCGGGAAGCCCCAGCGTAGGTAGCCGAGGGCGGCGCCGGCGACCATCGCGGCGAGGACGCCGGCGGCGGTGCGGTCGAGCGAGAGCGCGATCGTCGCCAGCGTCACCCCGGAGATGACGGCGACCCCGGCGGCGAGGCCGTCGACGCCGTCGATCAGGTTGATCACGTTGATCACGGCGACGATCGCGATTACGGTGCCGACGTCGCCGAGGTGGACGACCCCTCCCCCGGGCAGCGTGAGGAGGTCGACGGTGCCGGGGGTGAGACGGCCGAAGAAGGGGAAGGTGAAGTTGTCGACGGTGACCCCGGCGGCGACCGGGATGACGACGGCGGCGGTCTGGCCGAGCAGCTTGACCGCGGCGGGGAGGTCGAAGATGTCGTCGAGGACGCCGACCAGGGCGATCGCCACCGCCCCGATCAGGATCGCGTGGCTTTCGCCGTCGCTCGGGAGGAACAGCAGCCCGGCGACGAGGACGCCGCCGAGGATCCCGAGGCCGCCGAGCTTCGGCGTGGGCGCGAGGTGGAGCTTGCGCTCGCTGGGGTAGTCGATCGCCCCCACCCGAACCGCCAGCCGCTTGGTCAGAGGCACCAGCAGCAGCGCGAGCAGGCCGGCGAGGAGGAAGGCGAACAGGGCGTCGGCGTCAGTTGGCATAGCGGTCGAACCAGAGGGTAAGCGCCATCAGCCCCCAGATCTGGCGGCTGAGGTCCTCCTGGCCGGAGACGTGCCGATCGAGGATCGGGGTCACAGCGGTGCTGCTCAGCAGGCCCTGGCGCTCGATCGCCCCCGGCGCCAGCACCTCGCGGGCGAACGGCTCCAGCGGCCCGCGCAGCCAGGCGGCGAGAGGGATCGAGAACCCCTGCTTGCGACCGTGGACGATCTCGTCGGGCAGCAGCGGCGCCAGCGCCCGCCGCAGCAGCCGCTTCTTCTGGAAGCCGCGGACCTTCATCCGCCGCGGCAGCGAGAAGGCGAACTCGGCGACGCGCTGGTCGAGGAAGGGAACCCGCAACTCCAGCGAGTGGGCCATGCTGAGGCGGTCGGTCTTGACCAGGAGGTCGTCGACCAGGTAGATGCCGAGGTCGACGTCCTGCATCCGCGCCAGCCGCTGGGCGCCGTGGGTCTCGGCGTAGCGCTCGCGGTAGAGGTCGACCGGGTCCCAGCCCGGGTCCGATCCCATCAACGCCCGTCGCCGCTGCGCCGAGTGGATCTCCTTCCAGGCGTGGTGGCGCTCCAGCGGCGGCAGGGCCGCGGCCCGCGCGAAGCGCTTCTCGCGGGCGGCTGCGATCGCCGACCCGCTCGAGCGCCATCACGCCTGGAAGGAGATCTTCTCGCCCGCCGACCGCGCCGCGCTGCTGGTCGGCGGGGCGCCTGGCTGGGATCCACTCGACCTCTACCGCGAG
>DATMBY010000184.1:0-3121 GCA_035558995.1 Solirubrobacterales bacterium
GGATGGCGATGCGGCGGAGTTCCTGGACCGACCAGCGGATGAGGTCTGGTGCCTTTGAGCGAGCCGGATCGGGATTTTTGGGGGGTGAGCGCGTTCGCCCGGCACCGGATCGCGGCCAGCATGGCGAAGGCCAGCATCACCAGCGAGACATGGCGGTACCAGCCGTGCCAGGAGCGGGTCTCGTTGTGGTCGAGACCGAGCTCGTTCTTGGCGGTCTCGAAGCTGTCCTCGATCGCCCAGCGGTGCCCTTCGACCTTGACCAGGATCTCGATTCCGGTCCCGGCTGGGCACCAGGTCGAGAAGAAGGCAAGCTCGCCGTCGGCGATGGAGCGGCGGATCAAGAGGCCCCGCGTCCATAGACCGGAGAGGCCGTCGTCGTACTCGGCAGCCTCGAGGTCAGCCAGCTCGAGATAGGCCCAGTCGTGGAGCCGTGGGCCCTTGGTTCCCTCGCCGGCCGAGAGGCGCGCCCACGCCGACGCGGGCAGTGCCTGGGCGATCTCCTTCGCCGTGCCGGCCACCGCCGGCCTGTCGCCCCAGGAGTTGAAGGGGTGAGTGCCGTTGACGCCGAGCACGTAGCCCTTGCCGGCCCGCCGCAGCGCCATCTCGATCTCGCCCACGCCGTAGACGCTGTCAGCCGCCACCCAGGCGAAGGGCACGCCGGCGCGGATGGCTCTTGCGATCATCCCGCGCGCAAGCTGCGGCTTGGTGGCGAAGGCGATCTCTTCGGGAACGTATGCGGCGGTTCTGCGCACTCGATCATCGGTCCAGGTCTTCGGCAAGTAGAGCGCGCGATCGATGAAGGCATGTCCCTTGCTCGACACATAGGCCGCGAACACGCCGATCTGGCAGTTGGTGATCTTGCCCGCCGACCCCGTGTACTGCCGGGCCACGCCGCATGAGGCCTTGCCCTGCTTCAGGAACCCCGTCTCGTCTACGACGAGAACCGCATCCGGCTCGGCCAGGGTCTCGAGGGTATAGTCTCGCACCACGTCGCGCAGAGCATCAGCGTCCCATGTTGCCCGTCCGAGCAGAGCCTGTTGACGCCATGGTCCGGGGTCACCCGCGGTTTCCGCTCGCATCCAGCCCGTCTTGCGCCGCTCAGGGCCGAGCAAAGCATCGAGGAACAGACCGGCCGAGGCCGCCATGCGCTCCTGCTGGAAGAGCGGCCTGATGCGACCTTTCACATCCCGCAACGACGACGCCCACGCCTCCAGCGTTGCCTCGATCGAACCACCTGCCATCGCCGCCCCCATGATTCCCGAATCATGGAGCCAGCAATGCAAAACCAGCTCAAAACTGCAACTGTAATGCTAGGCTCTGTTAGAGCTTGAGCCAATCGGCTGCTGCGGCGAGGCATAGGATGCCGAGGAAGGAGCGGGCGGTTTTCTCGTAACGGGTGGCGACGGCGCGCCATTCCTTGAGACGTGCCCAGAGGTTCTCCACGAGGTGGCGATTGTTGTAGATCCAGGCTGGACAGGCCACGGGCGCATCGGTTCGCCTAGGTGGTATCGCGGGTCGTGCGCCCATGTTCCAGATGCGCTCGCGCAAGGCGTCGGAGGCAAAGCCCCGGTCCCCGACGATCCATCCTGGCGCATCTGGCAGGCAGTCGAGCAGGCCCGGAGCCATGGGCAGCTCGTGTGCCTGTCCGGGGGCGAGCGCGAAGGCGATCGCCCGGCCACGCCCGTCGGCGATCACGCAGGCCTTGGTTCCGTAGCCGCCGCGAGATCGGCCAAGCGCCTCGCGCAGATCCCGCCTTTGGCTGTCGGTCCCCCTTTTTTCGCGCCCGCCGCCTTATGATGGGCCCGGACGTTGGTGCCATCGATGAAGGTCATGCCTAGGACCACGCCACGCTGTTGCACCAGCTCGAGCAGGCGATCCCATACGCCTTGCCTCGACCAGCGGATGAACAACTGCGCAGCCAGCCACCAGGGGCCGAGCTCGGTCGGGATGCTGCGCCACTTGGCCCCATTCTGGTGTCGCCAGAATATCGCCGAAATCGTCCGCCGCAGTTCCTTCGGCGGTGTCTTACCACGCGGGCGCACCGCCTCGATCAGTGGCTCCCATACTGCCCAGGCCGCATCGGAGAAGACCTGGTTTCCACTTCCATGCGTCATGCCTGTAACATAGGAAGCCTACTCAAGCTCTAACAGAGCCTAGCATTACAGTTGCGGTCTGGACCTGATGTGAGCTTCTCGGGCTGCGGCTTGGTGAGCGCGCCGCCACAACGACCAAGCGATCACGTGAGCGGGTTGAATGCGCCGCTGCGCCAAGCGCATCGCCACGCGCCGGATCTCCTGTACCGACCAGCGGATCAGAGCGCGGGCTGAGGAGTCCCCGTCCTCGTTTTTGGGGGCGGCATCTGGTTTGCGCGGTGGCGCACGGCCGCCATCATGGTGAAGGCGAGCATGACGAGCGAGACGTGGCGATGCCAGCCGTGCCATGAGCGTGTCTCGTGGTGCGCCAGCCCGAGCTCGGTCTTGGCGGTCTCGAACGCGTCCTCGATGGCCCAGCGCCGCCCCTCGATGGCCACGAGCGTACCGATCGAGGTGCCGGCCGGGCACCAGGTGGTGAAGAACGCAAGCTCTCCGTCGGTCAGGCTGCGCCGGATCAGGAGCCCGCGCGTCCACAGCCCTGACAAGCTGTCGTCGTACTCGCCTGCTTCGAGGTCGGCGAGCTCGCAGTAGGCCCACTCATACATGCGCTCGCCCTTGGTGCCCGACCCCGCCGAGAGCCGCTGCCAAGCGGACGGGTCGAGCTCCTCGCCGATCTCTTCGGCCGTGCCAGCAACCTCGGGCTTGCCGATCCAGGAGTTGAACTGATGTGACCCGCTGACCCCCAGCACGTAGCCCTTGCCCATACGGCGCAGCGCCATCTCGATCTCGCCCACGCCGTAGACGCTGTCAGCCGCCACCCAGGCGAAGGGCACGCCGGCGCGGATGGCGCTTGCGATCATCCCGCGCGCGAGCTGCGGCTTGGTGGCGAAGGCGATCTCTTCGGGAACGTGTGCGGCGGTTCTGCGCACTCGATCATCGGTCCAGGTCTTCGGCAAGTAGAGCGCGCGATCGATGAAGGCATGTCCCTTGCTCGACACATAGGCCGCGAACACGCCGATCTGGCAGTT
>DATMBY010000185.1:0-8207 GCA_035558995.1 Solirubrobacterales bacterium
GCTCGGGCTTGCCGGCCGCTGGAAGCTGATCGGCCAGCTGATCATGGCGCTGGCGCTGTGGTGGGTCGCCCGCCACGAGGTCGGCCTCGAGCCGACGCTCTACTTCCGGATCGGCGACGGCAGCATCGACCTCGGCCCCGCGCTCTACTTCGTCCTCGTCTTCCTCGTCATCGCCGGCACCTCCAACGGGGTCAACCTGACCGACGGCCTCGACGGCCTCGCCGCCGGCTCCTGCGCGATCGTCCTCCTCGCCTACACGGCGATCGCCTTCGTTGCCAACGAGCAGCAGAACCTCGCCCTGCTCTCCGCCTGCCTGGTCGGCGCCTGCGTGGGGTTCCTCTGGTACAACGCCTTCCCGGCCTCGATCTTCATGGGGGACACCGGCTCGCTCGGCCTCGGCGGCGCAATCGGGGCGCTGGCGGTGATGACCCAGACCGAGGTCCTGCTGATCATCATCGGCGGCATCTTCGTGATCGAGGCGCTCTCGGTCCTGCTCCAGGTCTTCGCCTTCAAGACCTTCCGCCGCCGGGTCCTGCTGATGGCGCCGCTGCACCATCACTTCGAGATGATGGCCTGGTCGGAGACGAAGATCATGCTCCGCTTCTGGATCATCGCCGCCGTTTGCTCGGGGATCGGCTTTACGCTCTATCAGCAATCAATCGGGAGTTAGTCGATGCCAGAGGTAGAGGTCAGCGCGGGTCCGATCGATTACGGCGACTCCGGCGGCGAGGGCAGGCCGTTGGTCTTCATCGGCGGGCTGCCGCACGACGAGAGCCTCTGGGACGGGGTGGTGGCCGAGCTGGCGCCGCAGTTCCGCTGCCTGACGCCGGTGCTGCCGCTGGGGGCCCAGCGCAAACCCCTGCGCCCCGATGCCGACCTCTCGCTGCCGGGCCTGGGGCGGATCGTCACGGAGTTCCTCGAGCGCCTCGACCTCGAAGACGCCGTCGTCTGCTTCAACGACTGGGGCGGCGCCCAGACGATGATCTCCCACGGCGGGGTCGACCGCGTCGGCGCCTTCGTCCTCGTCTCCTGCGAGACCGACCGCAACTACCCGCCCGGGGTCGCCGGCCAGATCGCGGCGCTCTCCGGCTTCATGCCGGGCGGCTTCGGGGTGATGCGCTTCGCCCTCTCCTCGCCGCTGCTGCGGAAACTGCCCTTCACCTACGGGCGGATGAGCAAGCGCGGCGTCCCCGACGAGCTGATGCACCGCTGGCTGCAGCCGCTGAAGCGGCCGGAGATCCGTCGCGACACCCGCCGTTACGTCCGCGACGTCCGCCACGGCAAGCGCGAGATCCGTGCCGCGACGCCGAAGCTGCGCTCGTTCGAGCGGCCGGTGCTGGTCGTCTGGGACGAGGAGGGGACGATGATGCCCAACTCCGAGGGCCGCCGGCTGGCCGAGTCCTTCCCCAACTCGACCTACGTCGAGCTGCCCGACTGCTACACCCTGATCCCGATCGACCAGCCGCAGGCGCTGGCCCGGGAGATCAGGCAGTTCGCCGCTCAGTAGGGGGCGCGCAGACCCTCGAACATCGGGAAGTGCTTGAGGTTGTTGGTAGCGAGCGGTATCTCGAGGAGGTCGGCACTGGCAGCTATCAACAGATCCGTCACACCGATGCCAGGATGGCTTCGGAGCCAGCGCTGCCCAAGCTCACCAGCGCGTCGGGATACTTTCTCTTCAACCGGAATCCAGGCGATCAGCGCGAACAGGCGCTCGATCCGCCGACGTTCCGCGGGTCGCTCGCCTTGCAGGACCTCGACTCGCGACACCTCCGAGCAAGACGGGGGAGCGCCGAGGCCGGCTATGTAATTTCCTGCGTGGGGGGCTCCCCGGAGGTGATCGATAAGGACGGTCGTGTCGAGGAGAACACTCACCAGTCCAATTCCTTGAGCCTCTGGACATCCGCGCGACGCAGCTTGTCGACGTACTCAACGCCGTCTTCGAGGTGAGGAGCTATGCCCGCCGTTTCGGCAACGGCCTTCTGCCATTGCTCCCGCCAGGCCGCTGCGTCCTGTATCTCCTGAGCGAGGTAAGCGTCGATGGCGCGCCGGATCAGCGTGGAGCGCGTGGTTCCCTCGGCGGCGGCTCGCTCGTCGAGCTTCGCGGTCTGTCCCTCGTCGAGGTAGATCTGAGTGCGACGGCTCATGGTGTATAAGCGTACATCATCAATGGGACGCCGTTCTGCGGAGGGGTATCCGGGGCGCTCGCGAAGCTTGGGCATGTGTCTCTAAGGGTTCAGGCCAAGGAAGTTCGCCCCCCCCTGCCCGAAGGGCCTTTCCTCATCGTGGGACTTGCCCGCTCCGGGCAGGCGGCGGCACGCCTGCTGGCGGCGCGGGGGGAGAAGGTGCGGGCGGTCGATTACGGGCATCCGCAGGGGGCGGCAGGGCTCGAGGGGGCGGGCGTCGAAGTCTTCCTGGATACGGATGGATTGGCACAGCTCGAGGGGACGCGGACCGTCGTCAAGAGCCCGGGTGTTCCCCGGGAGGCGCCGGTGATCGCGGGGGCCCTGGAGCGGGAGATCGAGGTGGTGGGGGAGATGGAGCTGGCCTGGCGGGCGCTGCCGAACCGGTTCGTCGGCGTCACCGGCACCAACGGCAAGACGACCACGGTCGAGCTGCTCGGCCACCTCTACCGCAGCGCCGGCGAGCCGGTCGCGGTCGCGGGCAACGTCGGCACCGCGCTCTCGGAGCTGGTCGGCGAGGTCGAGCCCGACACCACCGTCGTCTGCGAGTGCTCGAGCTTCCAGCTCGAGGACACGGTCGCCTTCGCGCCCGAGTGCGCGGTCTTCCTCAACCTCGCCCCCGACCACCTCGATCGCCACGGCGACCTCGAGCACTACCTGGCGGCGAAGCTGCGGATCTTCGCCAACCAGGGCAACGACGACGTCGCCGTCTACAACGCCGACGACCCCTTCGCCGCCGGCACCGACCTCGGCGGCTGCGGCCGTCGCGTCGCTTTCTGCACCGGCGCCGCGCCCGAGTGCGAGGTGGCGGTCGCCGGGGGGACGATCTTCTACGACGGCGAGCCGCTGCTGCCGGTCTCCGAGCTCGGCCTCTTCGGCGAGCACAACGTCGCCAACGCGATGGCCGCCGCCGCGGCGGCGCTGGCGATGGGGATCGACCGCGACGCGGTCCGCGCCGGCCTGCGCAGCTTCGCCGGCGTCCCGCACCGTCTGGAGACGGTCGCCGAGCGCGACGGCGTCCGCTTCGTCAACGACTCGAAGGCGACCAACGTCGCCTCCGCCACAGTCGGGATCCGCGCCTTCGAGGACGGCGTCCACGCGATCCTCGGCGGCAGCGAGAAGGACGAGCCCTTCACCCCCCTCGTCGACCCGATCGAGGAATGCGCCGTGGCCTGCTGGCTGATCGGGGCGACGAGCGAGCGGATGGCGCGAGAGCTGGCGCCGGTGGTCGGGGCCGGGGTCGGCCTGTACCGCTGCGAGGGGCTCGAGGACGCGGTCCGCCGCGCGGCCGCCGCCGCTCGTCCCGGCGAGGTGGTACTCCTCTCGCCGGCCTGCGCCAGCTTCGACGCCTTCGAGAACTACGAACGGCGGGGCGATCGCTTCCGCGAGATCGTCGGGGAGCTGGGATGAGCGCGAAGAAAGCGAAAGCGAAAGCGTCCCGCTCCGCCAAGCGGACGAAGCCGAAGAAGCGCTCGCGGCCGCTGCCGCCCGAGTACAACATCCTCCTCACCGCGACCCTCTGCCTGCTGGCGCTGGGCGCGGTGATGGTCTTCTCGGCCAGCTCAACCACCCGCATCCTCCAGGACGGCGGCCTCTCCGACAGCGCCTTCTACCTGAAGCGGACGGTGCTCTTCGGCGCCGTCGGCCTGGCGATCATGTGGTTCGCCTCGCGCCACGGCCTGCGGGTGATCCGCGGGCTGACGCCGCTGCTGCTCGGCGGCTCGATCTTCCTCCTGCTGGCGGTGCTCGTGGCCGGGACCGAAGTCAACGGCGCCTCCCGCTGGATCGGCGGCGGCTTCCTCCAGATCCAGCCCTCCGAGCTGACCAAGGTGGCGCTGATCCTCTACGGCGCCGATCTACTTTCCCGGAAGCCGGTGCGGGTGCGCTCGCTGGAAGGGATGATGCCCTTCCTCCTCGTCGTCGGCGGCTGCTGCCTGCTGATCATGGCGCAGCCGGACATGGGGACGACGATGGTGATCTGCTTCTCCGTCGCCGCCACCCTCGTCGCCGCCGGCGCCCGCCCGGCGGACCTCGGCAAGATCGCGCTGGTGATCGGGGTCCTGGCGCTGCTGATGGCGGTGGTCGAGCCCTACCGGATGGCCCGCCTCACCTCCTTCCTGCACCCGACCGCCGACGCCTCCGGCGCCGGCTTCCAGGCGGCGCAGGCGAAGATCGCCCTCGGCTCCGGCGGCTTCTTCGGCGACGGGCTCGGCAACGGGGTCCAGAAGGCCTTCTACCTGCCCGAGGCCCACACCGACATGATCACCGCCGTGATCGGCGAGGAGCTGGGCTTCGCCGGCATCGCCGGCGTCGTCGGCCTCTTCGCGATGTTCGGCTACGCCGGGCTGAAAACGGCGCAGAAGGCGAAGGACTCCTACGCGAAGATCCTCGTCACCGGCCTCACCTCGCTCGTCCTCGTCCAGGCGACGATCAACCTCTTCGCGGTGATGGGGATGGCGCCGCTGACCGGCGTGCCGCTCCCCTTCGTCTCCTACGGCAACAGCAGCCTGATGGCGACGCTGCTGGCGGTGGGATTGATCCTCAACGTCGCCCGCGGCGGCAGCGCCAGGGCGGCGCGCTCTTCGACGCCCACCCGCGCTGGCAAACTGCGCGCCATCGAGGGCGGGCGCTCGCCCGCACGGGAAAGGAAACGAGCTGACGGTGCCAGGAAAGCCAAAGGTAGTGGTGGCGGCGGGGGGAACCGCGGGGCACGTCGTGCCCGCCATGGCGGTCGCCGACGAGCTTCGGGCTAGCGGCGCCGAGGTCAGCTTCCTCGGCGCGCGGGGGCGGGTGGAGGCGGAGCTGGTCCCTGCCGCGGGCTACGAGATCGACCTGGTGAAGGTGCGCGGGATCGACCGCCGCAACCCGCTGCGGGCCGCGCGGGCCGGTTTCGAGGCGCTCGGGGCCGTCGGCGCGGCGCGCAAGGTCCTGCGGCGGCGCCGCGCCGACGCCGTGGTGGGCGGCGGCGGCTACGTCGCCGGTCCAGCCGGCCTGGCCGCGGTGACGACGCGGACGCCGCTGGTCCTGACCGAGGCCGACAGTCACCTCGGCCTCGCCAACCGCCTGCTCGCAGGTCGCGCTCGCCGCGTCTGCCTCGCCTTCCCGATCGCCGGCCGGGAGGGGGAGCGCTACCTGGTCACGGGGCGGCCGGTGCCGCGGGCGGTGCTGGAGGGCGACCGCGCCGCGGCGCGCGAGCGCTTCGGGATCGCCCCCGACGCCCGCTGCCTGCTCGTCTTCGGCGGCAGCCAGGGCGCGAAGTCGATCAACCTCGCCGCGGTAGAGGCCTTCGCCGGGGAGCGGCAGCGCGACTTCCACGTCCTCCACATCGCCGGCAAGCGGGACTTCCCGGAGGTCCAGAGCCGGCTCGACGCCGCGTCCGGTCGGGACGGCTACACGCTGCTCGAGTACGAGCCGAACCTCGGCGACGCCCTGGCCGCCGCCGACCTCGTCCTCGCCCGCTCGGGCGGCTCGATCTTCGAGGTCGTCGCCGCCGGCCGGCCGGCGATCCTCGTGCCCTACCCCTTCGCCACCGCCGACCACCAGACCGCCAACGCCGAGTGGATGCGGAGCAACGGGGCGGCGACGGTAATCGCCGACGCCGAGTTGACGGCCGCGCGCCTGCGGGCGGAGGTGACGGCGGTGCTCGACGACCCCGAGCGGCTGCGGAAGATGGCCGCGAGCGCCCGGAGCCTCGCCAGGCCCGACGCCGCCCGAGCGATCGCCTGCGAGGTCCTGGGGGCGATCGGATGAGCGGCTGGAGCGGGCGGCGGCTGCACTTCGTCGGCATCGGCGGAGCCGGGATGAGCGGGCTCGCGCTCGTCTGCGCCCGGCTCGGCGCCGCCGTCACCGGCAGCGACCGCGCCGACTCCTCTTATATGGAGCGGCTGCGGAAGGCGGGGCTCGAGCCGGTCGTCGGCCACGACGCGGTCAATCTTCCCGAGGGCGCCGAGGTCGTCGTCTCGACCGCGATCGGCACCGACAACCCGGAGCTGGCACTCGCCCGCGAGCGCGGCGTCGAGCCGATCCACCGTGGAGCGCTGCTGGCCGAGCTCTGCGCCGAGAAGCGGCTGATCGCGATCGCCGGCACCCACGGCAAGACGACGACGACGGCGATGACCGCATGGGCGCTGCGCCAGCTCGGCGCCGACCCCGCCTTCTTCGTCGGCGGCGAGGTGCCCGGGCTCGGCCCGGACGGCGAGCCGGCAAATGCCGGCTGGGGAGAGGGCGAGTGGGTCGTCGCCGAGGCCGACGAGAGCGACGCCAGCTTCCTGCGCCTGCAGCCCGAGATCGCGGTCGTCACCAACGTCGAGATGGACCACCACTCGCGCTGGGGGTCGCTGGCCGAGCTGCACGAGGCCTTCGTCGCCTTTGCCGGGTCCGCGCGCGGCCTGGTCGTACCCGGCGCCGAGGAGATGGGATGGCTGCGGGGGACCGGGGAGGAGGTGGCCGAGTTCGACGGCGCGGCGCCCGGTCCGGACGAGCTGAGCCTGGCGGTGCCGGGAGAGCACAACCGCCGCAACGCCCGCGCCGCGATCGCCGCCCTCGCGCTGGCGGGCTTCGACGGCGCCGAGGCTGCGGGGGCCCTTGCCGGCTTTCGCGGCGTCCACCGGCGGCTCGAGCTGAAGGGCAAGCGCGGGCCGGTCTCCGTATATGACGATTACGCTCACCACCCGACCGAGGTGCGGGCGGCACTCTCGGCGCTGCGCGAGCAGACTCCCTCCCGCCTCATCGCCGTTTTCCAGCCTCACCTCTACTCGCGGACCAAGGCGCTGGCCGAGGGGTTCGGCGCCGCGCTCACCCTGGCCGACGAGGCGATCGTCCTCGACGTCTACCCGGCGCGCGAGGAGCCGGTGGGGGATCTGGCCGGGGTCAGCGGCCTCCAGGTCGCCCAGGCGGCGGCCGAGCGGGGCGGGGGGATGTCGGTCTGGTGGTTGCCGACGGCCGAGCTGGCACAGCGGGCGCTGGTCGACCGCCTGGATCGCACCCAGGAGGTTGGCGGTTCGAACCCGGTCCTGGTCACCATCGGCGCCGGCGACGTCTTCAGGCTCGGTGAGGCGCTGGTAGCCGAAGGGTCCGACATGGAGGGAGCGGGATGAGCCCGCTGCCCGACGGAGTGAAAAGGGGCCATCCGCTGGCCCGGTTCACGACCGTGCGAACCGGCGGCGCCGCCGACTTCTTCGCCCATCCACGCGACCTCGACGGCCTGGTCTCGGTTCTGCGCTGGGCCGACGCCGAGGGCCTGGCGGTCGGGGTGATCGGCTCCGGCTCCAACCTCCTCGTCGCCGACGACGGCTTCCACGGCCTCGCGCTGAAGCTCGGCGGCTCACTGGCGACGCTCGAGCGCGACGGCGACCGCATCCTCTGTGGCGGCGGCGCCCGGCTTCCCTCGGCGGCGGCGAAGACGGCGGGGTGGGGTCTCTCCGGCCTCGAGTTCGGCGTCAACATCCCCGGCACCGCCGGCGGCGCGGTGCGGATGAACGCCAACGCCTACGGCGGCCAGCTGGCGCGGGTGCTGGAGTGGGTCGAGGTCGCGACCGGCGCCGGGGTCGAGAAACGCGGCTCGGACGATCTCGGCTTCGAGTACCGGCGCTCGAACCTGCGGGAGGGGGAAGTGGTCGCTCGGGCGGCCTTCCATCTCACTCCCGCCGACCCGGAGGAGATCAAGGCGACGCTGGCGAGCATGCGGAAGCGGCGGCGTGAGGCCCAGCCCTCGGGGATCAAGACCTTCGGCTCGACCTTCAAGAACCCGGAGGACCCGCGGGCCGAGGGACGCAGCGCCGGCCAGCTGCTCGAGGCGGCCGGGTGCCGTGGCCTGCGTCTTGGGGGGGCTCGCTTCTCCGAGAAGCACGCCAACTTCGTCGAGAATGCCGCCGCGGCGAGCACCGCCGATGTGCTGGCGCTGATGGCGGAGGGGCGGCGTCGCGTCCATGAGCGCACCGGAGTCGTGCTCGAGCCCGAGGTGCAGACCCTCGGCGAGGTCGAGTGGCCCCGGGGGTGGGATCTGTGAAGTCGGGGTGGGCGCCCTCG
>DATMBY010000186.1:0-25545 GCA_035558995.1 Solirubrobacterales bacterium
ACAGCGCCGGATAAACCGCCACCGCCAGCGCCCCAGCCAGTGCCGGCCACACACTTGGTGACTTTTGGGCGCTATAGCGCCCTTTTTTCACCAAGCGCCGCCCGATCGCGTACGCGAAGAGCACGCTCAGCGACCCCACCACCGCCAGGACCAGCCGCGCCAGCCGTTCGTGCACGCCGCCCGTCGCGTTGTACACCCCCGCCACGAACAGCGGCAGCCCGGGCGAGTAGTTGCTCGACGGCTGCGTCGCTCCCGCCCCGACCGTGAAGCCGTTCCCCTCGTCCAGGTTCCGCGCGATCGCCGCGTAGGCCTGGGCGTCGTAGACGGGCGCGCGGCCGTCCCAGGCCTCGCCTACCCGCAGGCCCAGCCCCAGCAGGAAGATCGCCGCCAGCGCGCCGAGGCCGATCCAGCCTCCGTTTCGCGCCGCCAGTTCGCTCGCCATCGCTGGGATTCAACACGGACACCCGGCCGACCGAACGATTAAAGTCCTGCCCTCATGCGAATCCTCATCCTCGGGGGCGACGGCTACCTCGGCTGGCCGACTGCGCTCCGCTTCTCGGCCCGCGGGCACGAAGTTTCCGTCGTCGACAACTTCTCCCGCCGCCGCTGGCACACCGAACACGGCACCGCCTCACTAACCCCGATCGGGGATCTGGACCAGCGGATCGCTGCCTGGCGCGAGGTCTCCGGCGAGCAGATCCGCAGCTACGTCGGCGCCGTCGAGGACGGCGATTTCCTCGACGAGGTGGTCGCCGAGACCAAGCCCGAGGCGATCGTCCACTACGGCCAGCAGGCATCGGCGCCGTTCTCGATGCTCTCGCGCGAGCGCGCGGTCGAAACCCAGCACGCCAACGTGATCGGCAACCTCAACCTGCTCTTCTCGATGCGCGACCACGTTCCCGACGCGCACCTGGTCAAGCTCGGGACGATGGGCGAGTACGGCCAGCCCGACATCGACATCGAGGAGGGCTACATCGAGATCGAGCACAAGGGCCGCAAGGACACGCTGCCCTTCCCGAAGCTGCCGGGCTCGCTCTATCACTGCTCCAAGGTCCACGACTCGACCAACATCCACTTCGCCTGTCGCACCTGGGGCCTGCGCGCCACCGACCTCAATCAGGGCGTCGTCTACGGCGTCGAGACCGAGGAGACCGCCCGCGACGAGCGCCTCGTCACCCGCTTCGACTACGACGAGCTCTTCGGCACGGTGCTCAACCGTTTCTGCGTCCAGGCCGTGATCGGCCACCCGCTGACCGTCTACGGCGCCGGCCGCCAAACCCGCGGCTTCCTCAACATCCGCGACACCCTCGCCTGCGTCGAACTGGCGGCGCTGAACCCGGCCGAGCCCGGCGAGTTCCGCGTCTTCAACCAGTTCACCGAGCAGTTTTCAGTGCTCGAGTTGGCCGGGTTGGTCAAGGAGTCCGGCGAGCATCTCGGCTACAGCGTCGAGATCCAGCACTACGAGAACCCGCGGGTCGAGAAGGAAGAGCACTACTACAACGCGATCCACACCAAGCTGCTCGACCTCGGCCTGCAGCCGACCCTCCTCGGCGAGGAGCTGGTCGAGTCGATCATCCACGCGATCGAGCGCCACAAAGGCCGCGTGATCGAGACCGCGATCGACCCGCAGACCCGCTGGAACCCCGCCAAATCGCCTGCAGGCCAGGCTTAGGCCCGCTGCTACCATCGCCAGTTCCTATGCGGGCTGCTGACACGTTGATGGAATCCCTCAAGGCCGAGGGCGTCAAGGACGTCTTCGGGATCCCCGGCGGGGCCAACCTGCCGACCTACGATGCGCTCTACGACGCGGACTTCCGCCACGTCCAGGTCCGCCACGAGCAGGGCGGGGGCCACGCCGCTGAGGGGTACGCGAAAGCCTCCGGCCGGGTCGGCGTCGCCTTCGCCACCTCCGGCCCCGGCGCCACCAACCTCGTCACCGCGATCGCCGACGCGATGATGGATTCGACTCCGACCGTCTTCATCACCGGCCAGGTCCGCACCGAGCTGATCGGCACCGACGGCTTCCAGGAGGCCGACATCCTCGGCGCGACGATGCCCTTCGTCAAGCACTCCTTCGCCGTCACCGATCCGCGCCAGATCCCCGAGTACGTCCACGAGGCCTTCCACGTCGCCTCGACCGGGCGCCCCGGGCCGGTGCTGCTGGACATCCCGCAGGACCTCTCGCGCGCCGACATCGACTACCTGCCGCGCACCGAGCCGGTCGAGCTGCCCGGCTACAAGCCCTCGACCGAGGGCAACATCAAGCAGATCCGGATCGCCGCGAAAGCGCTGGCGAGCGCCCGGCGGCCGATCTTCTACACCGGCGGCGGCGTCATCAACGCCAACGCCTCCGAGGAGCTGCGGGAGCTCGCCGACTCCGACCGCTTCCCGGTCACCTCGACCCTGATGGGCCTCGGCGCCTTCCCGGCCTCCAGCGACCGCTTCCTCGGGATGCTCGGCATGCACGGCACCGTCGCCGCCAACTGGGCGATGGACCGGGCCGACCTGATCGTCGCCATCGGCGCCCGGTTCGACGACCGCATCACCGGCAAGCTGAGCGAGTTCGCTCCGCACGCCAAGGTCATCCACATCGACATCGATCCGGCCGAGATCTCGAAGAACGTCGGCGCCCACATCCCGATCGTCGGCGACGTCAAGCAGGTGCTGCCGAAGCTGACCCGCGAGTACCGGGCGCTGCAGACCGACTCCAGCCGCCTCGACGAGTGGTGGAACACGCTGAACGGCTGGAAAGAGGCGCACCCGCTCTACTACGACGCCGGCAAGGACGGCGAGATCAAGCCGCAGTTCATGATCGAGGCGCTGCACCGGGCCAGCCAGGGCGACGCGATCGTCACCTCCGACGTTGGCCAGCACCAGATGTGGACCGCCCAGTACTACGGCTTCGACAAGCCCCGCCGCTGGATCAACTCCGGCGGCCTGGGGACGATGGGCTTCGGCCTGCCGAGCGCGATCGGCGCCAAGGTCGCCTGCCCGGACGAGGAGGTCGTCTGCGTCGCCGGCGATGGCAGTCTGATCATGAACGTGCAGGAGTTCGCCACCTGCGTGACCGAGCAGATCCCGGTCAAGGTCTTCCTCATGAACAACGGCTACATGGGCATGGTCCGCCAGTGGCAGGAGCTGTTCTGGGACCGCCGCTACAGCTCCGTCGACATGGGCTCGAGCCCCGACTGGGTGAAGCTGGCCGAGGCCTTCGGCGCCAAAGGGATGCGCTGCGACAACTCCGCCGACCTCGAGGAGCAGATGACCGCGGCCCTGGAGCACGACGGCCCGGTCCTGATGGACGTCCGCGTCGCCCGCGAAGAGAACTGCTATCCGATGATCCCGCCGGGCAACGCCGCCCGCGACATGGTCGAGGCACCGCGAGGAGTGGTGAGCTGATGGAGGCGGGGACTCCTCAGGTCGTCAAGCTCGAGGACCTGCACGTCGCCGGACAGCTCAGCGGCCGCAAGCACATCCTCTCGATCCTGGTCGAGAACAAGCCGGGGGTGCTGGCGCGCGTCGCCGGGCTCTTCTCCCGCCGCGGCTTCAACATCGACACCCTCGCCGTCGGCCCGACCGACGACCCCAGCATCTCCCGCGTCACCCTGACCCTGGACGGCGCCGTCCACCCGATCGACCAGGTGACCAAGCAGCTGCACAAGCTCGTCAACGTGCTGAAGATCCGCGACATGGAGCCGGAGGAGACGGTCGCCCGCGAGATGGCCCTCTTCAAGGTCTCCTCGGCAGTCGAGAACCGGGCCGAGATCATCCAGTTCGCGGAGATCTTCCGGGCGAAGATCGTCGATGTGGCGCGGCGGACGATGACGATCGAGGTGACCGGCTCCGCCGACAAGATCGAGGCCTTCGAGCGGATGGTCCGCCCGCATGGCCTCGTCGAAATGGTCCGCACTGGCGAGATAGCCATCGGCCGCGGTTCGGACTGAAGATGACGGCCCCAGACGCCGGCAGGCGGCGTCCTCAGTCGCCGAAGTAGCGCTGCTACTCCGGCTCCTTGCGTCCTTGCCTGCCGACCTCTGGACCTCGTCATATTCAGCCCGACTGGTGTCGGGGCTTGAGAAGGCGGCCGAACGGGGACGGCGCACCCTCGTAAGCGTCACCCGCGAGGTTGAGGCCGGCGATCCCTGCGCGGCCTTCTTTGCCTCGCGGCTGGCTTCGGACCGCTGGTTCTGCTGGGAGCAGCCCGACCGCAAGTTCGCGCTCGCCGGGCTCGGGGTCGCGCACGAGGCGAGCTCGCGGGGAGGCGGGCGGTTCGACCACGTCGCCGAGGAGTGCCTGCGGATCGGCGCCGGCGCCGTCTTCGACGAGCCGCGGGGGCTGCCGGCGGGCGCCGGTCCGGTCTGGCTCGGCGGCTTCGCCTTCGACCCCGACGGCGGGTCGACGCCCACCTGGTCCTCGCTGGCGCCGGCCTCGCTGGTCCTGCCCGAGCTATCGCTCTGCCGCAGCGGCGGGCGTGCCTTCCTCACCGTCAACGGGGTCGTGCGCCCTGGCGAGGACGTCGAGCGGCTGGGGGAGAGGCTGGGGTCCCGCCTCGCCTCGCTCCGCACCGACGCGTCGCTGCCCCTGCTCGACCCGCACCCGACCGCCCACCCCGACATCCGCAGCGCCCGCCCGCCGCGCGAGTTCGAAGCCGCCGTCGAGGGCGCCACATCCCGGATCGCCGAGGGCGAGATGAGCAAGGTCGTGCTGGCCCGCGAGGTGATCGTCAGCGCCGGCGCCGCCCACGACCCGGCCGCGGTCTTCGGCGCCATGCGGGAGCAGTTCCCGGCCTGCTTCTGCTTCTGCTGCGGCACGCCCGAGGCCGCCTTCGTCGGCGCCAGCCCCGAGCTGCTGATCCGCCGCTCCGGCGCCAGCGTCTCCACGGTCGCCCTCGCCGGCTCGACCCGCCGCAGCTCCGACCCCGCGGTCGACGACCACCTGGGCGAGCAGCTGCTGCGCAGCGACAAGGACCGCCGCGAGCAGCGGATCGTCGCCGAGCGGATCGTCCGCGCCCTGCGCCCGCACGCGGTCTGGGTCGAGGCCGCGGCCGAGCCGGAGATCGTCAGGGTGGCGAACATCCAGCACCTGGCAACGCCGGTGATCGCCCAGCTGGCCGAGCCCCACTCGGCGCTGGAGCTGGCCGGGCTCCTGCATCCGACCCCTGCCGTCGGCGGCGAGCCCTGGCCGGCCGCCGCGGCGGCGATCGCCGAGCTCGAGGGCATGGACCGCGGCTGGTACGCCGCCCCGGTCGGCTGGATGGACGCGACCGAGGACGGCGAATTCTGCGTCGCCCTCCGCAGCGCCCTTCTCCGCGACCGCGAGGCCCACCTCTTCGCCGGCGTCGGCGTGGTTGCAGGGTCGGACCCGGCCTCCGAGCTGGCCGAGACCGAGGTGAAGCTCGGCGCGTTGATGCCGTTTCTCGCCGAGTAGTGCAGACTTCCCTGCGTGATCCGACTCCTGGCAGGGGTGCTTCTCGCGTGCGGCTGCATGGCGCTCGGTTCTGGCAGCGCCGCGGCTGAGGTCCCGACCGGTCCACGGCTGACCTTCATGGAGGCGGGGGACGCCGGGTTCAGGTTGATCAGCACTGATCCCGGCGGAGGCGACCGACGGGTGATCGTCGGCGGCAAGCTCAGCAGCCGGTTGCTCCCTCTCCCTTTCAGCCCGCCGAGCTGGTCGGCAGATGGAACGCGGGTGGCCTTTACGGGATTCGAACAGGCTGGGAGGAAGGCCCGCCTCGACCTCTACACCGCCGCTGCCGACGGGACCGAGATCACCAGGCTTCCCGGGACGCGGGACGCAGTGGGCGCCGTGATCTCACCCGACGGGCGGATGCTCGCCTTCACCCGTGAGCGCGAGCGAGAGGCGCGGCGGCCTCGCAGGGGAGAAGTCACCGTTTTCCGCAGCGTCTCGATTTGGATCCTGGATATCGGTCGCGGAACGGTGCGGCAGCTGACTCCTTGGCGGAATCGGCTCTTCATGTTTCCTTCCTCGTTCAGCCCCGACGGCTCGACGCTGGCGATCTCCCGTGAACGACGGGATCGCCGTTCCGCGGTGGCGATTCGGCTCGACGGCTCCGGGGAAACCGTCCTGGCGCGGAACGCCGGCGAGCCGGTCTTCTCCCCGGATGGAACGCGACTGGCCTTGATCACGCTCGGAAAACCGAGAACGATCGAGCGAGGGGGCGAAAGGTTGACGTTTTCGCCGACCGAGCTTGCCATCGCCGCTGCCGATGGCTCGGGGCTGACCAAGCTGACCCGCACGCGGAACCTAGAGCTGCTGCCGAGCTGGGACCCGTCCGGGCAACGAATCGCCTACACCTTGATCACCGCGGCCCTTGGCGAAGACGCTCTCCTCGGGGCAGGGGATTCGATCATGGAGATCAACGCCGACGGCAGCTGCAGGACCCAAGTGCTTTCGGTGCCGAAGGTGAGCCTCTTCGGCGCCACCTGGCAGCCGGGGCCCGGCCGCGAGGCTGGGCCGATCGCCTGCTAGCGCGGGAGCGCGTCGTGGACGCAGCGGGTGAGCTCGCGATGCGCTTCGACGTTGGCGTGGCGGTCGGTGCTGACCTCGATAAGTCCGGTACCTGCGGCGAGGGCGGCTGGTAAGTCGGCGAGCGACTCAAGGCGCCGGTGGGGCAGGTCGAAGAGGGCAGCGGCCTTGGCCACGTCGACCCCGCGCGGGGTGCCGAGCATTGCCTCGAACTCGTTGCCGTCCAGGGCCGACTCCTGCGGGAGGAAGTGGAAGATGCCGCCGCCGTCGTTGTCGATGACGACGATCCGGACCGGGGTATCGACGTCGCGCAGGGCGGCGAGGCCGCCGATGTCGTGGAGGAGGCCGAGGTCGCCGGCGACGATCGTGGTTGGGCGATCGCTGGCCTGGGCGGCGCCGATGCCGGAGGAGATCAGGCCGTCGATCCCGTTGGCGCCGCGGTTGGAGAGGAAGTGGACGTCGGCCTCCCCGGCGGCGACGAAGGCCTCCTGGTCGCGGATCGGCATGCTCGAGCTGGTGTAGACGAGGTCGCCGTCGTGGTGGGCGGCACCGAGGGCGCGGTGGAGGGCCGGCTCGGAGATCTCGGCGCCGCCGAGCGCCTCCTCCAGCGCCGCCTGCGCCGCGTGCTCCGCGTCGGTCCACCGCTCCGGCAGCGGTCGCTCCCGTCCCTCCAGCCCTTCGACCCGTGCCGCCCAGCCGGAGGCCAGCTCGGTCGGGTCGGCGCGGAGGATCGCCGCCGCGCGGTTGGTCGGCTCGTTCCAGCCGCCGTAGGGGTCGACCACGATCTCCTCGGCCCCGCTGGCCTCGATCCAGGCGCGCAGCGGCTTGCTGGTCGGCATCTCGCCGAGGCGCAGGATCAGGTCGGGGACGACCGAGCGGGCGAAGTGCTCCTCGCGCAGCAGCAGGTCGTAGGCGGCGACGACGTGGGAGCGGTCGTGGGGGCCGCAGCGGAGCTGCGAGGTCGGGTCGGCGAGGATCGGGAAGCCGGCGACGCGGGCCAGGTGGGCGAGCGGCTCGCGCAGCTCGGGGTCGAGCTGGCGGCCGGCGACGATGACGCCGGAGATCGCGTTGCCGATATGGCCGGCGACCTCGTCGAGGAGGAAGGCCGACGGCTCGAGATCGAAGTGGCTGACGGCCGTCAGCGGCCGCCCGTCGCGGCCGTTCAGGGCCAGCTCGTCGGTCGCCGTCACCGCGCCCTCGACCGGCACCGGCGCCAGCGGCTCGCGCCAGGGCAGGTTCAGGTGCACGGGTCCCGGCCGCGCCCCTCCCCGTGCCGCGGCCAGCGCCCGGCAGGCAACCGAGCGGTAATGGAGGAGGCCGGAGTCGTCCGCCTCGTGGGTCCCGACTTCGCAGAACCAGCGCACCGAAGAGCCGAAGCTCTTGATCTGGTCGATCGTCTGCCCGGCGCCGATCCCGCGCAGCTCCGGCGGACGGTCGGCGCTGAGGACGACGAGCGGGATTCCCGATTCGTCGGCCTCGACCACGGCCGGGTGGTAGTTGACCAGCGCCGTCCCCGAGGTGCAGAGCAGCGCCACCGGCTCGCGGCTCGCCTGTGCGGCTCCGAGCGCGAAGAAGCCGGCCGAGCGCTCGTCGACGATCACCTTCACCTCGATCTCGGGCTGGCGCCACAGCGCCACCGCCAGCGGCGTCGAGCGCGAGCCGGGGGAGACCACCGCCAGCCGCAGCCCCCCGCGCGCCAGCTCCTCGGCGAAGGCCGAGGCGAGGGCGGTGTTGGCGTTGGTCGGATCCATCGGGGTGGCGTGTCGACTTTTGGTCCCCCCAGGGCACCTAAATCGACACGTGCAGGCTAGATCCGATGCGCCTGCAACGCCTCCTCGTCGATCTCGATCCCGAGCCCAGGGCCGGGGGGGAGGTGGAGGAGGCCGTCG
Organism: Solirubrobacterales bacterium; assembly: GCA_035558995.1. GTDB lineage: Bacteria > Actinomycetota > Thermoleophilia > Solirubrobacterales > 70-9 > VAYN01. The sequence goes on from DATMBY010000186.1 coordinate 8,376, forward strand.
CGGAGCTCGCATTCGACCGCGGCGATCGTCTCCGCGAAGAGGCGCTGGGTGGCGAGGCCGTGGGCGAGGTGGAGCCGTTCCGGGTGCCCGGTCTCGGCGAGGCTGAGCGCGGTCTGCGCGGCCGCCGCGATCCCGACCGGCCCGTCGAGGGCGCTGGTTATGTAGGCGGGGAGGACGTCGGCGATCCGCAGCGCTTCCTCCGGTCCCCCGACCTTGGAGAGCTTGATCCCGGTGTAGGCGCAGGCACCGAGCGCCGCGGCTTGCTCGGCCTCGTTGAGAGTCGCAATGCTCTCGTCAGCCGCGAGCGGGATCGACGTGGAAGCCGAAAGCTCCGCCATTTCCTCCAAGATCCCGACCGGCTGCTCCGCCAGCTCGATCCCGTAGGGCTCGAGTTGGCCCAGGCGCTCCTTGGCCGTCTCGAGGTCCCAGGCCGCGTTGACATCGACGCGAATACGCACCTCCGCCCCCAGCGCCTCCCGCACCGCCCGTACCATCTCGACATCCCCACTTCCACGAGTCCGCATCAACCCTTCTTCAACACGGGTTGACGCGGATTCGCCGCCGAGCTTGAGCTTGAACGTCCCGAAACCATCAGCCGCCCACGCTTCGGCGTCAGCCACGACCGCCTCCGGCTCGCCCGCCACCAGCGTCGCGTTGCACGGAACCGCTTCGCCCCCACCGCCCTCCTGGTCCGACGCCCTCCTGCCCAGCAAATCCATCCGCGCCACCGCCACCGCACAGCGAGCCGGAGCGCTGAGTCCCTCGTCCTCCTGCCTCTCCGCCCACTCCTCGAGTTCCCGCACCACCTCCGTCAGCGTCACCCCGCGCCGAAGCGACAGCGGCACCGCTTCCCCCAGCCCCACGACGTCCGCCTCGTCGCGCACCCGCAGCAGCACCATCTCCCGCCGCTCGAGCACCCCACGCGCGGTCACGTAGGGGCGCTTGAAGGGCAGCGCGTAGGGGATGACCTCGACCGAGCTGAGGCGCACGGTCGGAGTCTCTCAGGCGGAGATCAGGAGGCCGGCGGTGACCAGCAGGCTGAAGACGCCGAGCAGCGCCCCGGTGGCCGCCAGGACCGCGTTCAGCGCCGGGCCGTCCCGCCGCTCGGCCAGCGCCCGCGCCGGTTTCACCGCCAGCGGCGCCGCCAGCCAGCCGATCATCGGCAGCGCGCTGGCTTCGCCCGCCCAGAGCGCAATCGGCAGGACCAGGAAGCCGCCCACGACCAGCATCACGTAGAGCCGCACCGCGGCCTCGCGGCCGATCCGCACTGCCAGCGTGTTCTTGCCGGTCCGGCGGTCGGTCCCGACGTCACGGACGTTGTTGACGACGATGATCGCCGTCGCCAGGAACCCGATCGAGATCGAGAGCCCGAGCGAGAGCGCGTCGAGTTCCTCCAGCTGCACGTAGTAGGAGCCGTTGACGGCGACGAGACCGAAGAAGAGGAAGACGAAGACCTCGCCGAAGCCGGCGTAGCCGTAGGGGCGGGGGCCGCCGGTGTAGAGGACGCCGGCGGCGATCGAGAGGATCCCGATCAGCAGGATCACCCAGCCCGCCACGGCGGTCAGGTAGACACCGCAGGCGACTGCGACCGCGAATGCGATCCAGGTCGCGGTCATCACCCGTTGCGGCGTCACCATGCCGCTGGCGGTGACCCGCACCGGCCCCAGCCGGTCGGCGGTGTCGGCGCCGCGCTTGGCGTCGGAGTAGTCGTTGGCGAGGTTGGTCCCGATCTGGATGAAGATCGAGCCGACCAGGGCGGCGAGGAAGGCCCCCCAGCGCGGTAGCTCCCCGGCCCACTGCACCGCCGCCGCGGTCCCGACCAGGACCGGCGCGATCGCCGCCGGCAGCGTCCGCGGCCGGGCCGCCATCAGCCAGATCCTCATGGGCGGCGGGGGAACTTGGAGAACTCGGGGGAGCGCTTCTGCTTGAAGGCCTCGCGCCCCTCGGCCGCCTCCTCGCTCCCGTAGAAGAGGAGGTTGGCGTCGTGGGCGAGCTGCTGAATCCCGGCGTAGCCGTCCTCGTGGGCGTTGAAGCTGGCCTTGACCAGGCGCAGGGCGAAGGGGGAGAGGGCGAGCATCTCGCGGCACCAGGCGACGGTCTCTCGCTCCAGGTCGGCCAGCGACACGACCGCGTTGATCAGCCCCATCTCCAGCGCCTCCTCGGCGCCGTACTGGCGGCAGAGCATCCAGAACTCCTTCGCCTTCTTCGTCCCGACCAGGTCGCGCAGCAGCGAGGCGCCGTAGCCGCCGTCCCAGGAGCCGACCCGCGGCCCGGTCTGGCCGAAGACGGCGTTGTCGGCGGCGATCGTCAGGTCGCAGCAGAGGTGGAGGATGTGGCCGCCGCCGATCGCGTAGCCGGCGACCATCGCCACGATCGGCTTCGGCAGCCGCCGCATCTGCACCTGCAGGTCGGTGACGTGGAAGCGCCCGACCGAGGCGCCCTCGGGCATGTAGCCGGTGTCGCCGCGGACGGTCTGGTCGCCGCCGCTGCAGAAGGCGCGCTTGCCGGCGCCGGTGAAGACGATCACGCCGACCTCGCTGTCCTCGCGCGCCAGCTCCATCGCCGCCGAGACCTCGATCAGCGTCTGTGGCCGGAAGGCGTTCAGCACGTCGGGGCGGTCGATCGTCACCTTGGCGATCCCGTCGGCGGTCTCGTAGCGGATGTCTTCGTAGTCGCCGGGACCCGGGGTCCACTCGATCGGCGCGTAGAGATGCTCCTCGGGCGGAGCTCCTTTGTGGCGTTTGGGCATGATGGGGACGATATCCCGATGAAGCTCGACGACTGGCTCTCCCAGAGATCTCAGAGCTGCCCCGACCGGACGGCGCTCGTCGCCGACGGGGCGGAGATGACCTACGCCGAGCTGGAGGCCGAAGCGACCTGGGTCGCCCGCCGGCTCGCCGCCCACGGCGTCCGCCGCGGCTCGACCGCGGCGCTGACCATGCACCCGCGCCGCGAGCAGGTCGTCCTCCTGCACGCGCTGATGAAGCTCGGCGCGGCGCTGCTGCCGCTGGGCCCGCGCCTGACCGCGGCCGAGCGGGCCGCGATCGTCGGCGCCGAGGAGCCGATCATCGACCTCGACGACCCCGGCCAGCTGACCCAGACCGAGGCCGACCTGCCGCTGCTCGGCGAGCACGACATGGACGACATCTGCTGCCGCGTCCTCACCAGCGGCAGCACCGGCCAGCCGCGCCCGATTCCCCTCAGCTACGGCAACTTCCTCTGGAACGCGGTCGGCTCCGCCTTCAACATCGGCGTCCAGCCAGAGGACCGCTGGCTCTGCTGCGTCCCGCTCAGCCACATCGCCGGCCTCGGGATCGTGATGAAAGCGGTCGTCTACGGCACCGGCGCGGTCGTCCACGACGGCTTCGACGTCGAGCGGGTGGCCGTCGCGCTGGAGCGCGACGGGATCACCCAGGTCAGCCTGGTGGCGACGATGCTGACCCGGCTGCTCGACGCCGGCGTCGACCTCTCCGGGCCGCGGGCGATCCTCGTCGGCGGCGGCCCGGTCCCGGCCGAACCGCTGGAAGAGGCGCTGGCCAAGGGCGCCACCGTCGTCCAGACCTACGGCCTGACGGAGACCTGCTCGCAGGTGACGACCCTGGCGCCGGCCGACGCCAAGCGCAAGCTCGGCTCCGCCGGGCGCCCGCTGCTGACCACGCACCTGCGGATCCGGGAAGGGGAGATCCTCGTCCAGGGGCCGACCGTCGCCCCCGGCAGCGCCGACCCCGACGGCTGGCTCCACACCGGCGACCTCGGCCACATCGACGAGGAGGGCTTCCTCTACGTCCGCGACCGGATCGACGACATGATCGTCAGCGGCGGCGAGAACGTGATCCCGGCCGAGGTCGAGGAGGTGCTGCTGCGCCACCCGCAGGTGGCCGAGGCGGCGGTGATCGGCCGCGAGGACCCCGAGTGGCAGCAGGCGGTGACCGCGGTGGTCGTGCTCGAGAGCGAGGCCGAGGTGAGCCCGGACGAACTGCGTCGCCACTGCGCCGAATCGCTGGCCGGGTTCAAAGTCCCGAAGCGCGTGGAGCTGGCCTCGGCCCTGCCGCGCACTCCCTCGGGCAAGCTGATGCGCAGGGCGCTCCGCTAGCCTGCCGCCCCATGCGAACCGACGACATCTTCACCGACAAAGACGCTGACCTGGGCAAGCTCGACGGCAAGACCGTCGCCATCCTCGGATACGGCTCCCAGGGTCACGCCCACGCGCTCAACCTCAAGGACTCCGGCGTCGAGGTGGTCGTCGGCCTCCGTCCCGACTCCTCCAGCCGCGCCAAGGCCGAAGCGGCCGGGCTCGAGGTGCTCGATGTCGCCGAAGCCGCCAGTCGCGGCGACCTGGTGATGATCCTTCTGCCCGACGAGAAGCAGGCCGAGGTCTGGCGCGAGGAGATCGCCGACGGGATCGCCCCCGGCAACCTGCTGCTCTTCGCCCACGGCTTCGCGATCCACTTCGGCGAGATCGAGCCGCCCCCCGGCGTCGACGTCGGCATGGTCGCGCCGAAGGGCCCGGGGCACCTGGTCCGCCGCCAGTACGAGGAAGGCAGCGGCGTCCCCTGCCTGATGGCCGTCCACCAGGACGCCTCCGGCGAAGCCCACGACCTCGTCCTCGCCTACGCCTCCGGAATCGGCGGCGGCCGCGCCGCGGTGATCGAGACGACCTTCAAAGACGAGTGCGAGACCGACCTCTTCGGCGAGCAGGCCGTCCTCTGCGGCGGCGCCTCGGAGCTGGTCCGCGCCGGCTACGAGACCCTGGTCGAGGCCGGCTACGACCCGCGCCTCGCCTACTTCGAGTGCCTGCACGAGCTGAAGCTGATCGCCGACCTGATGTACGAAAAGGGGATTCAGGGGATGCGCTACTCGATCTCCAACACCGCCGAGTACGGCGACATGACCCGCGGCAAACGGGTGATCGGCGAGGAGTCCCGCGCGGCGATGAAGCAGATCCTCAAGGAGATCCAGGACGGCGACTTCGCCAAGGAGTTCATCGCCGAGAACCGCGCCGGCAACGAGAACTTCGACCGCATGCGGGCCGAGGGTGCGAGCCACCAAATCGAGGACGTCGGCGGCGATCTGCGTTCGATGATGCCCTGGATCGACCAGGGCTTCAAAGACACGAAATAGGGGCTGGGAGGGGGCGCCGGTAGGGGGTCGCTGGGAGCACCTCCGCCGGCAGGGTCGCCACCTGCTGTCGCCCTCAGGTCTCGGGCCGGCTCCATGCTGAGTACCCAGCGACCCCCTACCGGCGCCCCTGCCGCAGCGTTCGAAGGACCCCAGCTCCAGCGGGGGGGGCCGCGAGGTCTTTTGATCGAGAGGGCTGTGAACCCTCGGCCGCCTCTCAATTCGTGTCGGAAGGGGGAGGTCGGTGGGGGTCGTGAGGTACTCAGCATGGAGCCGGGCCACTAACCTTTAAGGCGTCAGCCCATCCACATTTCTCCCGGCGGAGGTGCTCCGAACGACCCCCACCGACCCTCCCCCGAAACATCAGCCTTTGATCGGCCCCCGCGGATCGGTCTCGCCTTCGGGCAGCTTTCCGTCGCGGCCGACGTAGCCGTCCTTGCCGCCGACGCAGATGTAGATGGCATCTTCGTCGGAGCTGAGGTTCTTGAGGCTGCGGACGACCTTGGCATCTACCCAGGCGAAGCCGCCGGGGCCGAGCTCCTGCTTGGTTCCGTCGAGGTCGATCTCCATCCGTCCCCGGTGGACGAAGTAGAGCTCCTCCTGCTCCTCGTGGTAGTGCTTGCCGGACTCGTAGTTCGGCGGCATCACGATCGCGTTGACGCCGAAGGCGGTCACCCCCAGCTCCTTGCGGACCTTGCGGAAGCCCCAGCCCTCGCCGAGGTCGTCGAGGTTGGCGATCGCGTAGGCGTCGCCTTTGGTCACTGAGGGCTCCATCGTCTGTCTCCTTCTGGAAGTGCCGTGCGGATGAGCCGCGAGCCTACTCCGGCCCCGGCGGTCGCGCGCCGGCTTTGGTCAATAACCTGTCGAGCCCGATGGAGGCGCAGACGACCACGCAGATTCCGAGCGAGATCAAGCCCGCTGACGGCCGCTTCGGCTGCGGGCCCTCGAAGGTGCGCCCGGAGGCGCTGGCGGCACTGGCCGAGCGCTCCGACCTGATGGGTACCTCGCACCGCCAGGCGCCGGTGCGCGACCTCGTGCGCGAGGTGCGGACCGGGCTCTCCGAGCTCTTCTCGCTGCCCGACGGCTACGAGATCGCCCTCGGCAACGGCGGCACCACCGCCTTCTGGGAGGCGGCGACGGCCTGGCTCGTGCGCGAGCGGGTGCTCCACCTCACCTACGGGGAGTTCTCCTCCAAGTTCGCCAAGTCGACCGCGGCGGCGCCGTTCCTCCAGGATCCGATCGTCCTCGAGGCCGAGCCGGGGGACGCGCCCGCGCCGGCCGCCGACCCCGCCGCCGACGTGATCGCCTGGGCCCACAACGAGACCTCGACCGGGGTCATGGTCGACGTCCGGCGCCCCGAAGGCGCCGCCGAGTCGCTGGTCCTGGTCGACGCCACCTCCGGCGCCGGTGGCCTGCCGCTCGACGCGATCCAGGCCGACGCCTATTACTTCGCCCCGCAGAAGGGCTTCGCCGCCGATGGCGGCCTCTGGCTGGCGGCGCTGAGCCCGGCAGCGATCGCCCGCATCGAGGAGCTCGACGGCGCCGGCGACCGCTGGCAGCCCGCCTTCCTCTCGCTGCAGACCGCGATCGACAACTCACGCAAGGAGCAGACCTACAACACCCCGGCCCTGGCGACCCTGCTGCTGCTCAACGACCAGGTTCAGTGGATGCTCGGGCTCGGCGGCCTCGCCGGCTGCGTCGAGCGCACCTCCGACTCCTCGGGACGCCTCTACGGCTGGGCCGAGCGCAGCGAGTTCGCCAGCCCCTTCGTCGCCGACCCGGCCAAGCGCTCGCTGGTCGTCGGCACGATCGACTTCGACGAATCGGTTGACGCGGCGGCGCTGGCCAAGGCGCTGCGCGCCAACGGGATCGTCGACGTCGAGCCCTACCGCAAGCTCGGCCGCAACCAGCTGCGGATCGGGATGTTCCCGGCCGTGGACCCCGACGACGTCGAGGCGCTCACTGCCTGCATCGACTGGGTCGTCGCCAACGTCGAGGGGGTCGCCTCGTGAAGGTCCTGGTCAAGGAGAAGATCGCCGACACCGGCGTCGATCTGCTGCGCTCCCAGTTCGACGTCGACCTCGGGCTGGAGATGTCCGACGAGGAGCTGCGCGAGCAGATCTCCCAGTACGACGCGATCCTGATCCGCTCGGCGACGAAGATGACGCCGGAGCTGATCGAGCTGGCCGACAACCTGAAGGTGATCGGCCGCGCCGGGACCGGCGTCGACAACGTCGACATCCCGGCCGCGACCCGCCGCGGGATCATCGTCGCCAACGCGCCGGAATCGAACTCGGTCGCCGCCGCCGAGCACACCTTGGCGCTGGCGCTGGCCCTCTTCCGCAACGTCCCCCAGGCGCACGAATCGCTCGTCGCCGGCCGCTGGGACCGCGCCAAGTTCAAGGGCGCGGAGCTCTACGGCAAGACTCTCGGCGTGATCGGCTTCGGCCGCATCGGCCAGCTAGTCGCCAAACGCGCCCAGAGCTTCGAGATGGACGTCGTCGCCTTCGACAAGTTCGTCTCCGCCGAGCGCTTCAAGGAGCTCGGCGTCGAGGGCTGCGACTCGATCGAGGAGGCGCTGGGCCGGGCCGACCTCGTCACCCTGCACACCCCGAAGACGCCGGAGACGATCGGGATGATCAACGCGGAGACGATCGCGGCGATGAAGGACGGCGCCCGCCTCGTCAACTGCGCCCGCGGCGAGCTGGTCGACCTCGACGCGCTGCTGGCCGGCCTCGAGTCGGGCAAGCTCGGCGGCGCCGCGCTCGACGTCTTCCCCTCCGAGCCCTTCACCGAGCACCCGATCTTCTCCCGCTCCGACGTCGTCGTCACCCCGCACCTCGGCGCCTCGACCGCCGAGGCGCAGGACCGCGCCGGGGTCGTCACCGCCGAGCAGGTGACCGCGGCGCTGACCGGCGGCGTCGTCACCAACGCGGTCAACATCGCCGCCGTGCGCCCGGAGGCGATGGAGGCGCTGGCGCCCTTCGTCCCCCTCTGCGAAAAGCTCGGCCGCCTCGCCCAGGGCCTGGCCGACGGCTCGGTCGAGAAGGTCAGCGCCGAATTCCGCGGCCGCATCGCCTCCCACGACACCCGCCTGCTCGGGATCGCGGTGATGGCCGGGATCCTCTCCGGCCACACCGAGGAGCCGGTCAACCTCGTCAACGCGCCGCAGATGGCCGAGGAGCGGGGGATCGACCTCTCCGAGACCACCGATGCCAGCGCCGAGGACTTCACCGAGCTGGTCCGAGTCCGCGTCCACACCGCCGGCGGTGAGGTCGAGGTCGCCGGCACCAGCGTCGGCCCCCGCAACGAGCCCTACCTCGTCTCGGTCTGGGGCGAGAGCTTCTACCTGCCCTTCGACGAGCACATCGCCGTCTTCCGCTACGCCGACCGCCCCGGGATGATCGGCCGCGTCGGCACGCTCTTCGGCGAAGAGGGGGTCAACATCGTCTCCGCCGCCGTCGGCGCCGAAAGCGGGGGGGAGCGGGCGGTGATGGCGCTGACCACCGACGCGCCGGTGCGCTCAGAGGCGATCGAGAAGATCCTCGGCCTCGAGGGCTTCTCGAACGGCCGCTCGGTCGACCTCTAGTCAAACTCCGGGGTTGCGCGCCGCATCGTCGGCGCGAAAGAGTTGTTTCGTGGAAGGGTCTTCGGACCCGGAAGCCCAGGGAACGATGAAGAAGGCGATCCTCATTGCGTTGGTGCTCCTCGCGGCCCCGCCCGTGCCGCTTGCCCGTGCCGCCGAACCGGTCAACCTGCTGATCAGCGGTGGCAGGGAAAACAACGGCCTCCACATCGCCCTCAGCGCCGACGGCCGCGACTACGCGATCGTCTCCACGGTGCCGCTGGAAGTCGGCGGCAACCTCTGCGAGCACCCGGAAGAAATCCCTACCGAGCTCCTCTGCACCGCGCCGGAGATCGCCGGCTTCGAAGTCAACTCCGGCGGCGGCTCGGACTCCGTCTTCTTCACCAGCGACATCCCGGTCCCGGTGACGATCCGCGGCGGCGGCGGCAACGACAAGCTCTACGGCGGCGCCGCCGCCGACAAGGTGGTCGGCGGACCCGGCGACGACCTCCTGTTCGGCCGCCGCGGGGACGACTGGATCCTCGGCGGACCCGGCCGCGACATTCTCAGCGGCGGCCCAGGCGACGATCAGCTGCGGGGCGGCCCCGACAAGGACAGGCTCAGCGGTGGGCCGGGGCGGAACCAGCTGATCCCCTGATCCGGCCGCCGACGAAGGCGAGCGCGACCAGCAGGCCGATCAGGGAAAGGGCCGCGTCGAGCCGGAAGCCGGCCTGGATCCCGTCGACGAAGGGCGGGATCGCGGCGGAGAAGACGGTGGTGGTGAGGCCGAGCCCGATCGAGCCGCCGGCGATCTGGAACAAAGGCGTTGCGGCGGCCGAACATGTCGGCGAGGCGGCCGCCGGTGACGATCATCACCCCGAAGGTCAGCGCGTAGGCGTTGATCACCCACTGGATCGTGTTGATGTTGGTGTCGAAGTCGGCCTCCATCGTCGGCAGGGCGACGTTGACCGCGGTGAAGTCGTTGGCGATCACGACCACCGCCATGCCCATCGCGAAGAGGGCGAGCCAGTTGGTCTTTTGGCTTGAATCGCTGGGCGCCGGGGTTGAGATTCGCGCAGCCTACGCTAAGGTTCGGAGCCGAATGAGCTTCCGGCTCGACAGCCTCGCGCTACTCCTTCTCCTCCCCCCTCGGGGGGAATAGCGCTGGGCGGCGCGATAGCCGCGAGAGACAAAGGCCATTCGATTCAAAGAGAGAAGGAGAGGTCCGATGGGACCCCAGAGTGAGACCAAATCCGACGCGAATCGCGTCCACATCTTCGACACCACGCTGCGAGACGGCGAGCAGTCGCCCGGGATCTCGCTGAACACCGCCGAGAAGGTCGAGATCGCCCAGCAGCTCGCCCGCTTGGGGGTCGACGTGATCGAGGCCGGCTTCCCGATCACCTCGCCCGGCGACTTCGAGGCCGTCCAGGAGATCTCCCGCCGGGTCGAAGGCCCGACGATCTGCGGCCTGGCCCGGACCCACAAGGCGGACATCGACGCCGCCTGGGGCGCGATCAAAGAGGCTGCGCGCCCGCGCATCCACACCTTCATCTCGACCTCCGACATCCACATCGAGCACCAGCTGCAGACCGATCGCGAGGACGTCAAGGGTCAGGCGCGGGCGGCGGTAGCGCTGGCGAAGAGCTACTGCGAGGAGGTCGAGTTCTCGCCGATGGACGCGACCCGCGCCGACATCGAGTTCACCGCCGAAGTCTGCGCGATCGCCGTCGAGGAGGGGGCGACCGTCGTCAACATCCCCGACACCGTGGGCTACACGACCCCCGAGGAGTACGCCGATTACTTCCGCCGCCTGTACGAGCTGGCCCCGGCGCTGCGGGGGGTGGAGATGTCGGTCCACTGCCACGACGACCTGGGGATGGCCGTCGCCAACTCCTATGCGGGTGTGCTGGCGGGGGCGCGGCAGGTCGAGTGCGCCATCAACGGGATCGGCGAGCGAGCCGGCAACTGCTCGCTGGAGGAGATCGCGATGCTGGTCGCAGTCCGCGAGGACGTCCACGGCCTCCACACGGGGATCAACACCCGCGAGATCGCCCGCACCAGCCGCATGGTCAGCCGCCTGACCGGCTACCCGGTGCAGCCGAACAAGGCTGTCGTCGGCCGCAACGCCTTTGCCCACGAGTCCGGGATCCACCAGGACGGCGTGCTGAAGGAGCGCAGCACCTACGAGATCATGGACGCGACCGAGGTCGGCCTGGAGTCGAACTCGATCGTCCTGGGCAAGCACTCGGGGAGGCACGCCCTGCGCGACGCCCTGGAGCAGCTGGGCTTCGTAGTCGAGGGCCAGGCGCTGAACAACGCCTTCAAGGCGTTCAAGGCGATCGCCGACCGCAAGAAGCAGGTGACCGCGCTGGACCTGGAGGCGATCGTCTCCGACGAGATGCGCGAGCGCTCCGACGCCCACGAGCTGGCCTGGTTCGAGGTCGAGGCCGGAACCCGCAAGCCGCCGCTGGCGAAAGTTTCCGTGAACAAGCCCTCCGGCGAGGAGCCGGTCGGCGAAGCGAGCGGCGACGGCCCCGTCGACGCGATCTTCCACGCGATCCAGGATGCGGTCGGGACCGAGTGCGAGCTGGTCGAGTACAAGGTCGAGGCGGTGACCGGGGGAGAGGACGCCCTCGGCGAAGTGACCGTGCAGCTGCGAGCGGCCGGACGCCTGGCCACGGGCCAGGGGGTGGCCACCGACATCCTCGAGGCGAGCGCCCGCGCCTACGTCCGCGCATTGTCGAACGCCCTGGAAGGGGCGGCGACGCGCGAGGCGGAGGCGGCGACGGCCGAGGCGGTCGTGGAGCGGACGCCCGGCCCTTAGGCGCGGTAGGGGGTGACGGTGCCCCTCTCCCAGAGACCGTCGCGCAGCTGAGACGTATTGCTGGGGGCCATTGTGGTCTCAGGAGCCTCTGTGAGAGGGGCACCGTCACCCCGGCACGTTCAAGCGTGCCTTCCGTATGAGAGCTGGAACAAGGTGCGCACCACGCGTGCGAGGCTCCTCGACAGGCTCCGGGCATGCCCGTCGAGTCCGCCTCAACCCGTCTTGAAGAGGGGTTGACGCGGACTCGCGGAGACGACAAACCGATCGCGGCGCTTGCGCGCCGGCAGCATGGAGTGGTGGGACGGCGGCAGCTGCTTGCGATGGGCTTCAGCGAAGAAGCGATTGATGGTCGGCTGCGAACGGGCCGGCTGCACCGGTTGCACCTCGGCGTCTATGCATTTGGAAACCCGGTCGTGAGCAGGCAGGGACGCTGGATGGCGGCGGTGCTCGCCGCGGGTCCGGAAGCTGTCCTCAGTCACTGGTCGGCGGCGGCACTTTGGATGATCCGGCCGAATTCGCGGTCGCGGATCGACGTGAGCGCTCCTCACCGCAGCCGTTCCTCAAAGGCGATCTACAGGCATGTCTCGGAGGTGCCCCCTGACGAGCGGATGGTGGAGGAGGGGATACCGGCGACCAGCGTGCCGCGGACGATCTTCGACCTGGCGGCGACGGAGGATGTGGACACGGTTGTGGCGATGCTGCGGGAGGCCGAATACCGGAATCTTTGGGACAGGCTGTCCCTGTGGGATCTCCTGGAGCGATATCCGGGGAGACGGGGCTCCCGGAAGGTTCGGGTCGCGCTTGAGCGGTTGAAGGAAGAACCGGCTGGTCGCAAGCGCTCGCCCTTGGAGGAGCGGTTCAGCCCGTTTCTCCGCCGGCACCGCCTGCCCCTGCCCCGCTGCAACGACTGGATCGAAGCCGGCGGCAAGCGCTACCAGGTCGACTGCCACTGGCCCGGCACCAACCAGATCGTCGAGCTCGACGGCTGGAACGGGCACAAGAGCCGGGTTGCCTTCCGCGAGGACAAGGCCCGCGACCGCCGGCTCACCGCCGCCGGCTACTCAGTTACCCACATCACCTGGAACCAGCTTGACGACGAAGCCCAGGCCATCGCCGCCGACCTTCGAGCACTCCTCTTGAACAACCAAGCCGCCTGAGCCGGGCCGCTGCAACCTCTACTTGATCAGGTGGAGGTTGCAGCGGCCCGGCCCGGAGCGCGCCGAGGAAGAAGGGCGCCGGGGCGGCTAGGAAGGAACCTGGAAACCGCGCTGGCTCGGCACTGACGCTGAATACAAACGTCCGTGATAACGTACAACCAATGGCCCCCACTGTGACCAAGACGGCAGCCACCACCAGCTCTTCCCCCGGCGCCGCCAAAGACCCCGCGACCTCCGTCGGCCCCCGCGTCCGCGCGCTGCGCGACGCGATGGGACTCTCCCTCCGTGACCTCGCCGACCGCTCGGGCGTCTCGGCGCCGATGCTCTCGCAGGTGGAGCGCGGAGAGACGAGCCCGACGCTCGCCGTCGCCGGCAAGATCGCAGCCGGCCTGGAGCTGACGCTGTCGCAGCTGTTGCGCCTCGACGAGGGCCAGCACGTGGCGATCAGCCGCGCCGCCGAACGGCGGCGCAGCGAGCGTGGCGGGCACCGCTTCGAGGAGCTGACGCCGCCGCTGCCGGGGCAGCGCGCCGACGTCTCCCTGCACGTGCTGGAGCCCGGCGCCACCACCGGCGGCGCCGCCGATCCGCCGATGCACGAGCCGGGCAGCCGCGAGACCGCGGTCGTCCTCGCCGGCACCCTGGCGCTGGTCGTCGACGGCAGCCGCCACGAGCTTCAGGAGGGGGACAGCGTCACCTTCGACGCCGACCTTCCGCACCATTTCGAGAACGAAGGCCTGGAGGCGACCCGCTTCCTCGCCGTGATCGCCGCCGGCCTGAGGAGGAGCTGACGCATATGCGAAAGACGATGTTCGACAAGATCTGGGAGCAGCACGAGGTATCGCCGGGGCTGATCTACATCGACCTGCACCTGGTCCACGAGGTCACCTCGCCGCAGGCCTTCGACGGCCTGCGGCTGGCCGGCCGCAGGGTCCGCCGCCCGGACAAGACCCTCGCCACCGCCGACCACAACACCCCCACCGACGGCACGATGGCGGCGCGGCTGATCGCCGACCAGCTCTCGCGCGTCCAGGTCGAAACCCTGGAGCGCAACTGCGAGGAGTTCGGGATCCCGGTCTACTCGCTCGGCTCCGAGCGCCAGGGCATCGTCCACGTGATCGGCCCGGAGTTGGGGGTCACCCAGCCGGGGATGACGATCGTCTGTGGCGACAGCCACACCTCCACCCACGGCGCCTTCGGGTCGCTGGCCTTCGGGATCGGCACCTCCGAGGTCGAGCACGTGCTGGCGACCCAGTGCCTGGTCCAGAAACGGCCGAAGACGATGCGGATCTCCTACGCCGGCGAGCTGCGCCACGGGGTGACGCCGAAGGACCTGATCCTGGCGACGATCGGCCGCCTCGGCACCGGCGGCATGACCGGCTACGCGGTCGAGTACGCGGGGCCGGCGATCGAGGCGCTGGCGATGCCCGGTCGGATGACGATCTGCAACATGACGATCGAGGGCGGCGGCCGCGCGGGGATGATCGCCCCCGACGAGACCACCTTCGAGTGGGTCAAGGGCCGCCCCGCCGCCCCCGGCGACTTCGAGGCGGCGATGGCCCGCTGGCGCGAGCTGCCGACCGACCGCGACGCCAGCTTCGACACCGAGGTCGAGATCGACGCCGCGGGCATCTCGCCGATGGTCACCTGGGGCACCAACCCCGGCCAGGTCGTCGAGGTCACCGACAGCGTCCCCGACCCCGGCCAGATGGACACCCCCGCCGACCGCGAAGCGGCCGAGCGCGCCCTCGCCTACATGGGCCTGAGGGCGGGCACGCCGATGACCGAGATCGCTCCCGAACGCGTCTTCATCGGCTCCTGCACCAACAGCCGCATCGAGGACCTGCGCGAGGCGGCCGCGATCGTCGAGGGCCGCAGGGTCGCCGGCGGCGTCAGCGCGATGGTCGTCCCCGGCTCCCAGCAGGTGAAGAAGGCGGCCGAGGAAGAGGGCCTCGACGAGGTCTTCAAGAGCGCCGGCTTCGACTGGCGCGTCGCCGGCTGCTCGATGTGCCTGGGGATGAACCCGGACACGCTGAACGAGGGCGAGCGCTGCGCCTCGACCTCGAACCGCAACTTCGAGGGGCGCCAGGGCAAGGGCGGCCGCACCCACCTCGTCAGCCCGAAAATGGCCGCCGCGGCGGCGGTCGAGGGCCACTTCGTCGACATCAGGGATTGGAGCTGAGCATGAGGCCGATAGACAAGATCGAAGGCAAGGTGTCGGTCCTGGACCGCAGCGACGTCGACACCGATCAGATCATCCCCAAGCAGTTCCTCAAGCGGGTCGAGCGGACCGGCTTCGGCGAGTTCCTCTTCTACGACTGGATCCGCGACGGCGAGATCGAGCTGGAGCCGAACCCGATCCTCGTCACCGGCGCCAACTTCGGCTGCGGCTCCTCCCGCGAGCACGCTCCCTGGGCGCTCGAAGACTTCGGCTTCCAGGCGATTCTGGCGCCCTCGTTCGCCGACATCTTCTACTCCAACTGCACCAAGATCGGGCTGCTGCCAGCGGTCCTCGACGAGGAGCACTGCCGGGCGGTCGCCGAGGCGGGGGAGGCCCGCATCGACCTCGATGACGAGACCGTCAACTGCGCCGCCGGCGTCTTCCAGTTCCAGATCGAGCCGGACGTCAAGCACCGGCTGCTGAACGGCCTCGACGACATCGGCATCACGCTCGAAAACGACGGCGCGATCGATCGCTTCGAGGCCGAGCCGGCCGCCGGCTTCGGCCCGGTCACGACGAGCCTGTAGCGATGGCCGGCGCTCCGGCCGAGTGGGACGCGGAGGCCTACCACCGCCTCGCCAAGCCGCAGGAGGAATGGGCGCGAGAGGTGCTGGAGCGCCTGCCGCTGCGGGGCGAGGAGACGGTGCTGGACGCCGGCTGCGGCTCCGGCGGCGTCACCGGGCTCCTGCTCGAGCGCCTGCCGCAGGGGCACGTGATCGGCGTCGACGGCTCGCGGGCGATGATCGACGAGGCCCGCTCCAACCTCGAGCGGTGGGGCGAGCGGGTGGATCTGCGCGTCGGCGACCTGGTCGAGCTGCAGCTCGCAGAGCCGGTCGACGCCGTCTTCTCCAACGCCACCTTCCACTGGATCCCCGACCACGAGGCGCTGTTCCGGCGGCTGCGCGAGGCGATGAAGCCCGGGGCGCCGCTCGTCGCCCAGTGCGGCGGCGAGGGCAACGTCGCCGAGTTCGCCGCCGCGATCGAGGAGGCCTCGGCATTACCCGAGTTCGCCGCCGCCTTCGAGGGCTGGCCGACGCCGTACAACTTCGCCCGCCCTGCCATAACCGAAGGGCGGCTGCGCGCGGCCGGCTTCGACGCGGCCCGCTGCTGGCTGGAGGAGAAGCCGGTTCAGCCTGACCAGCCGCGCGAGTTCGGCGCCGCGGCGGGCCTGGCGCCGCATCTCGAGCGGCTGCCCGACGAGCAGCGCGAGCCTTTCATCGACGCGGTGATGGAGCGGCTCGACCAGCCCGTTGTCTTCCGATACGTGCGCCTCAACATCGACGCCACGGCGTCCTGACTAGAGTGCCCGCCTCATGAACGGCACCCCGCGCATAGTCGTCCTGCCCGGCGACGGGATCGGCCCCGAGATCGTCGCCGCCACGCGCCGGGTCCTCGATTCCCTCGGCGAGTTCTCCTACGACGAGCGGCTGATGGGCGGCTGCTCGATCGACGAGCACGGGACCGCCCTCACCGACGAGGTCCTCGACGCCTGCCGCGGCGCCGACGCGGTCCTGCTCGGCGCGGTCGGCGGCCCCAAGTGGGACACCACCGACCCCGACGCGCCGCGCCCCGAGCAGGGCCTACTCGGGCTGCGCAAGGGGATGGGGCTCTACGCCAACCTGCGCCCGGTCCGGCCCAGCCCGGCCCTGGTCGGGGCCAGCCCGCTGCGCGAGGAGCGGATCGCCGGCACCGACCTGCTGGTCGTCCGCGAGCTCACCGGCGGCATCTACTTCGGCGACTCCGGCCGCGACGGCGACGTCGCCCACGACACCTGCACCTACTCGGTCGAGGAGATCGACCGGATCGCCCGCACCGCCTTCGACGCCGCCCGCCGCCGCTCCGGCGGCTCCGGCCGCGGGCCGAAGGTGACCTCGGTCGACAAGGCCAACGTGCTCGAGACCTCCCGCCTCTGGCGCGAGGTGGTCGGGGGCGTCGCCGCCGACTACGAGGACGTCGAGCTCGAACACCTTTTGGTCGACAACGCGGCGATGCAGCTCGTCTCCCGGCCCGCCGACTTCGACGTCGTCCTCGCCGAGAACCTCTTCGGCGACATCCTCAGCGACGAGGCGGCGATGCTGACCGGATCGCTGGGGATGCTGCCCTCCGCCAGCCTCGGCGCCGAGGGCGCCCCCGGCCTCTTCGAGCCGGTCCACGGCTCCGCCCCCGACATCGCCGGCAAGGGAATCGCCAACCCCCTGGCCACCTTCCTCTCGGTGGCGATGATGCTGCGCCACGGGCTCGGTCGCCAGGATGACGCGGCGCGGATCGAGGCTGCCGTCGACGTG
>DATMBY010000187.1:0-38357 GCA_035558995.1 Solirubrobacterales bacterium
GGTGGCGATCATCGCCGCCTTGATTGGCAGCAACGCCTTCTAGCGGGAAGCGCTCAGGCCGGCGCCGCGGTCCAGCGCTCGAGGTTCTGCTCGTACATCTCCTGCAGGATCTCCTCGATCCCATAGCGCAGCTTCCAGTCGGGGTAGTCGGCCTGGATGGGGGCGAGGTCGGAGATCCACCAGCGGTGGTCGCCGATCCGCGGCTCCTCGCCCATCTCCCACTGCAGCTCGCGCCCGGCGATCCGCTGGCAGGCGTCGATCGCCTCCAGCATCGAGCAGTTGCTGTGGCGGCCGCCGCCGATGTTGTAGACGGCGGCGGCGCGCGGTGCCCTGCGGAAGGCGTCGAAGGCGGCGATCAGGTCGGCGCTGTGGATGTTGTCGCGGACCTGTTTGCCTTCGTAGCCGAAGACGGTGTAGGGCGTGCCGGTGACGACGCACTTCATCAGGTAGGCGAGGAAGCCGTGCAGCTTGGCGCCGGCGTGCTGGGGCCCGGTCAGGCAGCCGCCGCGGAAGGCGACGGTGGGCATCTCGAAGTAGCGGCCGTACTCCTGCACGAGCAGGTCCGCCGCCGCCTTCGAGACCCCGAACAGCGAATGGGTCGAGGAGTCGATCGACATGCTCGTGTCGATGCCCTTGAAGTAGGGGTGGTCCTCGGGCAGCTCCAGCCGCTTCTCCAGGCTCTGCAACGGCAGGCGATTCGGCGTGTCGCCGTAGACCTTGTTGGTCGAGCAGTGGATGAAGGGCGCCGCCGGGCTGTGGGCGCGCGCCGCCTCCAGCAGGTTGAGGGTGCCGTTGGCGTTGACGCCGAAGTCGGTCTGCGGCTCGCTCGCGGCCCAGTCGTGGGAGGGCTGGGCGGCCGTGTGGACGACGAGCTCGATCTGGCCGGCGCGCTCGCGGAAGATCCGCTCGACCGCGTCGGCGTCGCGGATGTCGGCGTTCTCCCAGTGGAACTCCGCCGGGTGGGCCTCGATCAGCCGCTGGGTCACGTGCGAGGTCGAGGACTCGGGGCCGAAGAAGCGTGCCCGCATGTCGTTCTCGATCCCGACCACGTCGAAGCCTTCGCGTACGAAGTGCTCGACGGCCTCGGACCCGATCAGGCCACCTGCACCCGTGATGATCGCCACCGGCATACGCGTCATTCCCTTTCGCTCACTGGGGTTGGATTTGGAGGGCGTCGGCGATCCGCGCCTCGTCGGCGGCGATCCACTGGTGGATGTCCGCCAGCACCTGCTCGGCACTGCGTCGGGGTCGCCACGCGTCGAGGCCGAAGAGCCTCGCGCAATCGGAAAGGTACACAGGGACGTCCCCGGAACGGGTCTCCGGCACGGCTGCAATCGGCACTTCATTGCCGGTCAGCCGCCGGCAGATCTCGGTCGTCTCGCGCAGCGAGAGGCTGCACTCGCGGCCGCCGCCGACGTTCACCGTGCGCCCGTCCCAGGCCGCCTGGTCCATCAGCTGCCGCTCGACCAGATCGACCAGGTCCTCGACGTGGAGGAGATCCCGCACCTGCTTGCCATTCCCCCCGAACCCGATGTAGCTGAGAGGGTTGCGGAAGTGGTGGGCGAGCATCCAGTGGGTGAAGACCCCCTGGTCCACCTTGCCCATCTGCCAGGGGCCGGCGATCACCCCGCAGCGGTCGATCGCCGCGGGGAGGCCGAAGGCCGCCCGGTACTCCTCGATCAGCAGCTCGGCGGCGAGCTTGGTCGTCCCGTAGAGGGTTCGCGCCCCTGCCAACGGGAAATCCTCGGAGATCCCCGCCGGCGAGACGCCGGGCACCTTCTGCTCGGCGGCGATCTCGAACCGGGTCTCCTCCTCCTCCAGCTCCAGGCCCACCTGCGGCGCCACCGGGTAGACGCGGCTGGTCGAGAGGAAGAGGAAGAAGGCGCCGTCGCGGCGGGCCAGCTCCAAGCAGTTGTAGGCGCCGGTGAGGTTGGTTTCGAACAGGTATGAGCTGTCCCCGTCCACCCCGCTCATCACCGAGGGCTCGGCCGAGCACTCGACCAGGGCGGTCAGCGGCGGCAGCGCCGCCAGGTCTTCGGGCTCGCGGACGTCGCCCTTGACGAACTCGACGCCGGCCTCCTGCAGCCGCGGCAGGTTCAGCTCCGAGCCCTTGCGGTAGAGGTTGTCGAGCGCGATCAGCTCCCAGTCCGGGTGCCGGGAGGCGAGGGAGACCGCGAGGTTGGAGCCGACGAAGCCGGCGCCGCCGGTGATCAGCAGCCGCTGCAAGGCTGGCGAAGCTATCACCTAGGATCGGCCAACTTGGAGTTCGCGCCGCCCCCCGAGAGCCCTGACCTGCGAGCCGGCGAAGCGCACGTCTGGCGGGCGGAGCTGGAGACGGTTCCCGCTGCGCTGACGCTGCGGCGGGTGCTGGCCGTCTACCTGGGCGAGGCGCCGGAGGAGATCGAGCTGGCCACGGGCGAGCACGGCAAGCCGCGGCTCGCCACCGAGCCGGAGCGCCTGGCCTTCAATCTCAGCCACTCCGGCCGCTTGGCGCTGGTCGCGGTCGCCCGCGACCGCGAGGTCGGGGTCGACGTCGAGCGAGTGAAGCCCGAGCGCGACCTCCCCGCCCTCGCCGAGCGGGCGCTGGCGCCGGAAGAGGCGGCGGCCGTGCGCGAGGCCGCCGAACCGGAGCGGGCGCGGCTCTTCTACGAGCTCTGGACCCGCCACGAGGCGCGGCTCAAGTGCCTCGGCGTCGGCCTCGCGGCCAGGCCGACCTGGCCCACCCCGCCGGTCGCCGTCCAGGCGCTGCCGATCGACCCCGGGTTCGCCGCCGCCCTTGCGGTCGCCGGGGAGCCGGTCCCGGTCCGCTGCTGGACGTTCGAGCAACCGCGACCATTTGCCGGGTAAGGGGTTAGCTACCTTGAACACCTTGGTCCGGGCAGCGGGAAAGATCGTCGTCGTCGCCATGCTCCTCGCGGGGCTGTGGACCGCGAGCGCGCAGGCGCTGTGGCTGCAGCCGATCGGCCCCAACTTCGAAGAACCGATCTTCGTCACCTCGGCGCCCAACAACCCCGACCGTCTCTTCGTGGTCGAGCGCCCTGGGAGGATCATCGAGGTCGAAAACGGCGCCCCCACGGTCTTCGCCGACCTCAGCTCGCTCGTCTCAGAGGAAGCCGGGAGCGAGGGTGGATTGCTCTCCATCGCCATCTCCCCCGATTTCCAGACCAGCGGCCGCCTCTACGCCTACTACACGGGCAAGGAAGAGAGTCCAGCTGAGATCCACATTGCGGAACTGGTGGCGAGCGGCGGCACCGCTTCTCTCGCGCGCAACCTGCTGACGATCTCCCACCCCGCGCACCAAAACCACTACGGCGGCCAGCTCCAGATCGGTCCCGAAGGGGGCCTGTTTGCCGGGACCGGCGATGGTGGCGGCGAAAACGACGCGGAGGAAAACGCACAGGATCCGAGCAGCCTGCTCGGCAAGCTGCTCCGCATCGACCCCGCCGCGCTCCCGACGACGCAGGTCTGGAGCCTCGGCCTTCGCAATCCCTTCCGCTTCTCCTTCGATCGACAGACCGGCGACCTGCTGATCGGAGATGTCGGACAGAAAGAACGCGAGGAGGTCGATTTCGCCGCTGCGCCGGGGCTTGGCAACGGTGCCAACTACGGCTGGAACTGCCGTGAGGGATTCCTCGTCGAATCCGTGCCCCCGGAGTCAGGCTGCGCCGGCGCCGGCTCCTTCACCGACCCGATCTTCGACTACCCGCACGACGACCCCGGCAATGGCGGCGCCTTCGGCTGCGCGATCATCGGCGGCTACGTCGTCCGTGCCGCCACTTACGGCGACCTCTCCGGCCGCTACCTCTACGGCGACCTCTGCACCGGTGGGCTCCGCTCGCTCGTGCCGGCCGCCCTCTCCGCCTCTGGCGACCGCGAAGAGGGCGTCATCGTGGCGGCTCTCAACTCCTTCGGCGAGGACTCCTGCGGGCGTGTCTACGCCGTCTCCGGCAACGGCCCCGTCTTCCGGCTCGTCGGCCCCGGTGGCCCCGACTGCCCGGTCCCGAGTCAGGCCAACTCGCAGCCGGCCGCTCTCAAGGCTTCCTTCGTCGGGGTCCGCGCCCTGCGAAGCAAGGTCAAGCGCAACAAGCGCGCCTTCGTCACCGCCTTCGTCTCGCCCTGCGCCGGCCGTCGCGGCCAGCCGGTCAGCCTCTGGCAGGGCCGGCACAAGCTCGGCAGCCGCCGGCTCGATCGCGTCTGCACGGTACGGTTCAGGCCGCGGGTCAGGCACCGCGTCGCTTTCCGGGCCAAGGTCCTCTCCGACGGCACCTACACCGAAGCGACCTCGCGGCGGCTGAAGATCCGCATCCTGCGCCGGCACCGTCATTAGCGGCACCGGCCTCGTCGCGTCCAACCTGCAGCACCCGGCTTCGATGGGCTCCCGCCATTTCGATCACGAGATAACCAACCTCCGCACCGCCCCCGGCGAGCTCTCCTTCGACGCCCGCATCGGCGAGCGGACGACCAACGTCTGGATGCGAGCCGAGTCGCCGGTAACGCCGAACGCCGACGCTGCCCTGGCGGCAGCCGTGATGCCGGCGATGCGGCACGGCGGGACCCTGCGGATCGACTCCCCCGTCAGCCCCCGGCTGCTGCACCGGCAGCGCGAGCACCAAGCGATCCAGCGAGCCTGGTCCTTCGACTGGATCGCCTCGGAGCCACTACGGGAAGTGGAGATCGCGGCGGCCGCCCGCCAGCCCGGTCCCCCGTCCGGAGCGAGCAGGGTCGCCGCCTTCTTCAGCGGCGGCGTCGACTCCTGGGCAACCATGCTCGAGAACCCCGACGTCACCGACCTGATCTTCGTCCGGGGATTTGATCTTGCCTGGGAAGGGCCGCACGCCCGCCTTGCCGACGAGGTGGAGCGGCGCCTGCGCGCGGCCGCTGAGGATCTAGGCCTGCCGCTTCACGTCGTCACCACCAACCTCCGCGCGATGAGCGATCCCCATATCGGCTGGGGTCTCTATTACGGGAACGCGGCGGCGGCGGCCGCCCATTTCCTCGCTCCCCTCTTCGACCGCGTGCTGGTCGCCAGCCCCAGCGACTACGAGGTCCAGGGGCGCTGGGGAACCGTCTGGAGGGTCACCTCGCTCTGGAGCAGCGAAGATCTTGAGATCGACGAATACGGGGGCTCTCGAAGCCGGATGGAGCGACTCGAACGGGTGACCGAGGATCCGGTCGCCTGCCGCAGTCTCCGGGTCTGCTGGGAGAACCCAGGCGGCGCCTACAACTGTGGCCGATGCGGGAAGTGCCTGCACACCCTGGTGGTGCTGGAGGCCATCGGGGCGCGGGGGCGTGTTCCGACCTTCCCGCCCGGCCTCGACCTCGATCCAGCCGACTTCTCCCGGGTTGCGATCGGCGATTCGCATGTCCTCTCGTTCTGGGAAGACGCTCTCGATGCCGCTCGCAGCGCCGGGCGAGTTGACCTCGAGGCGGCGGTGGCGCCGGTGGTGGCAAAGGGAAGGGCGACCCTGGGGATGACCCGCGCGGGGCGGCAACGGCGGTCGTCGCGGCCAGCGCCTGACGTCGCGAGCCGACCGCGCCTGTTCCCGTCCGCGTCCGCCCAGGCCACGCTCTTCGCCAGCCCCGAGACCGCCGCCGCGATCTCCGAGGCCGAGGCGGTCGCCTTCCTCGTCGGCGGCTACGACGGCTCCGGCAACTTCGGCGACGTGCTGATGCTCGACGTCGCGCTCGAGCTGCTGGCGCCGCTGGAGCCGGGGCTGCTGGTCCTGCCGGTGCTCGAACGGCGCTACGCCGCGCACCATCCGGGCATCGCCAAGCAGATGCTGCGGCCGCCGCGCCACCTCGTCTACTTCGACCCGGAGGCCGCCGGCGGGGGCGACATGGTGCCGGTCGAGGCCCCGAACGGGCTCTCGGTCGGAATCTCCTACTTCTACGGCGGCGGCTACTTCAACGGGCTCTGGGGAGACCGCAAGCTGGCGATGATGCGGGCGGCCGAGGGGGTGCTCGCGCAGGCGCAGCCGCGCCGGGTCTGCCGCGTCGGCTCCGGTCTTCAGGCCGAAGCCGCCTGGCTCGACGGTCTCTCCGCCGAGGACACCGCCCTCCTGCGCGCCTTCGAGCTGCTGGGGACCCGCGATCCCCGCTCCGGCGAGTTGCTCGCCGGCTTCGGACCGGCCTTCGTCCCCGAAGCCGGCGACGACGCCATCGGCGCCCTCGGCCGCCTGCGCCCCGCCGAGCCCGCGGAAGCGGGACCGCTGCGCATCAACCTCCACTACACCGAGCACGACTGGGTGACGGGGGAGGCGCAGTTGCTGCTGGACTTCAACGCCGAGCTGCTGGAGGCGCTGGGGCAGCTGCTCCGGCGACCGGTCGTCGCCCAGCCCCTGGTCGCCTACCTCGACCCGCGGGTGGACGAGCAACCGGCGGCGCAGCGGCTCGCGGACGCCCTCTCCGCCCGCGGCGTCGACGTCCGGCCGCCGGTCGTCCTGCGGCCGGCAGGCCTCGGCACCGCCGCGGCGAAGCTGGGTGCAGCCTCGCTCACCGTCGCCTGCTCCTACCACGCGGCGCTCACCTCGCTGATGCTCGGCCTGCCGACCCTGACCGTGGCCCACAACCCCTACTACGAGCAGAAGGCGGCCGGACTGCTCGACGCCTTCGCCCAGCCGCCGGAGTTCACGATCCGCCCCGGCACCGACCCCAGCGCCTGCGCCAAACTGCTGGCGCGGACGGCGCTCGATCCCGAGGCGGGACTGCGGCTCCGGGTTCAGTTGGCCCTGGACGCGCGGCGTGCGCGGCGCCGGCGCCTCGGCGCCGAGGCCGACCTCTTCGCGCGGGTGGCCAGCGCGGTCGCCGGTATCGAGGAGGGGGCGCCGCAGTGGGTCGGCGAGGAAGCCGACGCCGACCGCCGGGTGCGGGAGGCCGAGGGGCGCGTCCGCGCAACCGAGGGCCGCGCCGCCCATGCCGAGGCGCACGCCGCGAACCTGGAAGCGCAGATCTCCGAGCTGACCGGGTCCACCTCCTGGCGCCTGACCGAGCCGCTGCGGCGGCTTACCGAGAGGGCGCGGAGGGGCCGATGAGCGACGGGCCCGCCAGCACCGTGACCGACCTCCGCGCGGAGCCCGGCGAGCTCTCCTTCTCGGTCGAGGCGGGAAGCGAACGGCACCGGGTCTCCTTCCGCTCCGACACCCCGGTGGTCCCCGCCGCCGACGGAGCGCTCGCCGCCACCCTGATGCCGGCGATGTCCCGCCGCGGGCCGCTTCGGCTGGAGACGCCGATCAGCGCCAGGATCCTCCGCAACCAGCGCGAGTTCCAGGCGATCCAGCGGCTCTGGTCCTCGCGCTGGCCGAACGAGGCCCATCCCCTGATGGAGGTCGAGGTCAGCGCCCCCACGAGGGTGGCCGAGGGCCCGCGGGAGCGAGGGCGGGTCGCGACCTTCTTCAGCGGCGGCGTCGACTCCTGGGCGGCGATCCTCGCCAACCCCGAGGTCACCGACCTGATCTTCGTCCGCGGCCTCGACCTCGTCCCCGGCTGGCCACAGCACGAGGAGCTCGCCGACGAGGTCGAGTCGCGTCTGCGGGCGACGGCGCCCCGGCTGGGGCTGCCGCTGCACGTCGTCAGCACCGACGTCCGCACCTTCTCGGACCCGCTCCTGCGCTGGGAGAGCTTCTGCCCCAGCGTCCAGTCGGCGATCGCGCTGTTCTTCGAACCGCTCTTCGAACGGGTGCTGATCGCCTCCGACAGCGACTACGGGCAGCAGGCGCAGGTCGGCGCCAGCTGGCAGATCGACCACCTCTGGAGCAGCGAGGGGCTGACGGTGGAGGACTGGGGCGGCCGCTTCGGCAGGGTCGAGCGGATCCGGCAGATCGCCGACCACCCGCTGGTGCAGGAGACCCTGCGGGTCTGCTGGATGAACCCCGACGGCGCCTACAACTGCGGCCGCTGCGGCAAGTGCCTGGCGACGATGATCGGCCTCGAGGCGATCGGCGCCCGCGGGAAGATCCGCACCTTTCCCGCCGAGCTCGACCTCGGACACCTGCGGGACTACCGGATCGCCCAGCCGCTGCAGCTGGCGCTCTGGGAGGACGTGCTGGCGGCGGTGGAAGAGGCGGGGCGGGCGGATCTGGCGAAGGGCGTGCTGCCGACGATTGAAGCCGGCCGCCAGGCAGTGGGTGGCCCAGCGGCCGAACTGCAGACGGTCCTCGAATCGTCTTCCTGGCGCCTGACCGAGCCGCTGCGTCGGCTCGGTGCCCTGCGCCGCCGCTAGGCGCTGCCGCCTGGCCCCTTTAATAGGTGCCGCCGAGCTTGCGGTGGTCCCAGGTCGCGGTCCGCAGCGGCCGGAACCGGATCGCCACGCGCTTCGGCGCCTGCGCTTCCAGCGCCGCCTTGGCATCCCCCTCGACCGCGGAGATCCCCTCTGCGTAGCGCAGCGTCAGCTCCTCGGCGAAGCCGATCACGGTCTCGAAGTCACTATGCAGCTCGGCCTCGGCCTCGATCATCGCCCCCCGCAGCTCGCCGTACTCGCGGCCGGTCTCGACCAGCACCGTCGCCCGCGGGTCGCGTTCGAGGTTGCGGACCTTCTGGGACTTCGCGTAGGTCCAGATCCAGACCTCCCCCTCGCGGGGGACGAACCAGAGCGGCATCGAGTGCGGCCAGCCGCGCGGACCGAGGCTGGAGACGACGGCGATCCGCTCGTGCTCGAGCAACTCCAGCAGCTCCTCGTCGCCGAGCTTGATCTGGTCGCGCCTGCTCATCAACCGGACTCTATGACGTGTCTGAGCAAACCCCCATATTTGGGGGTGCAACTCAGACACCCCTTTGAGAGGATCGGGCGGTGAAGGTCGCGATCCTGATCTACGACGGGTTCACCGCCCTCGACGCGATCGGGCCCTACGAGGTCCTGCGCTCGGTGCCGGGATGGGAGGTCGAGTTCGTCGGCAGGACCCGCGGCGAGGTCCGCACCGACAGCGGCGCCGTCGGGCTCAGCGCCGACCGCGGGATGGCGGAGGTGACGAGCGCCGGGATCGTCCTCGTCCCCGGCGGCCCCGGCAACCGCCTGCTGCTGGACGATCGCGAGCTGCTCGCCTGGCTGCGCGAGATCGACCGCACCACCACCTGGACGACCTCGGTCTGCACCGGCTCGCTGCTGCTCGGCGCCGCCGGCTTGCTGGAGCGCCGCCGCGCCACCTGCCACTGGGCCTACCTCGAGCGGCTGCACGAGTACGGAGCCGATCCGGTCGGCGGCCGCTACGTCGAAGACGGCAAGGTCGTCACCGCCGCCGGCGTCTCCGCTGGGATCGACATGGCCCTCTACCTGGTCGGCCGCGAGGTCGGCCCCGAGGTGGCGCAGGCGATCCAGCTCGGGATCGAGTACGACCCCGACCCCCCCTTCGACGCCGGCTCGCCGGAGAAGGCCCCGGCCGCGATCGTCGAGATGGTCAGCGCGAGCGAGCGCGACGGGTGACCTGAACGAAGGCGTGCCAGGCCGGCTTCGGCCGGAAGCGGGCGCCCTCGCGGAAGAGGCCGACCGAGTCGCAGAAGCTGCAGAGCAGCGGCGCGTCCTTCCAGCTGAACCAGTCGACCTGCTGCAGGTTCAGCCGGTGGCGGTTGCCGAGCAGGTAGCCGTAGGCGGCGCGCAGCTCCCTGGCCTGCCCCCGCAGGCCGACCTCGAAGGAGACCGGGCTCCGTGCCTGAGATCCCCAACCCAGCTCGGTCAGGTAGAGGCCGCCGCGGCGGTCGCCGTGGCGCAGCATCACCCGCCGCACCCCCTCGACCAGGACCCGCAGCTCCCCGGCGTCGGCGGCGTAGGGATGGAGCGCGACCGCGTCGAAGTCGGC
Organism: Solirubrobacterales bacterium; assembly: GCA_035558995.1. Classification (GTDB taxonomy): domain Bacteria; phylum Actinomycetota; class Thermoleophilia; order Solirubrobacterales; family 70-9; genus VAYN01. The sequence goes on from DATMBY010000187.1 coordinate 9,789, forward strand.
CTTCGCCCCCCGCACCCCGTAGAGGCGGTCGAGGAAGTCGGCCGCGTCCATAGCTGCCGGCGGTCCCTGCTTGGGGTTGCCGAAGAGGCCGCCGGTGACGACCGTGGCCCGCGGGTCGGCGCGGTGGATCGCCCGGTGGGAGATCCGCAGCAGCCTCGCGTAGCGGCTCGGCGAGGCCGGCCGGGTGAAGTAGAAGAAGTTCTCCTCGTTCCAGATCTGCCAGGCGTGGATCGGCATCCGCGGCAGCGGCTTCCTCATGCCCGGGGCGTGCTCTTCCCAAAAGCTGCCCCGCGGCCCGTAGCGTTCGACCGCGGCGCGGGCGAACTCTTCCCAGGCCCGCCGCTGGCGGCCGCTGTCGATCGGCAGCCGCGTGTCGCGGGGGCTGATCCAGTTCGGCGGCGCGCAGAGGAACGGCAGCACCTCCAGTCCTCCTTCGGCGGCCGTTTCAACGGTCTCGTCGAAGTAGCTCCAGTCGAAGCCGCCCCTCCGCGTCGGCTGCACCCCGCCCCAGAACAACGGCGCCCGGATCGTTTCGATCCCCCCGACCCGCATCCGCGCCGTGTCCCTCGGCCCCAGCCCCGTCTGCGGCGCGATCCCGAAGAACCCCCGCGGCAGCGCTCCCTGCGCGCTCGCCGGCAACAGCAGGAGGGCGATGGTCAGAAGCAGGGGAAAGGCAGCTCTCGTCCGTGGCATCCCTGGAGAAACCCGCGGGCGGGGCTCAAGTCGCGCTGGGGACCAGCTCCAGCTCAGACCACGGGCTCTCGCCGCACATCGCCTGGGTACGGCCCTGCAGCCAGTCGACCTGGAGGTCGTCGTAGTGGGGGCTGGCGGGGTGGCCGGATTGGCCGGTGAAGGCCTGCCAGCGCGAGCGGTCGGGGTCGGTCGGGTCGGCGATCATCCGCCAGCTCGGCGCCCAGACGGCGTTGTAGGGGTCGTTGGGGTCATAGGCGATCTGACTGACCGTCTCCTGGGCGCCGCCGGCGCGGAGGCGGCGGTTGAGCAGGCGGTCGAAGAGGGGGTTGGCGTCGCCGAGCGGGTGCGGGAACTTCAGCTCGTGGACGCGGCCCCACTGCCAGCCCTCGGGGTCGGGACCGAAGCGGTCGCCGAGGTCGTCGAGGGCGCCGGCCAGCGCCTCCAGCACCAGCCCGTCCCAGGGGCGGCCGATCAGCTCCTCGTCGCCTTCGGCCCAGAGGTCCATCAGGTGCGAGTGCCAGCGCCAGGGGGAGGTGACGTGCGGGAGGAAGCCGTTGCCGGCGCGGTCGAGCCAGCGCTCGCAGAGGTCGCGGTCGCCGATCGCCGCCCGCGCCACCTCGCGCGCCAGCCGCAGCAGGAACGCCTGGTAGATCGTCCCGGCGATCGAGTCCGGGCCGAGGCAGCCGTCCCAGCTGCGCAGCCGCTCGACCGCGCTGCGCTCGCGCTGGCCGCGCGGGTGCAGCCGGGAGAGCCTCGCCGCCGCCTCCAGCCCCGGGATCGAGAAGTTGTCGTTCTGGATCGCCTCGAAGCTCTCGAGGTCGTGCTTCTCGGTCTGCTCCAGCATCTCTTCGATCCGCTTGGCGCGGAAGCCGTCGAGCCAGTCGCTGGTGATGTGGTGCGGGTAGTCGTCGCCGACGATCCGGTTGTTGGCGGTGATCACGAACCCGCTCTCGGGGTCGGTCACCTCCGGCAGCTCCTCGTAGGGAACGGTCCCCTCCCACTCGAACTCGCCCGTCCAGCCCGGCTTCGGCAGGTCTGGGCAGCCGCCGCGCCGGACCGGCAGGCGGCCGATCAGCTTGTAGCCGATCGAGCCGTGGCGGTCGGCCCAGACCATGTTGGAGGCGGGCGAGGTGTGGCCCTCGAGCTTCCCGACCAGCTCCGGCCCGGAGCCGATGTCGAGCAGCTCGAAGGCGGCTTCGAAAGCGGTCGATTCCGAGAGCGTCTGCCAGGCCAGCGCCAGCGGCTCGCCGTCGTCGGTGCCGAGCGCCTCGTTGACGATCGGGCCGTGGTGGGTCGCGCGGACCTCCAGCACGACCGGCTCGGAGCGGCCCTTGACGACGATCTCCTCGCGCCGGCGCTGCAGCGGCCGCCGCTCGCCTTCGAACAGGTAATCGTCGCCCTCGATCCGCTCGACGAAGAGGTCCTGGACGTCGGCCATGACGTTGGTGATCGTCCAGCAGACGTCGTTGTTCTGGCCCATGTAGACGCCGGGCATCCCCGGCAGCGAGGCGCCGCGGACGAAGCGCCCGCCGTGGCGGAGGCTGACCTCGTACCAGATGCCCGGCATGCTCGGGGAGAGGTGCGGGTCGCCGGCGATCAGCGGCGTCCCGGTCACCGAGCGCGCGCCGGAGACGGCCCAGTTGTTCGAGCCCGAGGCCTCGGCGGCGAGCCCGAGCGAGCGGCGCACGGCGTCGATCTGCTCGACCAGCGGCATCCCTTCGCCGCTGAACGGCAGCTGGTCGACGACCGGGTTGCCGGCGGGGTAGACGGGATCGAGCCGGGCCGCCAGCTCGGGCCCCAGCTCGCGCACGAGGTCGGCGCGCAGCAGCTCCCGCTCCCAGTTGGTCGAGAGCCCGAAGGCGAGCAGCTTGCCGAGGCCGAGGATGTCGACCGGCCGCCAGGGCTCGAACCCGAGGCGGAGGATCTGCATCTCGAACGGCAGCGCGCGGGCGTCGCGGGCGGCGGCGTTGACCCCGGCGCAGAAGCGCTCCAGCTTGGCCCGCAGCTCCGGGTCCATCTCCTCCACCTCGCGCTCCGCCGTCCAGGAGATGCCGAGCGTCCGCATCAGCCGGTCGACCGCGAGCCCCTCCTCCCCGGCCATCTCGCTGAGCCGGCCGCGGACGACGCGGCGGTAGAAGTCCATCTGCCAGAGCCGGTCCTGCCCGTGGCAGTAGCCCTGGGCGAAGAAGAGGTCCTCGCGCTCGGCCGCCTCGACGTGCGGGACGCCCCAGCGGTCGCGGCGAACACGCACGGTTCCGCGCAGCTCCGGAATCTCGATCCTGCCCTTTACCTGGGGCAGCGGCCGCCGCGCGAGGCGGTGCCAGGCAACAGCCGCGGCGGAGGCGAGAAGGCCGGTCGAGACGGCGCCGCCGATCAGGGCGTACTTCCCCACGGTGTTATCGCGGCGCCTTCCCATGTCGACTGTGTATCACGTTTGGCCAGCCAGCCAGGAGGAGAATTTCGGAACTTTCCGGCCATTTTCGTTTTGATGCGATCATGAAGAAGCTCCTCGCGCTCGTCCTCGTCGCGCTCTTTGCCCTTCCCGGCGGCGCTGCGGACGGCGCACGACACGCTCCGGTCCTGGGCCGCCTTGATCCGGAATTCGGGAAACACGGGCAGGTCCTGCTTCCGCCAGGGACGGTCGAAGGGTCAGAGTCGGCGCTTCTCCGCGACGGCCGTGTGATCGTCGCGGAGCGAGTGAAGATGCTCGCCCTCCTGCCGTCAGGGGTATCGACAAGGGCTTCGGGGAAGCGGGCTTCGCTGCCCTCTCGGTTCCTCCCGGTTCCTCCGAAGCGGAGATCGTCACCGTCCTGGTCGACAGTCAGGGCCGGCTGGTCGTCGTCGGGAGCTGCACCTTCCCGTCAGGGGAGACCGCCCAGCAGGCGATCGTGGTCGAGCGCTTCACCGCCGACGGCCGAATCGACCGGTCCTTCGGCGGGGGGAAGGGCTTCGCGGTCACCCGCTTCGACGATCCGACTCGAAGCAAGCCACGATCGATCTACTCGGTCGTCGCGGCCGCGCTCGACGACGCCGACCGGATCCTCGTCTCCGGCGAAACCTCGGGGGGGCAGATCACCTACAAAGGCTTCCCCTACGGCGCCCCCGAGCCGTTCGTCGCCCGCCTCACCGCCGATGGAGTCGGGGATTCCTCCTTCGGCGAAGACGGCGTCACCTCGATGCCGGGGACCACGCACGTCGGCAAGCCGGTCCTCGACAGCACCGGGGGCATCTACGCAGCCACCAGCCAGGCGTTGTTCCACCTGCGGGCCGACGGCAGCCTCGATCCCGCCTTCGGCGAAAGCGGCGTGCGTCAGCACGTGCGGTACGCCTACGAACTCGCCGCTGTCGATGGCCTGGACCGGCCGCTGTTCTACGGCCAGCTGGCGACCGGCGGCGCCAGCGACCGGATCCTGATCAAGCGCCTGGAGCCGAATGGAGCCCTCGACCACAGCTTCGGGCAGAACGGGGCCGTCACCCTGCGGCTGCCACGCCTCGTCAACGTCGAGCTGGGCCTCGGCGAGGGGGGCGAGGTCCTCGTCGCCGCGACCCAGAAGCGACGCCCGCGGAACGGGCGGCGGAAGGCGCTGGCGCCGAGGGTGATGATGACCCGGCTGGGTCCGAACGACGGACTCGACACGCCTTTCGGTCAAGCCGGGCTCCTCCGCGTCCCGATCGAACGCGGCCAACGGGCGCGTATCAGAGGCCTCGATGTCGTCGGCAGCGAGGTCCTGCTCAGCGGGACCTGGTGCGACCCCGGCCCCTGCGGCCGTCTCTTCCTTCGGCTCGGACTCGGCTCGCCTTAGCTAGGGCTCCAGGCCCTCCGGCAGCCGCCCCTCCCCCTCGAGCTTTTCGAGGTGGGCCTCCATCGCCATCGCCGCCATCGGCAGCAGCTCCATCGGGATGTCGTCCCAGACGGCGGCGAGGAGGTTGGCGCGGGAGCGCTCCCCCTGCTCGAGGGCGGCGAGGAGGCGGCGCTCGCGCATCTGCCGGTGCTCGACGTACTCGGCGAGCTTGGCCTCGGGATCGGCGATCCAGGGGCCGTGGCCGGGGGCGATCAGCTCGATCTCCTGCTCCTGGAGGAGGGCGAGCGAGTCCATGAAGGCGGCGAGCGAGTTGCCGCCCGGCGGCACGATCGTCGAGCCGAGGCCGAGGACGAGGTCGCCGCTGAAGCAAACCCCGGTTGCGGTCAGGAAGCAGACGTGGTCCTCGGCGTGGCCGGGGGTGGCGAGGGCGCGGAGGCCGAAGTGCTCCTCGCCGCCCGAGGGCAGGACCACCTCGGCCCCGAGCTCCTCGGCGCCGGCGGTGTGGTCGCCGTGGGAGTGGGTGAGGAGGACGAGGCCGATGCCGCCGCGCTCGGCCGCCGCGGCGCGGATCGAGTCGAGGTGGCCCGGGTCGTCTGAGCCGGGGTCGATCACCACGCAGGGATCTGAGCCGAAGAGGTAGGTGTTGGTCCCTTCCAGCGTCATCGGCCCCGGGTTGGGGGCAAGGATCTTCAGGACCTCGGGGTGCCCCGGAGCCGCTTCCAAAGCCTCAGTTCGAGGCTGCTTCGACTTCTTTGGCGATCGCCTCGCGCGCGTCCGGCGGCTCGAGCACGACCAGGTCGCCGGCCCCGCGGAGGATCTCCCGCACCAGCCAGGGCTTGCCGGCGTAGGGCAGCTCGACGACGACGGCGCCGTCGGCCAGCTCCTCGACCACGGTCCGCTCCTCGCGCAGCCAGCGGGCGCGCTCGGGCGAGACCCAGACCCGCGCCACCTCGGCGGTCGGCACCTCGCCGTGGGTCATCCAGCCCTCGACCCCGGCGAACTCCTCGACTTCGGGTCGCGGCTCGAACTTCTCCTCGGAGAGGCGAGCCTCCTTGACCCGGTCGAGCTTGAAGTGGCGGACCCCTTCTTTGGTCAGGTCGTAGACCTCGACGTACCAGCCCTCTTTGCCGTTCTCGAGCCGGTAGGGCTCGACCCGGCGCTCGGTGAACTGGTCCTCGTTCTCCTTGTAGTAGGAGAGCTCGAGCACCCGGCTCTCGGCGATCGCCTCGTTGACGAGGCGGGCGACCTCGGCGTCGCCGCCGCCGGCCGAGGCGATCTCCAGGCCCTCCTCGGAGGGGTCGTGGCCGAGCGCCTTGACGATTTTCCCGCGCGCGGTCTGCAGGTCGGACTGCGGCAGGTGGTCGCCGAAGAGGTCGATCGCCGCCACCAGCGCCTTCGCCTCCAGCGGCAGCAGACGGGCGGGGCGGGCGAAGTTGTCGCCGTAGGGCTGCGAGTCGACCTCGATCTCCTCGCCGAGGACTTCGGCGTAGAGGACGTAGGTGCCGCCGCCGAAGTTGACGACGTTGAGCAGGTCGATGTCCTCCTGCAGCTCCTCGCGGGTCAGCTCCAGCCGCTCGCAGAGGTCGACGACCTCGAGCCGCTCGCCCTTTTTCGCCGCTTCGATCAGCATGCCGGCGAGGGTGACGAGGCGGGCGAAGCGCTCGGGCCGGATCGCCGCCTCGCCGCGGCCGCCCGAGCGGCTGCGCTTCGGCTGCTCCTCCAGCGGGCGGTCGACGACCTCGGCCGGCTTGAAGCCGTTCACGTGGCGCTTCAGCAGCAGGTCGCGGCGCTTTCCGGCCTCCTCGCGGAGGTCGTCGGGGGCGAGCACCTCGGCGTTCTGGCGCCAGCGCAGGGCCCAGGCGATCAGCTCGCGCTCGGAGGCGTAGGGGGTCTCGAAGACGCGGCCCTTGCCGAGGGCGCCATCGGACTTCTTCGCGTTCCGCAGCTCCCCGTAGGTGCCGTAGTCGCGCTCGATCAGCCAGGCGATCCGCTCGCGGATGAAGATCTTCGCGGTCCCCTTCGTCTCCCCCAGCTGCCAGTCGGCGCGGCTGCCGTAGTCGCGGCGGTCGAAGTCCTCGGGCGGGGAGAAGTCGTGCTCGGCCTTGGAGGCGTAGCCGACCTTGCCCTGAATCCGCGAGAGGCGGAAGACGCGGACCGCCTCGCGCTCGTGCGAGTGGCCGATCAGGTAGAACTGCCCGCCGCGGAAGACCAGGTGGTAGGGGTCGACCTTGCGCTTCTCGGTCTCGCCCCGCTCCATCGTGTAGTAGGTGAACTCGATCGTCTTGCGGCGGCTGATCGCGGTCTCTATCTTGGAGAGGCGCTGGGAGAGGTCGCGGCCGCCGGCGGAGGCGGTCATCGCCATCTCGACCGGGGCGCGCTCGCCCTCCTGCAGAGGGTTCGGATGGCCCCAGGCGACCTGCTGCAGGGCGAGGCGCAATGGCTCGGCGTAGGCGAAGCCGCCGTCGGTGAGCAGCATCAGCGCCGTTGAAAGCGCCGCCAGCTCGTCGTCGGAGAAGGAGATCGGGTCGAGGTAGAAGTTCTCCGGCGGCAGCGAGTACAGCTCGGCCTCGAAGAAGCCCTCGCCCGGCTTCTCGACCCCGAGCTGGATCCCGAGGCTCTCCAGCTCGGCGCGATCGGCGTAGAAACGGCGCGCGAAAGCGTCGTCGTTCATGTCGCTGTAGCCCTCCACCTCCCGCTTGATCTCGAGGGCCGAAACCGGCCTCCCCTGAGCCATCAGGAACGAGATCAACGAAAGCTGGCGAATTAGCTTCTCGGTGTCCTTCGCCACTGGTCGGCAGGATAGTCTCCGCGCGACGCATGGACGTGCTCAGAAACCTCTTCGGCAACCTAACCGCGGGCATTATCCGGCTTTTGGTCACGGTCGGAATCCTCGCAGCGGTCTATTTCTTCCTCGTCAGGCCCGCTCTGGACACGACCGAGAAGATCAGCCACGAAACCAACATCAACATCCAGAAGGGTTTCGAATCAAGCGATTTCAACGAAATCGGCGACGTCGACAAGCAGATCGAAGACGTCAACCGCCAGGTTCAGCGCGAAGTCAGGAAGTCGCTGCGGCAATCGAAGCAGCAGGGCGACGCCGACAGGCTGATCAACTGCATCCAGCGCGCCCACCAGAACGTCAACATGATCCAGCGCTGCAGCGAACGCTTCCAGTAGCGATCTAGAAGAGGATGCCGCCGAGCAGGGTGGCGATGACGACGGCGGCCCCACCGATAAAAGCGAGATTCAGGGTGTGGAAGCGGTCCTCCATCCTTTCGAACCGCGCGTCCACCTTTTCGAACCGCTTGTCCATCTGGGCGAACCGCTTGTCCATCTGGGCGAACCGTTCGTCCATCTGGGCGAACCGCTTGTCCATCTGGGCGAAGCGTTCGTCCATCTTCGCTTCCATGCGGTCGAAGCCCGCTTTCATCTCCAACTTGATGTCAGCGAAGCCGTCATCGACTTTCTTTTCGAGGGCGTCGAGGCGATGCTCGGTCAGCTCTTCTCTTGGCACCATCACAGCCATGATCCTAGCGTAGGTTTTTGTCTGTAACAGAACAAGACCTCAAAGTCACCGAAGCGAAGATTCTTCGAAGAATCTTCGGAACTTCAGGCGGCGCGCTGGGCGAAGAAGGCGCTGCCGGAGAGCGCCCGGTCGAAGCCCGACCAGGACTCGCCGGCGGGCAGCTGCTTCTCGAGGCGATCGAAGCTGCCGAGGCGACCGCCGAGGTTGTCGATCATGTGGACGAGGACGGCCTCGCGGGTGGCGGGGACGACCGGCGAGCCGTGTTCGAGCGAGCCGTGGTGGCTGAGGATGATGTGGAGGACGCACTGGGCGAGGTGGGAGTCGAAGCCCGGCAGGTCCTCGATCGCGCGGCGCACGGTGTAGTAGCCGAGCGGGATCTCCCCCTGCAGGCGGCCGGCGTCGGTGAGGTCGATCGCCAGCGGATCGTCGTTGTAGGCGACGCACTTGCCGATGTCGTGGAGGAGAGCGCCGGCGACAGCGACGTCACGGTCGATGCCAGGGAAGAAATTGGCCGCGGCGGAGACGGCCTGGGAGACCGAGAGCGTGTGCTCGAGCAGTCCGTGGCGGTAGGCCTGGTGGTAAGTCTTCGCCGCGGGCGCGTCGCGGAAGCGCTTCCAGGTCTCCGATCCCTCGCCGAAGAAGACCTCGAGCAGATCGCGCAGTTGCCGGCTCTGGACCGTCGCCAACAGTTCGCGCAGTTCCCCCTCGAGCTGATCCGCAGACACCTCCGACTCGGCCGCCAGATCCTCCGCCACGTACTCGTGCGGCTGCGCCTCGCGGACGCCGCTGAGCTTGATCTTCGCCCCCCAGCGCTCGCTGATTTCGAAGACGCCGGTGACATGAACCGGCGAGCCGATGGCGCAGAGGGCATAGAGAACCTCGGCTTCCTCCCAGCAGACCGCCTCGGCTGTGCCGGTGGCGTCGCCGACCGAGAGCCGCAGCCAGGGCTCGCCGTTGCGCTTCCGGCGCAGCTCACGCTCGCGCACCGCGTAGACGCCGTTGACCCGCTGCCCATCCTCGAGCTCGTGCAGGGGCACGCGGGCGGCGGTCTCGGCGAGGGCCAGGTCGGGCTGGGTCTCGGCGAGGGTCTCGATCTGCGTCTGCCCGCTCATCGAACATCCACGGTAGAGACGGGGGCGGATGGCGCCATAGGCTGCATCTATGAGGCGCGTCGGCAAGGAGATTGGGGCGGCTGTCGGCGCACTTGGCGCCTATCTGCTCACCGTGATGCCGGCGGCCCGCCGCGAGTTGCGGCGGTGGGGGCCGCTGCCCGAGGAGAAGGTGAGGAACGCCGAAGCGGTGGCCGTGTTCGCGACGCTTGCTCCCCGTTCAGCCCGCCCTGCGGCAGTGCGGATGATCGTCACCCTGCAGGTGGCGCTCGACCGACGTGACGAACTGGAAGAGACCGGGGGTGAGATCGACGCAGCAGAGAGCGCCGAGCTGGAGCGGCTGGAAGCGAGCTGGCGCCGCGATATCGCGATGTTGCCCTCCCAGGGCGCCGTCTCCCCCTTGCTGGAGCATGCCGTCGAGCGCTGCCGAGAGGGCCAGCGGAAGACCCACGGCGCCGCGGCAGGGGATGGAGAGGGCCTGCGGCGCTGGGCCGAGAGTCTCGCGGCCCCCGCCGGCTACCGCTGGTGGGAGCTCGCCGCCGGTGCCAGTTCCTCCGTCGCCGCCCACGCGCTGATCGCGGCGGCGGCTGCGCCGGACACGAGCGGGGTGACCGCCGCCCGGATCGATGCCGCCTACTTCCCGCCGATCGGCGCCCTCACCGTCCTCCTCGACGACCTCGTCGACTGGGTGGACGACCGGGCGGCTGGCGAGCACAACTACCTCGACTACTACGTCGATGCCTCCGCGGCCGCCGAGCGGCTGGGCCTGATTGCCGAGCGCGCCGCGGCGCAAGTCGAACAACTCCCCCGCGCGGCCCGCCACCGAGCGATCCTTGCCGGCGTCGGTGCTTTCTATCTCGGTGACGGGGCGGAAACGGCTTTCCAGCCCATCCGTGCTCGCCTGATCAAGACTCTCGGGCCCGGTGGCCGGATCCTCGTTTGGTTCCTACGCTTGCGCCGGGCGAGCGAGCGCAAACGGCCCGGGCAAGAAGGGGACTCGCCCGGGCCCTAGCTCTGCCTGGGGCTCCGCTCGGGGAAAGCGGAGGGACCTCGACTGGCCGATGCGGCCCGCGGCGGCCCAAGCAAGCAGCCGGCAGTATAAGAACAGAGGCGGACCGAGATGTCAAGCTCGCGGAGGGGGTTAATCGACTAATGGACCCGCCGCTCGGCACCAAGTCGCCGAAACACCGGGCATCGGGGTAGCATTTTGCCCGTAGTGATCCCCATGAATTGGGGACACTATAGGACCGCTGGAGCAGGGATGTGTGAGTCAGCGCGCCCGGCAGCCACGGGTGATCGCGGTTCCGATCCGGCGCCCCCCGACGAGCTCATAGGAAACACGGGCAAAGGTGAAGAAGCCGGCGGAAACCACGTGCGGGATCGGGCATGAAGCGCTGAGGTAGCTACGTTGGCCGCGAGCGGTGCGGTACCGCCGAAACAGCGTCATCCGGAAGCGTCTCAGGTGCGGCCAGGGACCGAGCGACGAGGAGACGTCCCCGACCAGCGCAGTGCCCAAGCGCCCCTTTCCCGACTCGAGAAGGAGGGGCAAGACCACCGACGTCGGTGGGTTTGCGGCGGCTGCGTGCAGGAGGACGGCTCGGCGGGTGCCGATGCGCGCGTTGAACGCCAGAAGACGGGCGCGGATCCTGAAGGGGGCCTGGTTGGGAAGGGCGACCAGGGCTTCGATCGAGCCACGGCCGACCAGCGCCGGCCTGCAAGCGGCGAGCGCTTCCGCGGTCCTCGTGTCATGGAGACGACGCAGTCGGCAGACCGGAAGCCCTTCGGTCGAGAGTTTGCCCCTGCTGGGAAGCCCGAGTTCCAGCCTCGTGACCCGCGGCACCGTCGAGCCATCCGCGGATCGCAGCCGGCCGTCGAGGTGAACGGCCACCGGAGCGAGGCGGCCGCGGGGAAGGGCCAGGGGCCGGAGTTCCCCTTTGAGCGCAGAGATCAGATTCCCGCGTTGGGTCTGCTCCGCCGAGGCCCGCTCGGCGGAGCCGCTGGGCAGGCCCGTTGCGAGGATGATGCCCAGCGCCAGTAGCGCGAGGAGTCTTTCGGCCGGACGCATCACCCGTACCTGGAGAACTTGAAGCTGCAGTAATCGAATCCGAACGCCAGCACGACGTTGTTGGCGAGGTTGCCGTTGTGGATGAAGCGGGCGGTGAGCCGCTGCGCCTTGATGCCATCGCCGGCCCGCAACTTGGCGGTGATCTGACGCAGGTAGTCCTTCTGTTTGTCGAGGTACCCGAACCACTTGAGGAGCTTGGGCGTGTCCGCGCTCGGCCGGGGGACGGCGCCGATCTGCTTGACGGTGCCGCCGAAGATCATCGTCGCCTTGGCGAACTTCCCGGCCGCGGCCTCGAGACGTTCCTTGCGAACGTCGACACGCGCGCCCTTCATCACTCGCTGCGTCGCCAGGGCATCCGGCTTGCAGATTTTCTCCAGTTGGCTGACGTATTCGTCGCGGGTCGGCGCTTCGGCGGCCGCGACGGAGCCAGCGGCTAGAAGCGCCAGGGCGGAGAACATGACTGCGATTGGTCTACACACTGTTGGTCCTCGTTTCTGGCATCAGGACATGGCGGCGGGGCAGAATTCGCTCGAGCGCGGCCGGGACCTTCCAGACCCGGTCGCCAAGCAGCAACATCAACGCCGGCAGCAGAACGATCCGCACCGCCGTGGCGTCGAGCAGGATTGCGACCGTCAACCCCACCCCCATCTGGCTTACGGTCGCCACTGGGGCCGTGGCGAAGGAAACGAAGACCGCTGCCATGATCGCGGCGGCGCCGGTGATCACCCCGGCGGTTTTCTCGAGGCCGAAGGCGATCGCGGCGCGATTGTCCCCGTCGACCTCGTAGCACTCGCGCATCCGCGCCAGCAGGAAGACCGCGTAATCGATCGAAAGTCCGAAGGTGACCCCGAAGATCGCCCCGGCACCGACCGTGTCGATATAGGGATGGCCGCCGAGCGGGTAACCAGCAGGGATCTTGCAGACGAGCGCCATCACCCCGATCGCCGCCGCGACCGAGGCCAGGTTGAGGCAGACGGTGAGCAGCGCCAGCAACGGCGCCCGCAGGATCACGATCAGCGCCAGCAGCGTGAAGAGGACGAAGGCACCGATCACCAGCGGCAGCCGCGCTTCCGTCGCTTCGCCGTAGGCGTTGAGCGTCGCGGCGCCACCGGTCACTCCGGTGCGCAGCCCGCTGGCAGCGGCGAGACGGCGGGCGTCAGCTTCCAGCCGCTCGCCAACTCGGCGCGAGCCCGCCGTATTGAAGGCGTGGGTGGGGACGATGACCATCCGCGCCGCTTGGCCACCGCTGTCGAGGCTGATCGCCTCGCCGGCCCGACGCCGCTGCTGCGGCGGAGCACCGTCGAGGGCCGAGAGGACGAAGTAGCCGGAATCGAAGAGATGGGGTGAGCTCCGCCGCAGCTGCGCTGCGCCCACGGCGAGGGGCGCCGTCGCCGCGCTGACCTCGACACCGGCGCGATGCAGCTTCGTCTGCAAGGGGTAGGCGCGGTGGAAGCCTGCGGAGAGTCCGCTCTGCAGGTCCCCCGCTCCGCCCCGGAGCTCGACCAGCCCATTCGCCAGCCTTTCGGCGCCGCCGCCGAGGCGGTCGAGACCGCCGCTGAGCTGAGCAGTAGCCCCAGCCAGCTTGCCGACGCCCGCTTCCAGCTGCTGCCCGCCGGGAACGAGCTTGTTGAGACCTCCGTTCACAGCCTGCGCCACTTCCCTCAACTGGCGCACTTCGTTGCGATTGGCGGCGATCGTGCGAGCAAGTACCCGCGCCTGGTTCGCCAGCGGCCGCAGCGACGGTTCCGCGACGGCAGCCCGTTCGAGCTGGCGAGCGAGCCGGCGCGAACGGGCCTGCTCGCCACCGCGCAGCCGCGGCACCAGCGAGCGCAGGCCGAGCGTCAGCGTCAGGCTCCCGACCGAGGCTTCGCGCTGTCCCTGATTGAGAAGTCGGCTTCCTTCCCGCAGACGTTCGATCGCCGCACCCGCTTCTTCGCCTTTGCCGGCTGCGCGTTTGAGCTCGGAGGCGATCAGGCCCGCCCCCGCGGCGGCGCGTTCGGAACCCTCCGCGAGCAGCCCGCTCCCCTGGGAGCCTTCGGCGAGCCCGGCGCGCAGCTCCGCCACGGCGCCCGCCGCACGGCGCAGCCCCGGCCCCAGCTTCTGCAGCTGCTCGGGGCCCTCGGCTCCCGCACCGGTGATCCCCTTGCCCAGCGCGCGCAGCGGCTCGGTGCGGCGGGCGACCGGGGCCGGGCCGATCACCGTCCGCACCCCGGGCTCCCTGGCGATCCGCCGCTGCCAGCGGCTCAGCGTCGCCAGATCTCGGCGATTGGTGATCGGGCCACGCTTCGTGGCAGCAACGAGGACGAATGGCGCCTCCCACCCCGCCCCCACCGCTCGGTCGATCGCCTCGGCGCTCTTGCGCGCTCCGTTCGAGCTCGGCAGCTCATCGATCCCGGGGGCGCCGGTGGCAAAGCCGATAAGCGGCAGAGCCAGCAGGAAGAGGGGAACGGCGACGAGGCAGGCGGCGAGCCCGGGGTTGCGGAGGGCAGCGATCGCGGCACCAGCGACCATCGGCTGCCGATTCCGCCTGCCCGCTCGCCCGATCCGCCCAGCGCTGATCCGCGGCCCCAGCAGTCCCAGCAATGGAGGGACCGCGAGGGTGGAGATGACGACGCTGATCACCGTCACCACCGCGGTCGCCGTCGCCAGGGAGAGCAGCAGCGAGCCGGGCTGCAGGAAGGCTGAGAATACGAGTGCGACGATCAGCGTCGCGCCGGCGAAAAGCGTCGTGCGACCAGCGCTGCCGCGGGTTGCGGCAGCAGCCCGCCAGGGGTCGGAATCGCGCTCGAGCTCCTCCCGAAAGCGGGAAACCATCAACAGCGAGTAGTCGACTCCCAGCGCCAGTCCCATCATCGTGCAGACGACGAGCGACAGCGCATCGATGGTCATTACCGAGCTGAGAAGGAGCAGGACTCCACGCCCGGCGAAGACCGTCAGGGCGCCGAAGGCGAGCGGGATCGCGGCCGCGACGATGGAACGGAAGACGAACAGGAGAACGAGGATGAGCAGCGGCGCCGCCAAGAGCTCGGCCCGCCGAGTCGAATCGAGCGATTCCTCCTGCAACGCCCGAGAGACGCTCGCGAAGCCGGATTGATGAGCGGCTACCGGAGGGCTGATCTGCGCATCGATGATCCGTTCCAGGCGAGGCACCGAATCGTCCATCGCCTGAGCGAGTGGAATGAGGTAATCGACCAGGATCAGCGCCTTGCGCGGAGTTGGCCGCAAGCGTCCCACCGCTCCGCGATCCCAGGGGGAGAGAACAGTGACCCTCCGGTCGCGGCGAAGCGTCCGCACCAGCTCGACGCCCTGGCGATCGACGGCCCGGGACCGACCTTCGAGGAGGATGACAAACGGCGAGGAGTCGCCGAAATTCGCCTTGGTCAGACTTTCCCCGTCCGCGGCGGCGGTTCCGGGGACCTCGAGCGACAGCGGCGAAAGCCTCCCCTCCACCCCAAGGCCGAGCAAGCCGAGGCCAGCCAATGCCAGGAGCACGGCGACAAGCCCCATAAGCGGTCCCCGGTGCCTCACCTACGACGAAGTCCCCCCCTCGACCGCATATCAGGTGAATGATTTGGGCGCCTTTGGTACATGTGTGTTCTCACTTCGGAGGGCCTCAGCACTCACTGACGGCCCGTAACGCACGGCGGCGCACCCTGCCACTGTGGGCGAGGATCGTGGCCGGTACCCGGTTTGCTGCGGCGCAAACGCCGCCGGTGTTGACCAGCAATCCACCTTTTCCGCCATCAAGTTCGAAGACGATCTTGCTCCAAGGGGCGTCGGGCAGTCTCGAGAAGATGGTGCGCAGGCGTCCTCTAAACGAGTCGACGCGACCGGTTATCTCCAGGTCCACATCACCGTCCAACGCCGCGCCGAGCGCGGGGAGCCGCCCCGTCCCTTCCAGCAGGTACACGGCCCCCCGGAGCGGCCGATCGAGCAGGGGGGTGCGTACGCTGAGATGACCCACTGCGGATCCCACAGGGCAATCTCGCCACCGGAACCTCTCCCGCGTGCAGACGTCGAGGATGCCGCGGCTGTCGAGCAGCATGGTCGGCGGCAGGGTCAAGGCAACCCGGCGGAGGTTTGCGTCGCCCCATCGCGAGCGCAACACCGTCCGAATCCTCGGATGAGCCCCCCGCCGGGGGTGACCGAGGAACCGCACCGCAATCGACGGCTTGAACCCGAGCCTCCCGCATCCTCCGACCTGGAAGCGATCGCTGACTTCGGCCTTGGTCCCTTCCGCCGAGGCGAAAGCCCCCTTCATAGCCGTCTCTTCGCAATCGGTTGGATTGCGGATGAACCGGGGTCGGCCGAGCGTGAGACGCAGGGCGCGCAAGCTCAACGGGACTCCCTCGATGACCGTCGGCAAAGGATCGCTCACAACGCTTGCCCTGGCGGTGCGGGGGTCGATGTGAACCGCCGATCGCAGGCCAATCGAACCGAGGTCGAAGGGCCCCACCTTCAGCGGCACGACGGTCTCCAATGAGAAGGGAGCACCTCTGTAGGGCCCCGCGAGATAGACACGCCCTGGGAGGGAGATCGGTTCGGCGCCGGCGCCGGCGGTTGCGGTTGCGGTTCCGAGCCGGCTGTCGGGGGGGCAGGCAGGGGTGGCGAGCTCCGCTGCCGCGGTTCCTGAAGCGATCGAGCCGATCCGCGCATCCGGGCATATAGCCACGCCGGTGAGGTCCGCGGTGATCCCCGGCGGGAGGTCCAATCTGATCGTTTGCAACTCCTGTTCGCGGTCCTCCCGCTCGAATCGCAGTGCGAGCTGCGTGTAGGCGCCCGCCCTGACATCGACGGTCCCGGCCTGCATCCGCGGCCCGAAGGGACGATCAGCGCTTGCGGCGGGGCATGGGGAACCGTTCGAACCTTCCTCGAGGGTGTAGGTGTCGATGCTCCGAGCCACGGCATCGGGCTGCGCATACGAAGAGACGGCCGCCTCGGCCGCCTGGGTCCCGCAGGAGCTCGAGCTGACCAGCAGGGCCCGAGGGCCGCCGGCGAAGGCGAGCCGGAGGCTCTCGAAAGGAATCTGCGGCAGGTCTTCGAACAGGGCGGTGATTCGACCGTCGTCGCGATCGAGGTCGAGTCGCCCGGGGATCTTCACGAGCACACCGCGCTCTTCGGAGTCGTGGACGACCAAGTAGACGCCGAAGAGGCTTCCGAAGGGGTTATCGCCTTGGCGCGCGAGGAAGATCGCTCCTTCCAGCGGCTGCGGCAGGAGCGGCGACACGACGCTGACCGCCCCGATCCGAGAAGCCTCGGGGCAGCTCACCGGGTGGTCCGTTCGCAGCTGCATCTGGGAGGGCGCGCAGGTAGCAAGGCGCGGCGCGGCGGCCGGCGATATCCCCATTCCCACAGGCAACCTGACGGCGATGCTGCGAGCGGGAGGGGTTGCATGGCCGAACGGATCCTCGTTCGGCGGCACCTCAACCCGCACCTCGACGCCGCTCGGCGTCGCGGTGCGAAGCGTGTCTGCCTCTACTTCGAGGTCCGGCTCGAGCTGTCGCTCGCCGCAACCGGTGAGGGAATCCGCTGCGAGAGCGCTGAGCGGCGGTCCGAAGATGCCGGGTTCCTCCCAGGAATCGTAATTACGCAGGGTCACGGCCTCTTCCTGGCCACAGGTCGACGGCAGGGTGAGAAACGGCTGCGGCGGAACCCCGGCCGAACACTCTCCGGCAGTGCTCCCGAAGGCGAAGTTCCCGCAGCGCTCGGAGTCGTGGACCGGATCGGCGGGAACACCCCAGAGCGTGATGCGGAGATCCGTCGCCGGCACGGTCTCGTTCACGTTCGAGGAGCGAATCGTCAGCGCATAATTTCTCGAGGGGTCCAGGAAGGCCTTGAGATGAACGGGGTTGTTCATCGATTCGAAGACCAGATCGGCAAGCGCACCCCTCGGCGCGCTCATGTTGAAGAGCGGCAGCGTGAACGACCGGAACGGTTCATCGGCGGTGCCGAAGAAGGCGAGGTGGCCGTCAACCCTCCCGACCTGGCTGGCAGGGGGACAGGCGCTGGAAATCAACTGCGCGGGGGTGCACTCCCCTACCGCGGCTGGGTAGCCCAAGAATCCTGGCGGTAGATCCACGTCCAGATCCCGAAGGGCGGCCGCCGGCCGCGTGCGCGAGGTGCCTCCCGCGACCGCGGTCTCGATCGTCTTCAGATCCAGCGGCATCACCACCAGACCCGGATGCGCTCCCGCCTCACGGATCCTGCTGATGCCATCCGAGCGGAGGAAGTCGAGCGAGAAGCTCTCGGGGAGAATTCCGAAACCGGCAGGGGCGGCACTGATCTGGGTCGGCTCCACGCCAGCCGCCATTCCGGCAGCGCCGCCGCCTTCGACCGTCGCCTCCAGCAGGCCCGTGCCGCCGGTGTCGGCGGCGACCTGGACCACGACGATCAGCGACCTCGAGATCGAATGACGAGCGATCGAGCTGGAAGTCGTACAGACGATCTCGGTGTCTCCCGTCGTGCCGGGGCAGGTCCAGGGGACCGTGGCATCGGCTGGGGAGCCCGCTGAAATTCGGCTGAGATCGTTTGGGAGGTGAATCCTCACCACGGTCGAACCGACCGAATCCTCTCCCCCCGTGTTCTCGACGTCGAACCAGTACTCGCCGGTGCCCCCTGGGGGGAAGTTCGTGGGGGCGTGATGGACTGCGAGGCTCCAGGCCGAAGCCGCCTGGGCCACACCGACCTGCCCACCAAACAATCCCGAGAGCAGGACCGCGAGCAGCACGGAGACAGCGCCGGACCGCTTCATCGCGTGCCCTTGGACCCGCCCTGGATCTTTCGGCAGACGACCTTGCCGTGATGCCGGACCTTGCGCCGCCCCCTGCGACACCGCAGGTGCTTCCTCCGCGGCTTCGACTTCACGTTCCCCGAGCCATGGAACGCGTCGCTCTGCGGCAGAGGTCCGTCGGTCAGCTCGCCGATCGGGTCCGCAGGGCAGGATTCGAGTGAGCAGGGCAGAGTGGGTCCAGGGAACTCGAAGCCGCCGCCGATCCGGGCGTCGTAGAGACGGCTGTAGGCGTCGGGTGCATCTGGCGTGTAGCGGGCGGAGACGGTGAAGAAGACGTCTCGACCGGAGGGACTGACGCCGCTGGGGACCGGCGCCACCGTCCCGCTCGGCCAGGTGGTGATGCCGTCGGAGACGATCAGCACCTGTCCGTCGCGCCACTCGTAGAGATCGATGCCGCCGCTCGGATCTCCCCCCGACGGGGGCGTGTTGCGATCGACCGGCAGCAGCGGATTCGGGGTCGAGAACACGAAGTCACCGTCGTCGCTGAGCGGGTCCGCGTTGCGTCCTATTTCGCCTCCCAGTGGGGAAGCGAGAGCTCTCACAGCAGCTGCCCCTGCCGGAGTACCGTCCGGCGGGCAGGACACGCACGTCAACGACCGGTTTTGGTCGTCATAGCGGTAGTACTGGTCGGTACCGCCGTTCTGGGCGCCGCTCAGCTGGTTGAGGCCAGCCGCCGACGATCGGAAGACGAGCACGGAGCCGTCCGGGGTCAGGGCGTTGCCGTCGGCGAGGATGTCGCCCGCGCTGCCGCTTCCGAGCGGCCCGACGTACGCGAGGTCTGCCGTTGACACCTCGATCCGATAGGCGCCCGGCGAGTCGGCGCCCGCGATCAGCCGGCGGTGAGAGGAGAAGTAGACCCGCGAGCCGTCTTCGGCCACGGCGACCGACGCGGCCGGTTGGCTTCCTTGATCGACGTCCGCCTCGATCCCAGTCTGCAAGCAGGTGACGCAGTCGAGACCGCCAGAGAGGATTCGGTACCGGTACACGTCACCGTCGGGTCCGCCGGTGCAATCGGCGGGGGCGGAGTCGACGGGCAGCAATCGCGACTCGCTCCAGAAGAAAACCGCGTCCGGCGTGGCCTTGACGAACCCGGCACCGCAGGCGGGCCCCGAAACCGGGGCAGCGGAGACACGGGTCGTCGTAGCGGCGGGGATATTCCGCACGTAGAGCTGCGGTTCCTCGTCACATCCATCTCCTCTGCTGGGGAAGAAGAGGAGCGAGCCGTCGGAGGAGAGCCAGTGACTGGCGCGGCGGGCGGAACCGCGGGGGAGGTCGAAGAAGCCATCCGAGGCAGCAACACCGCAGGTTGCGGCATCTCCGGACGGCAGCAGGCTCAGCAACTGCGGCGGCGCCGCCCCGATGTCGTAGAGGTTGACCGCACCGGCCGGGACGGGATGGGTTGGATCCACGGTGCCCCGCAGCGCTACCACCGTGCGGGAGAGATCGTCGGAAGCGACATAGAAGCCGCCGTAGTCGGCTTCCCGAGCCTCTGCCAACTTGATCGCAGGACCGTCGGGAACCAGCCGCCAGAACGCCTTCTGCCCATCGCTGAAGTCCTCATTGAGGCTGATCAGACGTGAGAGCCCGGCGTCGGCGTAGGGCGGCCGCCAGTTCGGCCCGACCGCCTCGTCGCGGGGCGGCAGAATGCCCTGCGACTGCCAACCCCCCGGCGTTCTTTTCGCGAAGAGCTGGTTGTAGGCGCTGCCCGTGTCGCTGATCGAGGTCCCGCCGAGCACCTGGTAGACCGCGCGATCGCCGTCGTCGGAGAAGGCATAGCCCCCGATCACGGGATTGCCCCCGGTATCCGCCATGTTGACCTGCTCCCAGCCACGATCCGACGCCGGCGGGCCGGGCCGGGCGCCGGCGGTCAGCGGCGCATCGCTGAGCCGGGTAGCAGCGGTCATGTCTTGCCCGGAGGAGCGGGCGAGACCATTGTCGCTCACGGCGACGACCCGGTAGTGGTACGTGGTTCCAGGGGTCAGGCGTTCGAGCGGCTGCGAGACGAACCTGACCAGTTGCCCGGCCCCCGCATCCTGCTCTGCCGTCGCGATGCAGGGGTTTGCGTGGCAGGGTCCCTGGGTGCCGTACTCGAAGTGATAGGTCGTCGGGCTTCCCTGCGGATTCACCCGTGCTTCCAGGCGCAGCGATCTGGCGGTTCCAATCGGCGACCCGACGGTCTCTGCCGAGGGTCCCTCGCCGGGCATCGGTTCGGAGCCGGCAGCGAGGCCGGTGAGCAGGACGAAGAACGCCACAGCCGCCGCGAAGGCGATGAAGAGCTTCCGCATGGAGTTCAAAGCTTCGAGGAGGTCCCCCATCCGATGTTCGGCGTCGGTGACGGTGCGCGCCCCCTGACGCTCAACCACCATGCTCTTCCCTGGCAATCCAACCCGCCGCTCTGCCCCTTGGCGACGCCCAACCTATCTGCGAACCGCGCTGTACACGCTAGTCCATCGCCTTTGTCTGCGCAAGGCGCTATGAACGAAGCAAGATGCCCACGGCAAGGGATGCCAGCCGCCAGCCGTCCTTCCCTTCCAGGAGCGGCAGATACGAGACCCTTTCGCCTGCCGGCTTGAAGATCACGAAGCCACGGCCGTCCTCGCTGCGGACATGGGTGACAAGCGCATGCGCAGCCCGCTCGGCTCGTCGCGATTCTTCAGGCTCCAGCAACCCCTTCAGCAGCTGCCGACATACGGTAGGTGCGCCGCCGGCTGCGAGGTCCCGAAGTCCCGACACGACCGTCTCGCTCAGAGCACGGCAGGCTGCTGCGAAGTCGCCGGCGCCCACGGCGGTGAGATAAGAACGCGCTGCGCTCAGCATTTCGTCGCGGGTCGAGCCAGTCGCCTCCGCGCCGAAACGCCGCACGCTCGTATCCAAGATCGCTGCTTCTTCCCGTTCGGCTTCGGCCTGCTCCTGGGACAGGTCCTGAGCACCCCTTTCGCTGCCGGCGCGCTCGGAGGTGGTCCTGGTGTCTTCTCCGCCGTCGTCAGATCCGCATCCGCCGAGAAGCGCGAGGCAGCAGGCGAGGAAGATGATCAGGCTCGGCGTCCTCGACGTGCTCATTCCGGTGCAGCCGCCGACACAGCTAGCGATAGAGCATCACGTAGAAAGGCGCTGAGGCCAGCACCCCTTTGTAGATGCGCACCTCCACCCGAGGGGCGGGACAGCCGATCGTTCCGCCGACGGTCACGAAGGCGTTGGTATCGGAATCGCCGGTGTTGCGCAGCGTCACCTGAGCTCCGCGGGGGTTGAGGCCGGGCGAGGAGATGCAGTAGACGCCGGGCTCGTTTCGCGACACGTCCCCGTTGGAGATTCCCTTCGATAACGTGGAGTTGACGTTGCCTTCCGGATCGACGGCGGCGAAGGCATACGGATTTGCGGATTCGGCCGAATTGGCGAACTGCGCCTGGTCGGCATTCGGCACGCGGTCGAGAGTGGACTCGACGACTTTGTCGCCGGTTACCGAATCCGGAGCCAGTTTTTCGCTGCTTACCGCAGCCGCGGCGAGTTTTTCCACGGAAACGGCCGCGGAGGCCAGCTTCTGCTCGGTGACCGCCCGGCCCGCGAGCTTCCCTTCCTTCACAGCCAAGGGCTTGATCCTCGGAGCCGTCACCGCGTTCTTCCTGATCCTGTCCGCGGTCACCGCACCGGGGCGCAACTGCTTGGCCCCGACCGATTTCGGGGCGAGCTGGTCGGCTGCGTAGGCGCCGGCGCCTCCAAGGGCGACGAAGAGGGCCAGAGTCGAGACGACGTTTGCATAGGTGGCCCTCAGCTTCACGGGCGCTTCACCCTGCAGACGTCGGTCACGACGATTGACATCGAGGGACCCCCGGCGAACACGAAACCCGTGCGCGCGAGAGGGAAGGGAACCACGGTGAGCCCGCCTGGTGCTGGGCAGCTGGCGGAGAGGTAGCTCATCTGCCTACCTCGAAAGGTGAAGGTTCGTCGCAGGGTCATCGAAAGCCCCTTGACGAAGCCCCAGTTCCCCGTCACCTGCGGAAGCGAGGCTTCCAGCACGGTGCCGTACGTTCCGTCGCTCGACCTGAGGAGAAACGGCAGAACGAAGGAGGTGGGGATAGGCTCGGTTCCGTAGATGTGAGCGAAGAGCGCCGGCCGCCCCTTGTAGAGACCGTTGAAGGCGAGGACCTTGCCCTCGGAGGGAAACGGAGACTGCTCCGGCAGTCGCACGTCGGCGGAGAAGTGGCCTTCGCCGACCAGTGCGGATCCGCACGCCTCGATTGCCTCCTGCGTGGTCGAAGGGTTGATATGCCCGTACCGACAGCGTGGCAGTCCTCGGGTGCGGAGCCTCCCGAAGGAGTTGATCGCGATCACGATGCGCTGCAACTGGGGTTCCAGCTCGAGCGACGGCGCCGAGCCGACTTGGGCGGAGATCGAGACGGCGATCGGAGCCATATCGTGTCGCGGCAGCCGCTGCGGCAGCAGGTCGCCGTGAACCTGCACGCGGACCCCTTGCTTCTGCACCACCTCCGCGGTTGCGACGGGGACCAAGCCGACCAGCGCCAGCACGAGGGCTCCGATCAGGAGCCTACGTGCTTGACCGACGCCGACCATCAGTGCCTACCAGGTCCGCCGCTTAGGCGCTTTCCTTTCGCACCCTTCGAGCAGGAAGTCAGCAGTTTCGGATGCAGCGTCTTCCGAGCCCCGTTCTGGGCCTTGAACTTCGCGGTCGCCCGCTGCATGCTGCGGCAGACGTTGGTGGAGTAGACGAGGAGACCGCGCTTGCCGCCAAGCATGTTCAAGGTGAAACTGTCGACGGGGGCGTCGGGAACCGTGTCGAAGGTAGTTCTGAGCCCCTGGTTCACCGAATCGATGCGGCCGACCAGGTCGATCTCGATTGGCTGCAGGACAGGCCCCCGCAGCTTCGCGACCAGGTCGGGCAGGGGATTGTCGGAGGACCGCAGATAGACGGGGCCTTCCAGCGGCTTCGAGAACAGCGGGGTCTTGGCAACGGCCGAACCGTAGATCGATCGCGCCGGGCACTTTTCCGCCGCGAACTGGACGCGGGTGCAGACGGTGGCGATATGTCCTTGTTCGAGGAAGATCGAATGCGGCAGCGCCACCGAGGCGTGGGCGATGTTGGCTCCTCCCTTCGGCATCTTCAGCGTCGCCCGCAGTTTCGGCAACGCTCCTCGTTTAGTGCCGCCCGAGAAGCGGAGGGCCAACTTCGGCGCGAAGCCGAGCGAGGCGCAGTCGCCGACCTGGAACGGTTGCGAGGAAGAGAAGAGCCCGCCCGCGGTGCCGCTGACCAGGCCCTTCACAGCCATCGGGGAGCAATTGGTCGGATTGAGCGTGGTCTCGGGGCGATCGACTCGCAAACGCACGTCGCGCACCCTCAGGATGACGCCCTGCAAGATGGTCGGGAAAGGATCCGAGACGGCGGTGACCTGGGCGGTGGTCGGGTCCACCCGCAGAGCGGTGCGGACGATGACGTTGCCGAGGTCGAGCGGACCCGCCAGCCCTGGCGCAATGATCGCCAGCGAGAGCGGAGCGCCTTTGTAGGGGCCGGCGAGAAAGACCCGGCCAGGGAAGTAATTCGGATTCGGGCCGGCACCGAGGCCAGCTGAAACGGTCCCGATCTGGCTCGCCGCCGGGCAGGCCGGGTTGGCCTGCTCAGCTCTACCGGCCCCCGCAGCCGTCGAGATCGACGCGATGACGGCATCCGGGCAGGAAGGAATGCCGGCGAGCTTCGCCGTCAGCCCATCGGGCAGGACGGCGGTGACTCCCCTCAACTCCTGTTCGGAATCATCCCGGTCGAGCCGGAACACGAATGGGGAGTACTTGCCCGCCGTCGGGTTCAGGGTGCCGGCGCTGAAATGCGGAGAGAACGGCTTGTCCGCGTTGCCCGGAGGGCAGGGCGTGCCGTTCGGTCCTTCGCCGATCTTGTAGGCGTTGCTGACGTCGACGACCTCGTCCGGCTGGGCCCATGAGGTCACTTCGACCCCGATCCGGTGCTCACCGCAGGTCGGCGGGCTGACCAGCGGGGCGCGGGGGCCACTGCGGAATTTCAAGGTCAGATCGTCGAACGGGAACTGCGGCGTTTCGTCGAAGACCGTGACGATCTTGCCGCTGACCGGGTCGACGTCGATTCTGCCCGGGATCTTGACCAGAACTCCCCGCTCTTCCGTGTCGTGGAGCACGAGGTAGAGCGCGAACAGGGACCCGAACGGGTTGTCGTCCTGCGCCGCCAGGTACATCGACCCCTCGAGCGGCTTGGGCAGCAACGGCGAGGAGAGGGAGACTTCGCCGATCCGCGAAGCGTCTGGGCAGCCGATCGGCTCGTTCGTCCCCAGCCTCATCTGCGCGAGCCCGCAGCTCTGCAGGCCGTCGGCGAACGAGGGAGAGAAGCTCATCCCTTCCGGGAGGCTTACCGTGAGGCGCTTAACCGGCGGGGTTGCCGGAGCGTTCGGGTTTTCGTTCTGAGGGACCTTGATGCGGACGTCGAGGCCCGTCGGGGTGTTGGCCTGGTGGCCGGTCGGTTCAACTTCCACGGCGGGATCGAAACGCGGCTCGTCGCATTCGACGCTCCGACCGGGCATGCGATATTCCAATTCGGGGCCGAAGGCGCCGGTGTGGGGCCACGAATCGTAATGATGGAGGCGCGTCACGTTGTCGGATTCGCACTGAAACGGCACGGTCAAGAAAGGGCGCGCTTTCGTGTCAGTAGGACACAGGGAGCTGGTGTCGAGTTCTTCTCCTGCATGGCAGCGCTCCGAGTCGTGGATGGGATCGGCGGGAACCCCCCAGAGGGTGAGCTTCTGGTGGAAAGGCGGAAGCGTCTCGTTGATGTCGGAGACCGAGCTGGTGATCGCATAGGCCTTCGACGGATCGAGGGAGGCGTTGATGTGCACCGGGATGCCGGTGAAGGTGAAGGCGAGATCGGCGATCGACCCCCGCGGGTGGACCATGTTGAACACCCCGGTGCTGACCGAAAGCGTCTCGTCTCCGGCGAAATGGATCAGCCGGAGGTCGATCCTGCCGACCTGGCTGGAGCGCGGGCAGGTCGCGAAGGACAGCTCCGCGGGGGTGCACTCGCCGACCGCGGTGGGGTTGCCCAGAAAGCCGGGCGGCAGCGCCACCTGCAGGTCGCGAATCGGCTCGCTCGCCGCCTTCTGTTCGGGTTTGAGCGGCGTCGGCGAGGAGACCGTGTTGAAGTCGAAGGCGAAAATGGCCAGGTCGGGATGGGCGCCCGACTTTCGCACCGGCGTGACGCCGTCGCGGTTGTAGAAGTCGGTTTTGAAGCTGCCCTCGACGATCCCGAATCCGGCGGGGTCGGGGCCGACCTGGGTCAGCTCCAGGGCGGTGGCCGGTTTTGCCGCTCCGCCGCCGCTTACTTCAGCCCGTGCGAAACGGTCGCCGGAGGCGCCGGCGGCGACGTCGACGACGACGACGATGTCGTCATTGAGGACATGACGCCCGATCGGTTTCGTGGTCAGGCAGCTGATCGTGGTCGCACCGGCGATGTTCGGGCACGTCCAGATGCCGCTGCCTGACTTCGACAGTCCTTTGCCGACGATCCCGTTGGGAAGCTTGAGCGTGGCGGTGACCAGCCCCTGGGTGGCGGCGTCGCCGACGTTGTCGACGTCGAGCCAGTACTGGCCGGTTCCCCCGGAGGGCAGGTGGGTCTCGTTGTGATGGATGTCGAGGTTCCACACCACGGCCGCCGACGCATAGGCGGCGCCGAGGGTGAACGAGGCCACCATGCAGAGGGAAAGGGAGAGAATCAATCGGCGCCAGATCATCGGGTGGTCCTCCGGTTGTCGTTAGCCGTTCTGCGGTGCTTCTTTTGGTGGTTCCTCGGATGCTTCTTGACGCATCTTCCCTTGCGCCGGACCTTGCCCTTCGCACAGCGACGGTGGCCCTTCCCGGCCGGTCCCGAGTTGCCCGCACCGGAAAGGGAGCCGGTACCCGGCGGCTGTTCGGCGGGGGCGCCTTTCGGCGTTCCCTGGCAGACCTCGAGCGGGCACGGCTTCGGGGGACGTGGGAACTCGATGCCGCCGCCGATCCGAGCGTCGTAGAGGCGGTTGTAGCCGTCGACCGCGTCAGGGGTGTACTGGGCGGAAGCGGTGAAGTACACGTTGCGTCCGTCGGGGCTGACCCCGCTCGGTGCAGGAGCGATTTCTCGGTGCGGCCAGTTCGTCAAGCCGTCGGAGATCAGCAGGTACCGCCCGTCCCGCCACTCGTAGACGTCGGTTCCCGACGCGGGGTCCAAGCCGGGCCCAGGGGTGTTCTGGTCGGCCCCGACGAGAGCGTCGACGGTGGGGAAGACGAACACCTCCCCGGAATCGTCCAGGGGATCGACATTCGGCCCGCTTTCGGGCCCGAAGGTCCGGCTCGCCAGGTTGAGCGACGCCGCCTGCGAAGGTGCACTGCCGTCGAGCGGGCAGGTGACGCAGGTGAGCGACCGGTCCCGGTCGTCGTAACGGTAGTACTGAGAGAGTCCCCCGTTCTGCAACCCGTTCCGCGGGTTGAGGTCGAGGAGGGGGCTGCGGAAGATCAGGACTGAGCCGTCAGGAGTGAGGGCGTTCCCAGACATCCATCCGTCGCCAACGGTGCCTCCCTCTTCCAACGGAGCCACATAGGCAAGCTCACCCGAGCTGACCGCAACCCGGTAGATCCCCCCGAGCGGGGCCCCTGGAAGCAACCTGTGAGAGGTGCCGAAGTAGACCCGAGAGCCGTCGCCGGCGATGGCAACCGAGGCAGACACCTGAGCGCCCAGCTCTACGTTGACGTCGGCATCCAGGCCGGGCGCAGCGCAAGTGACGCACTGCCGCGTGCCCGCTCCGATGTCATAGCGGTAGACGTCGCCGCCTTTGATCCCTGCGCAATCGGTCGGGCCGACCGTGTCCTCGGGGTCCAACCGGGCCTGGGTCCAGAAGAAGACGGCACCGGGCGTCTGCTTGAGAAGAGCCGCCCTGCAGGACGAGCCGGAGGTGGGGGAGCCGGTGATGCGGACGGTTTCTTCCGCGACCAGATCGCGGAGATAGAGCTGGCTGGCGCCGAACGGCGACCCCGGGACGCATTCGCTGCCCTTGCTGGGGAAGACGAGCAGTCGGCCGTCGGCGGAGAGCCAGTGTTCCGGCCGTCGGGAGCCTCCCGGAAGGCCGGTCCTGTCCTGCGTGGGGGTGACGCTGCACGGCGGAACGGTCCCACCCGGCATCAGGCTGACCAGCTTCGGCGTCCCCGAGGTGAGGTCGTAGAGGTGATCGGCACCCGGGGCGACCGGATGAGCCGGATCGAATGATCCCCCCCTGAGCAGGGCCACCAGCCGGGAGCCGTCGTCAGAGCTGGTGAGGAAGCCGCCGAAATCGGTCTTCGACAGGCGAAGCAGCGCCTGCGGCGTGGCAAAGGGCCGCAAGTGGGCGATCACGGCATCATTGGCTTCCGCGCCGCTGTTGACGGAGAAGACGCTGGTGAGATCCCCGCTGCCGATCGGCGGGGCCCAGGAGGGTCCCACCAGCTCCGAGCGACCGGGCAGGATGGTCCGCGATTGCCAGCCGCCCGAGCCCCGTTCGGCGTAGTAGAGGCTGAAGGCGCTGCCGCTGTCGGTGATGGGGTTGCCGCCACCCACCTGGTAGATCGCGCGTTCGCCGTCGTCGGAGAAGGCATATCCGCCGAGGACGGGGTTTCCCCCGGTATTGGGGAGGTTCACCTGCTCCCAGGCCCGGTCGGAGTCGGGCGGGCCCGGGAAGGACCCGTGGTCAAGGGCTTTGTCGCTCGTGCGGGTGGTCAGGGTCCCGTCGTCTCCGAACGACTGCCCGCCGGCGTTCTCGGCGACCAGGCGGTAGTGGTAGGTGGTTCCGGGAACGAGGCCCTCGACCGGCTGCGAGACGAATTCGATCGTCTGCCCGTCACTCGCCGCGAGGCTCGCGGTCGAGGCGCACGGATTCGAATCGCAGGGGCCCTCGCTGCCGTATTCGAAGTGATAGCTGGCAGCTGAGCCGAGGGGGTTCAGCCGTCCTTCCAGCCTCGCGGTGGTCGCGGTGCGCAGAGGAGAGCCGACGGTCTCCACGCTGGGTTGACTGGGCGCGGTGGTGAAGGTCATCTCGGCGCTGAGCACCGGCTGCGTGAAGGCCTTGGTCGCGGCGAGTCGCACGTGGTAGAAGGTGTTCGGCTGCAAGCCGCCCGGTGGGGGGTTCAACACGGGGTCGATCTGCTGCGGGGTTTCCTGCGTCCCCACGATCGTCTCCCCGGTCCGGTTCCAGTTGGAGCCGTCGGTCGAGTATTCGATGCTGTAGCTGACGGGGGGGCCGCCATGCGGATTCACCGCTCCGTGCAGCGTTGCGCTGCTCGCGGTGACCCCGTCGACCGAGTCGAGGCTGACCGACGGTTCGCCGCCGGCGAGGTCGAGGACGTAGACCCCCGATTTGTAGCCGGTTCCGTCGAAGTTCGGGGGGCCGCCGACGTTGGTGAACGTGCTGACGAAGAGCCGGCCGTTGCCCACGTCGAGGCCGAGGTTCGCGGTGTAGTTGAGATAGGCTCCACCCCCGTGCTGGTCGTCGGCAGCGGCGGGGGGCGCGGTGAGGCCGGGGGGGTTGCCGGGGCCGAACTGCTGGATCACGGCTTTG
>DATMBY010000188.1:0-11256 GCA_035558995.1 Solirubrobacterales bacterium
GGAACTCGCGCGAGCGAAAGAACTCCGAGCCGGCGGCAGCCTCGCCGCGGTCCTCGAGCAGAGTCGCCGCCGCGCCGCTCACCCGAGCAGGTCCGCCGCGGCGGCGCGGAACTCGTCCGGCAGCACTCCCCAGACCTCGCAATCGTCCGGCGGGCCGTCGCGGCGGGCGAGGTGCGCGCGCATCGTCCCCTCGTGCTTCCAGCCGAGCCCGGCGACGGTCTTCTTCGCGACCTCGTTGCGGGCCGGGATGCGGCCGTAAACGCGGTGGGCGCCGTACTCGTCGAAGGCCCTTGCGATCGTCAGCGCCTCGGCGCGGCGGCCGACCCCCTTGCCGCGGACGTCGTCGCCGATCAGCGCCCCCAGCTCCGGCGCGGTCTGGCGGAAGAGGCCGTAGAGGGCGGTGAACCCGACCGGCTCCTCGTAGCCCTCGACGACGATCGCGAACTTGCGGTCCTCGCCCGAGTCGTCCATCGCCCGCCGCGTCCAGGCCTCGGCCTGCTCGAGCGTGAACTCGTCCCGCTGCTCCATCAGCGACTGCACCGCCGCCGGGTTGTTGAACCAGCGGTGGACGGCGGGCGCGTCCCCCGGCTCGAACCGGCGTAGCGTCACTTCCGGGCATTCCGTCACGAAGCGAACCCTACTTCAACGCCGACGGGCCGAAAACACCCCTATATGGAGGGAAATCGTCCCGTCGGCCGCTAGTCGGGCGCTAGGCCCTGAGCGGTTACGACCAACCACAGCGTTTTGAGGAGGATGCGGAGGTCGAGGGCGAGGCTGCGGTGGTCGACGTACCAGACGTCGAGCTCGATCCGCTCCTCCCAGGGAATGCCGGCGCGACCCTGGACCTGGGCCCAGCCGGTGATCCCGGGCAGGACCTCGTGGCGGCGTTTCTGGTGGGGGGTGTAGTCGTCGACCTGGGCCTTGATCGTCGGGCGGGGGCCGACGATCGCCATCTCGCCGCGGAGCACGTTGACGAAGTTGGGGATCTCGTCGAGCGAGGTGCGGCGGAGGAGGCGGCCAGGCCCGGTGACGCGGGGGTCGTCGCGGTAGACGACCTTCCCCACCCCGACCGGATCGGAGCCCTGGACCATCGTCCGCAGCTTCCACATCTCGAACTCGCGGCCGCCGAGGCCGACGCGGCGCTGGCGGTAGACGACCGGGCCGCGGCTGGTCAGCTTGATCGCGATCGCGGCGATCAGAAGGACCGGCGAGAGGATCGCAAGCGCGACGGCGGCGATGACGATGTCGAAGGCGCGCAGCATCAGCGGGTTCCTGCCGCCTTCTCCCAACGGCCGCCTGCCCCGTGGCGCCAGCGGTCCCAGAGGCCGGCGGCGATCGAGGCGGTCGTCAGCGCGTAGTAACGGGCGATCCGGAACGGGGCCAGCGGTAGGACGCGGCCGAGCAGGGCCGCCGCAACCAGCGCCAGCTGCAGGGCGAAGGTGAGGACGTAGAGCCAGCCGTCGCCGAGGAGGAGGGCGTTGGCGAGGAAGGCGACCAGGTGCAGCAGCGGGCTGAGGTAGCGGAGCAGGCGGTGGGAGGCGATCTCGAAGGCGAACAGCGGCGGGTAGCCGCGCGGGGAGAGCATCCCCTCGCCGACGACGATGTCCCAGAGGCCGACCATCATCCGCCGTTTGCGCGCGAACTCGCCCTCGATCGTCGGCACCATCTTCTCCTCGGCGCGGGCGGACGGCGCGTAGAGCGAGCGCAGGCCGCGCTTGGCGAAGGCGAAGGGGAAGCTGAGGTCGTGGCTGCCGGAGGGCGCGAGCGGGATGTAGGCGTCGCGGCGCACCGCGTAGATCGCCCCGTTGCCGGCAGTGACGCCGCCGAGCGCGGACTCCATCTCCCGCACCGCCATCTCGTAACGCCAGTAGGCCCCCTCCATGTTGTCGCCGGCGGCGTCCCGGAAGCGGACCTGGCCGCAGACGTAGCCAACCTTCGGGTCGGCGAAAGGGGCGACGAGCCGGCGCAGAGCGTCGGGCGACCAGGCGCTGTTGGCGTCGGAGAAGGCGAGGATGTCGCCGGTCCCGGCCTCGGCGCCGGCGTTGAGGGCGGCGACCTTGCCGCCGGGCGGCAGCTCGAGGACGAGGTCGGCGCCGGCGGCACGGGCCCGGTCGGCGGTCGCGTCGCTGCTGCCGTCGGAGGCGACGATCACCTGCAGCCGCTCCCGCGGGTAGTCGAGCGCCAGCGAGTTCGCGACCTTGGCCGCGATCACCTCCTCCTCGTCGTAGGCGGGGACGATCAGTGACACATTCGGCACACCCTCCGCGTCGTTTTCACCATTGGAGCCCCTACAGGGGGGAGAAGGGTGGAAACGACGCAGGCCGGTGAGGAGCCAGAGGGCGAGGGGGTAGCCGAGGTGGGTGTAAACGAGCGCTCCGGCGCTGAGCCAGAAGAGGATCGCGGCAAGGGTGGTCATCGGCGCGCCTCGAGCAGGTCGCGGTAGAGGTCGAGGTGCAGGCGGGCGGCCTCCTCCCAGGAGTAGGGGCCGGCGGCGGCGCGGGTCGCGGCGGCGCCGAGCTCGGCGCGGGCGGCCTCGTCTCCCAGCAGCTCCCCGAGCGCGGCGGCGAGCGCGGCGGTGTCGCCCGGCGGGACGATCCGCGCCGCTCCCGTTTCCGCCGCCTCGGGAAAGCCGCCGACCGCGGTGAGCAGCAGCGGCTTGCCGAAGGCGAGACCGGTGTAGAGGACGCCGGAGTGCTCGGCATCGAGGTAGGGGAGGACGACCAGGTCGGCGCGCCGGAAGATCGGCGGCACCTCGGCGTCGTCGACGAAGCGGGGGACGAAGCGGACGCGGCCGCCGGCCTCGCGCGCCTGCCGGCGCAGCGGCTCGACGTCCATCCGCGGGTTGCCCACGATCCAGAGCTCGGCGCCGGAGGCGTCGTTCGCGATCCGACCGTAGGCCTCGATCAGGTTCTCGAGCCCCTTGTACGGACGGAGCAGGCCGAAGCAGAGGACGACGGGGCCCTCCGCCCCCTCCAGCTCCGCCGGCAGCGGCTTCTCCGCCGGCAGCTCGGTCAGGTAGTCGAAGGCCCCGTGGGGGATGACCCGCACCTTGGCCGCATCGATCCCGACCTCGTCGCGCAGCCGGGCGGCGCCGTGCTCGGAGTGGGCGACGACCGCGTCCATGGGCCCGAAGATCCGGCGGGCGGAGCGGACCTGCCGGCGGCTCGGCTGCGGCGGCAGGATGTAGTGGGCGGTCCTGACCCGCGGGCGCCGCGGCGGCAGCAGGTGGGCGTCGAGCTCCGGGACCGTCAGCCACTGGTAGTGGACGACGTCGGCGTCGTCATCGCGGCGGCGGAAGCGAAGCATGTCGGGGAGGTGCTCGGCGGCCTTGAAGGGCCGCCGAGCACGCGCGTCGAGGCCGCGGGCGGCGCTGCGGCGGTAGAAGGCCTCCTCGACCCGATAGCCCTCCGCCGCCGGCACCGGCCCGTGGAGGAAGCGGCTGGTCAGCAGCTCGACCTCCGCTCCGGCGCGCGTCAGCGCCGCCGCGAGCGCGCGGTCGTAAGGTGGCGTGAAGGCCGAAGGGTCGACTATCTGAACTTTCATTCGGTCTGTCCCGGTAGAGGTGGAACGTCTTGTACTTTTTCCGGGGCAAGGTCGGCGGACAGCCTCCGACTGTGTTCGGAAAAAGTTAAGTGGAACCTCTACCGGGACAGACCCTGCCACCTCTGCTCTCCTACTGCGTCGTGAACACGAACGGCCGCGAGTACCTGCTCGCCTGCCTGGCCGCGATCGAGCGCACCCACCCGGCCGGCGTCGAGCGCGAGATCCTCGTCCTCGACAACGCCTCTGACGACGGCTCGGCCGCAGCGGTGCGCGGGCTCGGAGGCGACATCCGCCTGATCGCGCTCGAGCGGCGCACAGGCAAGGCCGAGAACGACTCGACCCTGATGCGCGAGGCGACGGGGAGGTACTGCTTCCTGCTCAACGAGGACTCCGAGCTGCGGCCGGGGGCGGCCGGGGCGCTGCTCTCGGTGCTCGAGCGGGAACCGAAAGCGGCCGCGGCGACGCCGCAGCTGCTCGACTCCGGCGGCCGCCCCGTCCCCTGCGCCTGGCGCTTCCCCGGGGTGGGCACGGCGGCGATCGGCGCCCTCTTCCTGCACAAGCGCCTGACCGTGCAGAGCTCCGGCAGGGAGGTGCGGCGGGTCGACTGGGCGCAGTCGAGCGCGCTGATGGTCCGCCGCGAGGCGGCCGCCGCGGTCGGCTACATGGACCCCGACTTCTTCGTCTACTACGACGAGTGCGACTTCGCCAAGCGGTTGGCGGACGCCGGCTGGCACTCGCTCTTCGTCCCCAACGCGGAGGCGGTCCACCACGATCAGCTCTCGACCGACCTCGCCAGGGGACTGCCGCGGATCGTCGAATTCCACCGCAACCGCGACCTCTACATGCGCAAGCACCACGGCTTGGTCGCTGCCTACGCGGTTCGCGTCCTCACCGCTTGGACCTACGCGCTGCGGGCCGTCGCCGCGACCGTCGTCCCCGCCCGCTCCGCCCCGATCATGTGGGCGCACGCACGCCAGGCGCTGTTGCCGGGCCGCGGCGAATCATTGCGGGACAGATCCCGCTCCTGACGAGATCCAGGGGTCGTCAGGCAAGGACGCAGGGAGCGTGGCGTGCTCCGCACGCGAGCGACCGAGGACGCAGCATGGCGGCGCCTGGGTCCGTCAGGTGCGGAGATCTTCGTCCATGCGCTCGACCTCGTAGGTCTCGGGGACCTGCCCGTCGACCGCCGCCGGCTGGGCGCGGAGGGCGGCGAGACCGGCCAGCACCGCACCGGGATGCCGCAGCCGCGCGAGCCAGCCGCGCTCCTCGTCGCTGAAGAAGCCGCTCCCGAGCAGGACCAGCGGGTAGGCAGCGAAGAGCGCGACGCGGAGGAGCAGGCCGGCCGCGCCCTCGGTCGGCACCAGCAGTTCGGCCAGGCCGACCAGGGCCGCGACCGTCAGCACCACCCGCAGCAGCCGGCTCCACTCGTAGGGCACCGGGAAGAGACGCTGGGTGAACCCGTACATCAGCCCCAGCACGACCAGGTAGGAGGCGACGAGGGCGAGGCCGGCGCCGACGATCCCCAGCAGCGGCACCAGGGCGAGGTTGAGGGCGACGTTGACGACGAGCCCGCCGACCGCCGCCGGCAGGTTGAGCTCGGTGCGGCCGGTGCGGCCGAGGATGACGACGAGGACGAGGTAGAGGGCGTAGAGGGTGACCGCGACGGAGATCAGGCCGATGACTTCGAAGGAATCGAAGAACCTGGGCGCCGCCAGGGCGCGGACGATCCAGCGACTGAACAGCCACATCCCGGCGACCGCCCAGGCGCAGCCGGCGACGAAGAGGGTGACGACGGTTGCATAGACCCGGCGGGCCTCGCCGTCCTCGCGGATCGAGTAGGCGAGCGGCGGCCAGGCGAGCTGGAAGCCGCGGACGAGGACGTTGACCGCCTGCGCGAACTTCACCCCCAGCGAGTAGAGGCCGGCCTCGGCGGCACCGAGCGAGCGGAGAATGATCAGGCGGTCGGCGAAGTTGAGGGCGTAGAGGGAGACCTCGGCCGGCATCGTCGGCAGGCCGAAGCGGAAGAGGCGGCGCAGCAGCGCCGGGTCGAAGCGCAGCGAGAGGCGCCGCCACTGCATCGCGATCAGGACGAGGACGAAGGCGCCGCCGCTCGCGTAGCTGCCGATCAGCAGGCCGCGCGCACCTTCTTCGAGCACGACGACGAGGACGACGGTGAGGGCGATCGCCGCGACGACGTTGAGGATCGTCGTCAGAAAGAAGGCCCGCGCCCGCTCCTCGAGCCGGAACAGGGTCAGCATGAACTCCCACATCGTCAGCACCCAGAGGCCGCCGATCGCGATCCGCGTCAGCCCCGGCGCGGACTCCTCCAACAGCAGTTCGGAGAGCGGGCCGGCGAGGGGAAGGGCGATGAGGGCCCCGATCGTCGAGAGCCAGAAGAGGGCGGCGAAGGTGCTGGCGACGACCGCGGCCGGGTTCTCGCCCTCGCGGTAGTAGAAGCGCAGGATCGCCTCCAGCAGGCCGAGGCGGACGACGATGCTGGCGAAGACGACGGCGGCGAAGAGGACCTCGGCGAAGCCGTAGTCGGTCTTGGTCAGGTAGCGCGTGTAGAGGGGCAGCAGCGCGACCGCGATGACCTTGCTGAGGATGCTCGCCGCCGTGTAGGCGGCGCCCGTCGTCGCCAGGCGGCGCAGGTATCCCGACATGGGGGAACCCTAGGCGGGGCGGCGGATCACGGGGTCGTCGCCGGCGACCGCGTGGGCCAGCGAGGCGCCGACCGCCAGCAGGACCCAGGTGATCGGGTCCTCGAAGAAACCGGCGTAGGCCAGGGTGTGGACGAGCAGGGCGACGAAGGCCGCCAGGATCGCGGCGCGGGCGGCGACGTCGGGGGGGTCGACGGCCCAGAGACCCTTACCCAGCGTCCCCAGCGCGACCACGATCAGCGCGAAGTAGACGAGCAGCCCGACCAGCCCCTGCTCCGCCCCCACCGTCACCGGCTCGGTGTGGGACACCGTCACCGGGGCGTCTTTGTTCTCGCGGTGCTCGCGGTAGGCGGCCTGGAAGGAGCCCGAGCCGTAGCCCTGGAGGACCTTTTCGGCGAAGAGGTCGGCGCCGCCGGAGACGAGGCTGCCGCGGCCGCTGAGGTCGACGTTGACGCGGTCCCCGGTCAGCTTGCCGGAGCCGCCGACGAGGAGGACGACGAGGATCGCTCCGACCAGCCCGACCGCCACCGCCGCCAGGGTCCAGCGCGGGCTCCAGCGGATCGCCGCCAGCACCGCCAGCCCCGCCAGCAGGGCGAGGAAGCTCGACTGCGAGAAGGTCGGGACCAGGCCGAGCCAGAGGACGGCGATCAAGCCGGTGAGGAGCCAGAACGTCTGCCGGGTCCGCGCCCAGAGCATCGCCGCCGTGGCGATCGTCGTCACCAGCGCCAGGTAGCGCCCGTAGACGTTCGGGTCCCAGAAGACCGAGTTGACGCGGAAGTAGGTGTGGAATTCGTTCGACCTGATGATCTGGTCGTTCCAGAAGAGACTGCGGGTCAGGAACTCGGAGCTGCCCACCAGGACGAAGGCGCCCGCCTCGACCCCGACCACGACCAGGGCCCACTTCAGCAGCCGCCGGTCCCAGACCACCTCGCGCAGCAGGCGGTAGGCGACGGTGAAGGGGACGAAGAAGAAGCAGACGTTCTGCAACCCCTTCGAGAAGTCCTCCGAGTAGAGCGCCTGTAGGGCGTAGAGGACGACGGCCGCCGCCAGCAGCCAGGCGAG
Source organism: Solirubrobacterales bacterium (assembly GCA_035558995.1). Taxonomy (GTDB): domain Bacteria; phylum Actinomycetota; class Thermoleophilia; order Solirubrobacterales; family 70-9; genus VAYN01. The sequence continues at coordinate 7,266 of DATMBY010000188.1, forward strand.
CGGCCGCGGCGCGTGGCCGGGCGGCGGGTCGGACCAGTCGCGCACCAGCGTCGCCAACACCGCCGCCGCGATCACCAGGTACAGGGGCACCAGCAGGTTCGCGGTGTCGCCGCCGGCGTGCAGCGGCACCCGGAACGGGATCGCGAAGACGATCGCCAGCGGCATCACGATCTCCCAGCGGCGGAAGGCGTAGGTGAGGACGCCGATCGCGACCGCGGCGAGCCCCAGCAGGGCGACGATCCGGCCGTCGTCGTGGCGGAGGTCGACGATCTGCGCGGTGTGCCACTGGTCCCCGAGGATCAGCACCGGGAAGAGCGCCATCGCCGCCACCATCAGCAGCGCCCGCGGCCGCCCCGGCGGCAGCAGGATCGCGGCGCCGCTGGCGCCGGCTGCGAGGACCAGGCCGAGGCCGGCGAGGAAGTCGCTCATAGGAGAAGTCTCATGGCGCCACCCCGCCGACGGGGGCGCTCGTCTCGCACCGCGACTTCGTCTGCTTCGGCGACGGGTGCAGGCGGATCGTCCCCGGCGTCACCAGCGTGCGGTCGGCGCCGAGTTTGACCCGCAGCTTGTAGCGGCCGGGCCTGGCGGTGCCGCCGCCGCGCTGGCGCCCGTCCCAGTAGTAGACGTGGAACGTGTAGCGCTTGAAGAAGGCGTCGCGGTCGAGGGTGGAGACCACCCGCCCGCCCGGCTTGATCACCTGGACCGTGCCCTGGCCGCTGATCGTGGTCCGGAATTTGATCCGGATCCGATCCCGCCGGCAATCGCCGTTGGGGGTGAAGCTGTGAACCTTCGCCGTGCCCTTGCGGTGCGGCGGCGCGATGAACGTGACGCGGTCGAGGACCAGCGGCTCGCGCTTGGCCCGCTGCGAATAGGCGAAGGCGGCTAGCGTTGCGAGGACGAGGAGGGCGAAGACGACGGCAGCCGGGGAGAGGCGCTCCCGCAGCTCATTCCGTCGCTTCGGCATTGTCCTCGCCGACGATCAAGGCGACGTCAGCGCCGGCCGAGGCGGCTTCGATTTCCCCGCTCATCAGCTGCACCTTGCCGATCCCCAGCTGCTTCGCCACCTTGCGCGCTTCGGGCTTGTGGCCGCGTTTGAACATGACCACGCTCTGTTCGAAGCTGGCGCTGCTGTTGGTGACCGCGCCGAGGTCGAAGCCCTTGCTCTCGACTTCGTCGCCGTAGGTGGCGGCGAGGCCGACCACCGAGGTGCCGTTGAGGACGGTGACTTCGATTTCGCTCGGCTTCACCTTCGCCGCCGCCTGCTTGGCGTTGCCGCCGCCGCTTCCTTCTTCGTCGCCCCCGCTGAGCAGGAGGTAGGCGCCGCCGCCGACGAGCGCCAGCAGGACGACGAAGAGGGCGACCAGGGAGCTCGGGCGCGAGGCGGTCTCGCCGACTCCGGAGAAGCGGCCGCGCAGGCGTTCCGCGCGCGTCTGCCCGGCCTCCCCTTCCTCGCGCCGGCGGCGCCGCTCCTCGCGGCTGGAGACAGCCTCCTGTTCGGCCGTCCGCGCTTCCTCCAGCGCCCGCAGCTCCTCGGCCCGCTGGGCGGCGATCGTCGACGTCTGCTCCTTGCGCTCGGCGTCGCGCTCGGGCGCCGACCCGGCCCACTCGCGCAGGCGGCGAATGTCGCGGCCGTGGGTGAACGAGAGGAGCGCGAGGACGGCGAGGCCGATGAAGGCGGCCAGCCCGGCGAAAGCGCCGATCCGTTCGACCGCGTTGACCAAGGTGGCAACGCCGATTTGTTCGATCGCGGGGACCAAAGTGGCTGCGAGAGGCTATTCGTTGGAGGCGACCGTCGCCGCGTCGCCACCCGGAGCGGCGATCATCTCCACGACTCGCTCCGCCAAATTAGCCTCGTCCCCGGCCAGAACCAGGTGTTCGAGCGCGTTTAGCGTCTGCTCCACCCACTCCTGGTCGATCGGCTTCTTGCGCACCGCCCGGTTGATCCGCCGCGCGGCGGTCGGCTGCACCTCCTCGCCCGCGGAGAAGAGGACCTCGTGCAGCTTCTCGCCGGGCCGCGGCTGCGTGAACTCGACCGCGATGTCGGTCTCCGGCTCGTAGCCGGCGAGCCGGATCATGTTGTGGGCGAGGTCGACGATCTTCACCGGCTCGCCCATGTCGAGGACGAAGACCTCGCCCTTGCCGGCGCCGATGTCGCCGGTGCGGATCACCAGCTGCACCGCCTCCGGGATCGTCATGAAGTAGCGGGTCATCTCCGGGTGGGTGACGGTGACCGGGCCGCCACGCTCGATCTGGGCGCGGAAGATCGGGACGACGCTGCCGGAGGAGGCGAGGACGTTGCCGAAGCGGACCGAGGCGAAGCGCGTCTGCGGGTACTTCTCCCCCGCCGCCTGCACGATCCACTCGGCCATCGCCTTCGAGGCGCCCATCACCGTCTGCGGGTTGACCGCCTTGTCGGTGGAGATGAGGACGAAGCGCTCGACCTTCGAGGCGGCGGCGGTCTCGGCGGTGACGCGGGTGGCGATCGCGTTGTTGCGGACCGCCTCCAGCGGGTTCGACTCCATCAGCGGCACGTGCTTGTAGGCAGCGGCGTGGAAGACGACGTCGGGCTTGAACCGCTGCATCACCTCGAGCATCCGGTGCGGCTCCTTGCAGTCGGCCAGCACCGACTCGCAGGAGGCGAAGTGGCGCTCCTCGACCATCTCGCGGTCGATCTGGAAGAGGTTGTCCTCGGCGTGGTCGAGCATCACCAGCAGGCGCGGTTTCACCTGGGCGATCTGGCGGCAGAGCTCGGAGCCGATCGAGCCGCCGGCGCCGGTGACGAGGACGATGCGGTCGCGCAGGTAGGCACCGACCCGGTCGAGCTCGCGGACGATCGGCTCGCGGCCGAGCACGTCCTCGACCCGGACCTCGCGCAGCTGTTTGTTGAGCTGGACGCCGCCGCGCAGCAGCTCGAAAACGGTCGGCAGGGTGCGGACCGGGATCGCCCGCTCGCGGCAGGCGGCGACGATCCGCCCGCGCAGGTTGCCGGGCGCCGAGGGGATCGCGATCACGACCTCGTCGGGGTTGGTCTCGTCGAGGATCTTCTCGATCTGCTTGGTCGAACCGAGGACCTTCAGGCCCAGCATCCGCATCCCCCGCTTGCGCGGGTCGTCGTCGACGAAGCCGATCGCGGTGGCGCCGAGGTTGGGGTTCAGCTGCAGCTCGCGGACGACCATCTGACCGCCGGAGCCGGCGCCGACGACGAGCACCTCGTGCTTGGGCAGGCGGGCGCCGCGGGTCGGGCGTTCGACGATCAGCCGCACCGCGAGGCGGGCGCCGGCGACGAGGATCAGGGTGAGGATGAAGTCGATCACCTCGACCGAGCGCGGCAGCGTGTGGCCGAAGGGCTTGGCGACGGCGAAGACGACGACCAGCAGGGCGCTGGCGACGGCGACGGCGCGGAGGATCAGCATGAAGTCGCGGCCACTGACGTAGCGCCACCACTTCTGGTAGAGCCCGAAGCCGGCGAAGACGATCAGCTTGCCGGCGACGACGAACCCGACCGACTGGGCGAAGAGGACCTCGTAGCGGTGCGGCCAGCCGTGGGGCTGGTCGAGGAAGCGCAACTGGAAGGCGAGGAAGTAGGCCAGTGCGACGAGCACGGCATCGGCCGCTACCTGCAGAACCCGGTTGCGATAGACGGGGTGGTTCAACCGGCGCATCGACTGCTCAGTTTACGGTGCCTCGAGGGGAATCCATACGATGTGGCGCGAATGGGTCTCCTTCTGCTCGCGTCGGTCACCGACAAGGTGGTCGAACCGATAATCGAAGTCGCCACCGACTTCATCGGCTCCGCCGGTGAGGCGGCCGTCTTCCTGCTGATGGTGCTCGAGTCGGCCTGCATTCCGGTGCCGAGCGAGGCGATCATGCTCTTCGCCGGCTTCAGCGTCTCGGAAGGCGAAATGACGCTGACCGGGGTCGTGATCGCCGGCGTCCTCGGCAACCTCGTCGGCTCCTGGATCGCCTACGCGGTCGGCTACTACGGCCGCAT
>DATMBY010000189.1:0-2839 GCA_035558995.1 Solirubrobacterales bacterium
TTCGAGGCCGTTGATGCAGATTCAGGCGAAGTACGAATCGAAGAGGTGGTCACGCCATTCTTCGATGAAGTCCATGGATGCGATTGGGCCTCGGTCAAGCCTGACTGGATCGATAGCCATGGCACCGCCATAGTTTTGTTGGGTGACGAGCCGGTCGCAAACACGGTCCTCGGTGACCCCAACCGGCCGGGGGAGGCTGACATCAAGGGGGTTTCGACTTACCTCAATCGGCGGATATGGGACTTGGCTGACTCGACTGAGATCACTGTAGACGAGCTGAGGCAATCTGACCCGAAGACGTGGCCCGTCAGTGAGGACATGGCGCATGTTTCAGGCGGGGGCGACAGGCGGACCAACCGCCGCAAGATCGAGGGAGCAAAGTTCTACATCGAGTACCCGAAAAAGGAGTTCAAGCGCGGTCGTCTTATTGCGTCTAGCAGTAAGGAGTTGGCCGACGGAACGTTCGTTGACTGGTATTTATGGGACGGCGACAGGCCTGGCATACAGTCTTACGCAGCCCAGGGAGGCTATATAGCTGCGCTCTATGAGCATGAGCTCTACGACGTCACCAATCATCATTCCACCTATAGGTCCTTCGGAGTACTTGAGTCGAGCGTTCGCTCGAAGTTGTGGCTAATCCTCCGCCCACCTGCCTTTGATGAGAAAGGCGGCAAGAGTGGCGTCTATCCAAGAGGAGATCGAAACTCCCTCTTAATTATGGGTGGTCCCCATGCCGGCGAGCCCCTTCCTATTAATGACTGGGGCGCCGAATTCGCAGAAGCCATGCCACCCGAGATTCGCGAGGCGATCCGAGCCGCCCGGACGGGGGGTAGCGGGACGATTGCTGATGAAGCCTGGAAGGAGCGACTCGCCGAGCGTTTCGGTTCGAGGTGGCGAATGTTCAAGCTGCGCGCGAGAAAAGAAGGGAAGTTAAAGCTCGATCCAGATCAGGCTGGTTCGATGCCCCGCGCGGTCAAGCGTCCTTCGGGCGCCAATCGTCGCGGAGGGGGGAAGGCGGGGGGAACCCGAGGTGACCGCAACACCGGTTCTTCAAGCGGCACGATTTCAGCGGCCAGAGTGCGTGTGGGCGGTGGAATCCCGACCTGGGTGAGCGTCAGGGCTGCCGACCTCGATGAGGGCATGCTGGCCGGCTGGGCACCCAATCATCCGGAGCATCCGGAGGGCGCTGTCTTGATCAATGTCGATCACCCTGTGATGGAGGAGGAGATTGCATACTGGCAATCGCAGTACGGCGATCATCTGGCTGACCAAGTCGCGGAGGAGGTGATTGCCACCTATGGCGAGATCGCTGTGGCCAAGGTTGCCCACAGCGAGCACCTTAAGTCGATTCTGCCTACTAGTGCCGTTGAGCAGGACTTGCGCTCTGAAGCGGCGCTGACCATGGCGCTGCTCGGATTGATAGGTGAGGAGGCAGTAATCGCTCCGAGGATTGGCGGCAAGTTCGGCCGCCGCGCCGTCTAGTGGGCATGCGCCCCGCACATCTCAGGCGCCTGGATGCTCAATTGGCATCCGCGATGATCGCTCATGAGGCCATCTTCGACATGTCTCGTGAGTTGCACGCGCGAGGAGCGGCCGGCACTGAAACGGAAGGTCTCCTCAAGGAGTCGGCGCAGATCGTGACCAAGATGCTGCCGAACATGACCGCGACTGCACGCAGGATGGCAGAACGGTGGAGCGAACGGGATCTCCTTGAACCGTCTACGGGAGCGGCCATTCTAAGTGAAATCGAGGCCGAGATGGAACGCATCAGCCCTGAGATCCAGCAGATGCTTACAAGACAGCGACAGATCGCAAGGCGTCTTCGCGGTCTTTTGGAAGAGTGAGTTTATGCCGAGGCTACGCGAGCGGCGGCGGCTTCTTCGTAGCGATCCGCCAGCGCTACGGCTGCGTCACGAAAGCCCATGATCTCAGTCCGCGCAGCCTGCTCACGGAGCACCTTGGCGCGATCCGAGAGCTCGCGAGAAGATTGGCTGGTGCGTTCGAGCCGCTCCTCCATGAGTTCAAGCGTCCACTTGAGATCTTCGGGGACGTCTGGCCAAGCGTGAGCATTCACACCTGCATTGTATCCACGGATAGCGGCGAACTTGCCAAAACATCGCCAGCGAAAGCCCCATATCTGACCTCCTGCGCCAGTTTGGCTTTTCCGGCCTCGCCCTCGCCGCCTAAAACGCCGGCCCGGTTGCCGTGATGGCGAAGCCAACGCTGCTCGTTCAGCTCAGCGACCTCCACGTCGGCGGTAGCGAGAACGGGATCGACCCGATCCCGCGGCTGGAAGCGGTGATCGAGGCGGTGCGGGGGCTGCCGAATCGACCCGACGCCGTGCTGGTCACCGGAGACCTGACGGACGACGGCGCCGAGGAGAACTACCGGGTCGTGAGGCAGATGCTGGCGCGCCTCGATCTGCCTCTCCACGTCCTGCCGGGTAACCACGACGACCGCGGCCGGATCCGTACGGCGTTCGATCTGCCGGGGGAGGGAGAGGAGCCGGTCAGCTACTCGGTCGAGGTCGGCGAGCTGCGGCTGGTCTTCTTCGACTCGAACGTTCCCGGACGCGATCCGGGGAGCTATGACGCCGACCGGCTGGGGTGGCTCGACCGGGAGCTGGCGGCGCAGCCCGAGCGGCCGACGCTGCTTGCGGTGCACCACCCGCCGCTGGCGACCGGGATCGCCGAGTGGGACGCGATCAACCTCGACCGTGGCGATCGCGAGGCGCTTGGCGAGGTCGTCGCGCGGCACCCGCAGCTGCGGGCGATCGTCGGCGGCCACCTCCACCGCATCGCCGCCTCGACCCTGAGCGGCTGCCCCGTTCTCGCCGCGC
>DATMBY010000190.1:0-6830 GCA_035558995.1 Solirubrobacterales bacterium
TCTCCGCCACGGTCGAATCGACGTCGGGCAGGAACGAGCAGCGCAGGGCCCAGGCGAAGTCGCCGAGACGGAGGTCGATGCTGGCCGGCTGCACCGCCTGCGGGCGGATCCGGTAATCGCCCGAGCCGATCCACTCGGCCTCGATCGCCCGGTTCAGTGCCTGCGAGGGAAGAACGCCGCGCCTGAGCTCGCTCATCCAGCGGAGACTATTCGCCGCGCCTCCTCCCCGCCGAGGTAGGCGGAGAGCGTGAACTCGACGATCTCCGGAAAAAGGTCACTCAATCGGTCCCCTTCGCCGGCGAGGATGCGGCGGCTGAGCAGGGAGGTGATGCCGCCGATCACGGCCTCGTCGGTGGCTTCCGGCAGCTCGCCCCCCGCCGGAGGGCGGGGAGCCCCGCGCCCGAGGATGACGACGAAGGCCTCGAGCGCCGCCTGGTAGCGGTCGTAGACGCCGCGCCCCGCCCTCAGCCCTTCGACCAGGGCGATGCTGGCGAGCGCCGGTTCCTCGTCGAACAGGTCGAGCAGTCCGCCGACCGCATCCGGCATGCGTTCGGCCCAGTTTCTCCCCTCCGCTTCCTCGCAGGCGTCGAGGACCCGCTCGCGGATCCGCTCGATCGCTGCGTCGTAGGCGGCGACGAAGCAGTCATCCTTACTTTCGAAGTGCTTGTAGAAGTCACTCTTCGAAACAGCCGCACGCTGTCCGATGAGTGAGACCGTAGTTTCGTGGTACCCCACCTCGTACAGGGCCAGGGTGAGGCCGGAAATCAGCCTCTCACGCTGATTTCGCGCAACGAACTCCGGTGAGAGGCCATGACGACCCCGTGGTAGTCGCTCCATCCCACCACGAAGTCTGGCACCGCGGTGTCAGTCCCGCCTGCCTCCGCCGCCCACCACTCGCCCCAGGCCGAGGTACGGCGAGAGGACGAACTGGGAGAGTTCGAGCAGAAGCTCCGGGGCCTGCTCGGCCCCGCCGCGGCGGATCTGGGACTGGAGGATCCAGGCGACGCCGCCGACCAGCGACTCCTCGATCGTCTCCGGCAGGTCCGCGCCGGCCGGGGCGTTTTCCCGGAACAACTCGACGAAATCCCGCATGGCTGCGTCATATAGACGAGCTGAGCTGGGCGTGGCGGAGATCGCCTCGACCATGCACATCTGCGCCGCCGCCGGTCGCTCGGCGACGAACGCGAGCAGAGCTTCGAGGCCGCCGACGATCCCGGTCTCCGAGGCCTCCGCCCCGCCGCGGCACCCCTCTTCGACCGCGAGCCGCAGCTCGGCCACGGTTGCGTCGATCGCCGAGAGGAACAAATCCTCCTTGCCGTCGAAGTTGTCATACAAGGTCTTGCGGGCAACCGCGGCCCTGCGGACGATGTCGGCGATCTTCGTCGCCTCGTAGCCGTTTTCCGCGGTCAGCTCGGCAATCGCGTCCATCATGCGGCGCCGCTTGTGGCTGGCGACGAACTCGCGCGGCAGCTCCGGGCGGGCGGGGCTCATCGAACCCACTCCGCCACTTCGGGGCCAGATGCGCCCCCTCTGCCCAATGGCCTGTGCACCCCACCAATGTTCTGGTACCGTGATAAAACTTGCATTGTTTTTAATGGAAACTTCTGAGTTACTCGGTGTCCGTCGATCGAATACAGCTGAGCCAAGAGACCCTTCTCGCTGCGATCGGTGATGAGTGGCCACCCGACCAGGTCGAGGCGGCTCTCGAGTTGCTCGCCAACAGCAGTGGGAAGTTTCCCTCCGGCGTAAGACGTTTCCCGGCCGAGCTGATCCGGGCGATCCAGCGGGAGCGCCTGATCGTAGCGATGCTCAGCGCCGCCGCCGACCTCGGCTACCTCGAAACCAACGTCCAGGACGTGATCGATCGGGCGGGAGTCTCCAGACCGACCTTCTACGAGCACTTCTCGAACAAGGAAGACTGCTTTCTCGCGGCCTTCGACACCAGCGCCGACCGGCTGCGCAAGAAAGTCGCGACCGCCACCCGCAGGGGCGGGGACGTCTGGCGCGACGGGGTCCGTTTCGCCCTCGAAGCGCTGCTCAAGTTCATCAGTCGAGAGCCCGCCACCGCCCGCACGATGGTGGTCGAGGCGAGGGCTGCCAGCGCCGCTGCGGTTAAACGCCGTGTCGAGCTGATGGACGAGTTCGCGCGGTGCCTCCAAGCGCGGGCCGAGGAGCTGCTTCCCGTCGGTGCCTGCGACAACCCGCTGACCGCCTCCGGGATCGTCGGAGGAGTCGAATCCTTGCTCTATTCGCGCCTCTGCAAGCAGGAGTACGACCAGCTGGAGGCACTCCTGCCCTCGCTGATGTACTTCGTCGTACTTCCCTACGAGGGTCACGAGGCGGCGGCTGAGGCGTTCGCGGTCAACTAGATCCAGAGTACTAAAATTGGACAATAAGTACAGCCGGATTTTGGGTTGCACAACTTGATGTCGAGAAGGCTGACCGGGGCGAAACCGAAAGCGCCCTAGAATCCAGCCCGGCTTCCTGGAGGGGTGCCGGAGTGGTTGAACGGGGCGGTCTCGAAAACCGTTGGCCCTCGTAAGGGGGCTCGTGGGTTCGAATCCCACCCCCTCCGCTGAACTTGCGTTTCTCAAGGGGCGGGGGCGACCTGCCGAAGACACCGCGTGAGCGCAGGCGAGCAGACCCCTCTCGGGCGTTTCTTCGACCGCCACCCGCGGCTGCTGCGGACGCTGGCGCTGATCGCGCTCGTCTGGGGCCTCGGCTACCTGACCTGGCGCGTCGGCTGGAGCGGCGAAGGGGCGAGCCCGGTCGCCTTCGGGATGCTGCTGGCCACCGAGGTCTACGGCCTCTACGCGCTGGCGATCCTCGCCTGGTTCTCCTGGTCGCGAGCGGCGGCGGTGCGCCCTGCGGCGACGCCCGGGCGCAAGGTCGACGTCTACGTCTGCACCTATGACGAGCCGGCGGAGGTGGTGATGGCGACCCTCGCGGGCTGCCGCGCCCTCACCTACCCGCACACCACCTACCTGCTCGACGACGGCCGCCGGCCGGAGATGCGCGAGCTGGCCGAGCTGGCCGGCGCCGAGTACATGACCCGGCCCGACAACTCCCACGCCAAGGCCGGGAACCTGAACGCGGCGCTGCCGCGCACCGGCGGCGACCTCGTCTTCGTCCTCGACGCCGACCACGTGCCGATGCCCGACGCCCTGGACGCGCTCGTCGGCTACTTCGACGACGAGCGGATGGCGCTCGTGCAGACCCCGCACGACTTCTTCAACCACGACTCGGTCCAGCACTACGTGGTCGGCCGCCACGAGCAGTCGCTCTTCTACCGGGTCGTCTGCCCCGGCAAGGACCGCCACGGCGCCGCCTACTGGTGCGGCTCGGCGGCGCTGATCAACCGCCACGCCCTGCTCGAGATCGGCGGCGTCGCCACCGAGACGATCGCCGAGGACTTCCACACGACGATCAGGCTGATGCGCCACGGCTGGCGCAGCCGCAACCACGACGAGGTCCTGGTTCAGGGGCTGGCGCCGCACGACCTCGACGGCTACCTGCTGCAGCGCGACCGCTGGGCGCGCGGCAACCTCGCCGTCTTCCGGCTGCCGGAGTCGCCGCTGCGGGCGAAGACCCTTAACCCGCTGCAGCGCCTCTCCTTCCTCGCCAGCCTGCTCGCCTACCTGGCGCCGCCGATGCGGCTGCTGCTGCTCCTCACCCTCGGCCTCGTGCTCTGGACCGGCGAGCTGCCGATGAAGATCAGCGTCGTCGCCCTGGCAGCGCTGTGGCTGCCCTACGTCCTCCTCAACTTCGGCGCCGGCGCGGCGCTCGCGCGCGGCTACATGCGGGTCCCCGAGTCCGCGCACTACGAGCTGCTGACGATGGAGATCTACGTCCGCGCCCTGCGCTGCGCCCTCGTCCCGGGCAGTACCGCCTTCAAGGTGACTCCCAAGCAGGGGCGCGACGGCGGCGGCCTCGACGCCGTCCGCAAGCTCCACCTCGTCCTCTTCTGCACCTTCTTGCTGGCGGCCGGGACGGCGATGCGACTGCTGGACCTCGCCGGCGTCGGCCCGCTGCCCGACCTGCCGGGCATCGCCGCCATCGTCGTCCCCCTGCTCGGCCTCTACGAGCTGCGGCGGCTGCTGGCGACGCTGACCGCGGTCGGTCGGCGGCGGCAGCGCCGGCTCGTCTACCGCTTCGAGGGCGACGCTCCGGCGAACCTCTACACGCCCGCCGCCCACACCACCGCCCGCCTCGTCGACGCCTCGGCCGCGGGGCTGGGACTGGTCGCCGCGGCGCCGCTGGAGATCGGCAGCGAACCCGCCGTCCTGCTGACCCTGACCGACGCCGCCGGCAGCGAGCACGAGGTCGCCGCCAAGGTCGAGGTCAGGACCTGCCGCGAGGTCGAGGGAAGCTTCCTGATCGGCGCGACGATCCGCGAGATCGACCCGGAGGCACGGCTGCGGCTGATGGAGTGGTGCTACGTCGTCTGCACCCACGAGCGCCTGCGCGGACGCCGTCCCACCGCACCGATCCCCGAGTCGGAGGCGATCGTCGTCTCACTCGACGACTACCGCGAGGGCCCGGTACCGGTGCGGCCCTCGATCCCGGCTCTGCGCCAGGCCTGACGCGCTACCCTTCGCTGACGCGGCGGTTCGCAAAGCCGCCGCGGGGGGAATGGAGAGGACCGGCATTATCGGCCAAGAAATGCCGGCCCTCCCGGCTGCAACGAAGCGTCGTCAGAGAGAGCTCCATTACATCCCTGAGTATAGAGTCGACCTCAAACTGGTCGGCGGATTCCCGTTAAGGAACGACCAGGTTCCGCAAAGCGGAGAGGGTGGGATTCGAACCCACGAGGCGGGTTAACCCCGCCCACGCGATTTCCAATCGCGCTCCTTAAGCCACTCGGACACCTCTCCGGGTCCCGACAGGGTATCGGCGCGCCAGCCGCGGACGCGCTACCCGCGGCGGGCGGCGAAGAACTCGCGCAGGAGGGCGGCGCACTCCGCCTCGCGGACGCCGGCGACGACCTCGGGCCGGTGGTTGAGGGCGGGCTCGGCGAGGACGTCGAGGACGCTGCCGGCGGCGCCGGCCTTGGGATCGGGAGCGCCGTAGACGACCAGCGGCACGCGGGCGAGGACGATCGCCCCGGCGCACATCGCGCAGGGCTCGAGGGTGACGAAGAGCGTCGTCTCCGGCAGGCGCCAGCCGCCGAGCACCCCGGCGGCCGCGCGGATCGCCAGCAGCTCGGCGTGGGCGGTCGGGTCGCGGCGCAGCTCGCGCTCGTTGCCGGCTCGGGCGAGCAGCTCCTCGCCGCGGAAGAGCGCCGCCCCGATCGGCACGTCGCCGTGCGCCTCGGCCTTGCGCGCCTCCGCGATCGCGACCTCCATCCCGGCTTCGAAGCTGCCCGCGCTCACGATCCGGGAGTATGTCCGCCGACAACTTCCGCGGCGGCGCGGTGTTCGCACCTAGAGACGATGAGACGACTACCGCGCACCCTCCTGCCGCTGGCGGCGATCGCCTCCCTGGCGCTTTCCGCCGCGCCCGCCCCGGCGGCGACCGGCATCGCGCCGGCGCGCGGGTTCGCTTCCCGGCAGCTGCTGGTCAAGTTCGAGGGCCAGCGGCACGGAGGGGCGGTCGAGCTCGGCCGGGGGATCGGGGTGCGGGAGGCCGCTCGCGCCCTGCGCCGCAACCCGAACGTCGTCTACGCCGTCCCCAACTACATCGCCTCGTCCTCGGCGGTGAAACCGCCCCCCTACGACCCCGACGCTCCCCCGTTCGACCCCGATGACACCGGCAGCCTGGCCGGGGTGGCCCCGGAAGCCTCCAGCACCTCAGGCGACTGGATCTACAAGCAGTGGAACTTCCTCGCCTACGACGCCTCGAAGGCGGGCCGGCTTCCCGTCTCCCCCGGCGGGATCGACGCCCCCGGCGCCTGGCGCAACCTGATCGAACGCGGACGCCCCGGCGCCGCCGGCGTCGTCGTCGCCGTCCTCGACAGCGGCATCGCCTACCGCTCGCTCGGGACCGGCTTCCGCCGCAGCCCCGACTTCGGGCCGCGGCAGTTCGTGCCCGGCTACGACTTCGTCGACCGTGACCGCATCCCCCTCGACGAAAGCGGCCACGGCACCCACGTCGCCGGGACGATCGCCGAGAAGACCGGCAACGGCGTCGGCGTCACCGGCCTCGCCTACCGGGCGAAGCTGATGCCGGTGCGGGTGCTCGACCGCAACGGCTTCGGCGACGCCCTCGACATCGCCAAGGGGATCCGCTTCGCCACCCGCCACGGCGCCCAGGTGATCAACATGAGCTTCAACTTCGATTGCGGCAAAGCGGTGCCGCTGGTTGACGAAGCGCTGCGGGAAGCCTTCGAAGCGGGCGTCGTCGCCGTCGCCTCGGCCGGCAACCTCGGCTCGGAGAGCTGCGTCTCGGCGCCGGCGACCGGGCCGCGGGTGATCGGCGTCGGCGGCACCACCGAGGGCGGCTGCCTCGGCGACTACTCGCTCGCCGGCCGCGACATCGACCTCGTCGCCCCCGGCGGCGGCGTCCCCCAGAGCCGCTGTCCCTCGGTCGCAGCGCGCCCGATCTACCAGGTGACGCTGCAGCCGAAGAGCACCAAGGAGTTCGGGATCCCCGCCTACTACGTGGGCACCTCGATGGCCGCCGCCCACGTCTCCGGCGTCGCCGCGATGGTCCTCGCCAGCGGCGTGGTCAATCCGGTCCTGCCGCCGGCAAAGAAGGTGGAAGTCGTGGCGAGGAAGCTGCGCCAGACCGCGCGGGACCTGGGCCTGCCGCGGACCCAGCAGGGCGCCGGCCTCCTCGACGCCGCCGCGGCGACCGGGGCCTTCCCGGTCTTCGCCAGAGCCCGCTGAGGC
>DATMBY010000191.1:0-6248 GCA_035558995.1 Solirubrobacterales bacterium
AGCAGACCGCGCAGAGCAGCGCCAACCCGACTGCGGGCGAAAGCCAGGACCAGCGCCTGGCGCCGCAGAGCCCGATCGCGGCCTGTCCGATCGCCAGCGAAGACGCGCAGACCGCCAGCACCGCTGCGTAGGTCCCGATCACGAGGCCGCGAGCCTAGAGGACAGCGTCGGCTACAGCGGAGTTCGCAGAAAGGCATAGATTGCTCGCCTCTGTTTCACCAATCTAGGGGGGTCGGTTTGATGAAGCTGGGTGGTCTGTTCCTGGGGCTGGCGATAGCGCTGGTGGCGCTGAGCACCCTTCCCAGCTCGGCTGCGGCGCGCGACTACGACTGCGCCGACTTCGCCAACCAGGCGGAAGCCGAGGAATACCTGCTGCCGGGCGACCCCTACAACCTCGACGGCGACGACGACGGGATCGCCTGCGAGGACCTCCCCTGCCCCTGCTCGAGCACGCCCGGTCAAGGCGGCGGAGGTGGAGGCGAAGAACAGCCGCCTGCGCCACCTCCACCCCCTCCCTACCACCTGAAGATGGGCACCGCGAGGAGCCTGGCGAAGCAGGTCGTGAGGAAGTTCACCCGCCGCAACCCGAAGGTCAGGGTCAGCAGGCTCGGCTCCTGCGATCGGAGCGGAGAACGAAGAATCAACTGCCTCGCCACCGCGCGCGGAGAATCGAGCACCAGCCGGACCACCTGCCGGCTGCACATACGGGTGACGGCAGCCGACCGGCATCCGAAGGCAAGGCTTGCTTCGAGCAGCTGCCAGACGAGGTCGACCCTGAAGCTGACCGCCTCACGAGCCGCAACGGCGCTTCGCACCAGAGGAGCCGAACTGGCCGGCAAGCCGGTCGCGCTTGGCTATCTCGAAAGGCTCAGCAGCACGAGCTTCATCGGCTCGGTCGAATGGACGCAACGCATTGCGGGTTCGACTTCGCGCGAAGAATGCTTCGCCACGATGGAAGCCGCGATGGACTCGGCCAAGCGCATCCACCTCGAACTGCTGGAAAACGCCTGCGAAGCCGCGCCTGCCTGAGCACCGGGGCCACCGTCCTAGACTGCGGCGGTGGCCTTCGTACCTCCCGCCCGGCATCTGCTCAGGGCCAGGGACCTGGCCGACTCGCGCTACGCGGAGGCGATCGGGGTCGAGGAGATGGCCGCGGCGGCCGGGCTCTCGAAGGCGCACTTCAGCCGCGAGTTCCGCCGCACCTTCGGCGAGTCGCCCTACGTCTACCTGCTGACCAGGCGCCTGGAGCGGGCGGCGGCGCTGCTGCGGAACACCGACCACTCCGTCGCCGAGATCTGCCTCGAGGTCGGGCTGCAGGGAGTCGGCTCCTTCACCACCAGCTTCAAGCGCATGTACGGGATGACGCCGACCGAGTACAGGGACGTCGCGCCGCCGGCCTCCGCCCACGCCCGAGTCCCCGCCTGCATCGTCCGCGCCTACGCCCGTCCTCAACACCGCACGTTTCGAGAAGACAGCCCGCCGACCCGCACCTAGCATCGCCCGCACACTGATTTCCACCAGGAGGAAACGATGAAGATCGCAAACGCACAGCTTTGGGTCCACGACCAGGAGGAGGCGCTCGCCTTCTACACGGAGAAGCTCGGGATGGAGGTCCGCTCCGACGTGACCATGCCCGAGATGGGCAACTTCCGCTGGCTTACCGTCTCCCCTCCCGGCCAGGAGGACATCGCGATCGTCCTGATGGCGATCCCCGGCCCGCCGATGATGGACGAGGACACCACCCGGCAGGTCGAGGCCCTGATGGCGAAGGGCTTCGCCGGCACCGTCTTCCTCACCACCGACGACTGCCACGCCGACTACGAGCAGCTGAAGGCCCGCGGCGTCGAGTTCACCGAGACCCCGGAAGAGCGCCCCTACGGCATCGACTGCGGCTTCCGCGACCCCTCCGGCAACAGCATCCGGCTGACCGAGGTGAAGCTGCCGGCGACCGTGTAGCCGCCGCGCCTCACTTGAAGCGGAAGCTCGTCAGGTCCTGGTTGAAGGTCGGGTTGTAGATGACCTGGTCGAGGTCAATCGCCGAGGAGACGAAGGTGCCGAGGGTGCCGGTTCCGTAGGGCACCCACGGCGCCTGCTCCATCACTTCGCGGTCGAGGTCGGCGTATTCGGCTTCGACCGCCGGGGTCAGCGGCTGTTCGGTCAGCTCGGCGATCTTCGCGCTCACCTTCGGATCGGCGAAGCGGGCGAGGTTGGTCGTGTTGGTGGGGAAGATGCTTTCTTCGGAGAGCATCGGCTGGAAGAAGTCGTTGGGGTGCGGGTAGTCCTGGAACCAGCTCGCCCAGCCGATGTCGAGGTTCGCGGTCGACTGGTTGCCGACGATCGCGAAGTAGTTGTCGGAGTTCATCACCTGCAGTTTCACCTCGAAGCCGATTTCTTTGAGCACCTCGGCCAGGTAGCTGCCGGCTTCTTCCTGGGAGCGTTCGTCGTCGGTCCAGACGGTGATCTGGCGATCGGCCGGGTCGGCGTCCTCGATCAGCTTCTTGGCCTTGCCGAGGTTGTACGGGTAGAGCTCGAAGTGCTTGTACCCCGGCATCCCCGGCGGCAGGACCTGCTGGGTAGGGACGACCTGGCCGGCGTAGATCCGTTCCAGGGCTTCGGGATCGACGGCGTAGTTGACCGCCCGGCGGACGCGGAGGTCGTCGAACGGCGCCTGCGTCGTGTTCATCCAGAACAGGTAGGTGCTCTCGGTCGGCTCGGTCCGGAACTGGGTCCCTTCGTAGGCGTCCTTGACTTCGGCGTAGCGATCGGCCGGCGGGGGGTTCTCCATCCAGTCGAAGCTGCCGGATTCCACGTCGTCGACCTGCGAGGAGGCGTTGCGGACGACCGCCACCTCGATCCGGTCGACCGAGCCGCCGGGCAGTTGCGGCATCGCCTTCCCGTTGGCCTTGGCCCAGTAGGGGTTGCGGACGTACGACCAGCCGCGCCCCGGCTTCGAGGAGACGATCTCGTAGGGCCCGGTGGCGGGCGGCGGGTCGCCGGTGAGGTCTTCGTCGGGCGTCCCCGCCGGCAGCGGCGCGGTGAACGGCAGCGCCAGCTCCTGCAGGAAGGTGCCGCGCGGGTGGGTCAGCTTGATCGTGATCGCGCCGCTTTGGTCGTCGGTGACGATGCCGCTGATGCCGCCCTTCTTCGTCTTCGCGAACTCGGTCGCGCCGACGATGTCGGTGAAGAACGGCGAGCCGCTCGAGTTGAGGACGAAGACCCGTTCGACCGCCCGCTTGAAGTCCGAGGCGACGACCGGCTTGCCGCTCGAGTAGCGCAGCCCGTCGCGGAGGCGGAACCGGTAGGTGAGCCCGTCCTCGCTGATCTGCGGCAGCGCCCTCGCCAGCCCGGGGATCACTTCGCTCCCCGCCTTGCCGTCCGCGTGCCGGTAGGTCAGCAGCGGGACGTAGGTGTCGTAGATCGCCGTCCACCCTTCCTCCGAGTGCGAGAGCGCCGGGTCGAGGTAGTCGGGGAACGAGGAGAAGGTCGCGCGCAGGACCCCGCCGTCCCCGGGATCGCTCGTTCCAGAGCCGCAGCCGGCGAGACAGAGGGCAGCCACCACGGCGGCGATCGCGGGAAGTCTCATGCGCTGCCCCTATCGGCAGCTACGCGAAAAACCTGAGGCCGGGGCGAAAACGAGCTGCCGGGCCTAGCGCCGCAGCTCGGCGAGGCCCTGGGCGCTCCGGCTGACGGCGCGGTCCCAGTGGCCGCCGGCCCAGTCGGCCAAAGCGTCGATCCTCTGCCGCAGCGGGACCGTCCAGAGGACCAGCGCCGCGGCGCTGCCGAGGGCGGCTCCGCAGAGGACGTCGGAGGGGTAGTGGACGCCGAGGGCGACGCGACCGACGGAGAGGACCGCGGCGGCCACCAGCATCGCGATCCCCCAGCCCCGCTTGCGCAGCAGGATCGCGACGGCGATCGCGAAAGCCGCGGTTGCGTGGTCGCTGGGAAACCCCGGATCGGCGGCATGGGGCGAGAAGAGGTGGACCCCGTGGGGGTCGGCGACGAAGGGCCGCGCCCGGTCCACCAGTTCGGAGATCACCTTCGCCACCGCCAGCCCGAGCCCGGCGCTGAGGACGGCGGCGACCGCGGCCCGCCGCCAGGCCGCAAGGGCAGGTCCGCGAGCCGCCAGGAAGACGATTGCGAGGGTCGTCGCGAACAGCGCCTCGGAGATGCTCACGTAGAAGAGCAGGGGATCCTCGACGGCGTCGTGGCGGAAGAGGAAGTCGTTCAGCGCGTGCAGCAGCGACGAGTCCACCGCCCCCACGCTTTCACTTCTTCTTTACGTCTTCCTAAAGACCCCGTGCCCGAGCGATGGGCGTTACTGGGCTCGAACCAGTGACCTCCAGCTTGTCGAGCTGGCGCTCTCCCAACTGAGCTAAACGCCCGGGATCCCGGAATCTAGCAATGAGCAGGAGAAAGGCGGGTAGTGGCTAAAGGAATGCTTGCAACCGCCGATGCAAGAGGTGCAACCTTCAGACCTTTGCGGTGTTTGGGGGATAGAGACTTCAAAGCTTGAGGACCGACGAGCCAGCGACTTAGCACTCTCTGGTGGCACGTCCTTCGGAAACAAAGGGCCCCGATCGGGGCCCTTTTCCGTTCCGGCCGGGAGCTGAAGTATTAGACGCATGTCACTTTGATTGCTTTACTGAATTCGACCGACAGGTCGGCGCTCAACCCCCCGGGGGCCTGTTCGGTTTCAGCAGCATTTGTCGACATCAGGGTGATCGAGGGGCCTGTGCCTGTGATCTGCTGATCCCCTGCGAAATTGATTGTCCCTTTGTTGGATTCCACCGCGCAGGCGGGTGCCGGCAGTGTGCCGAGGACGCTGCCGGACAACGTGGCAACCGTAGGCGGAGGAGCCGCATAGCCGCAGCCAATGCGGGTAGCAGCGATATTGAACTTGATGCCCGGTTTCGTCTTGCCGTCGGTCAAGTAGGTGGTTTCGAAGGTTCCCGCGAGTTTTATTGTGTTCGACAGGGGCGCGGAAGTCGACTGACAGGGGTATGTGAATCCATTAAAGATGACGTGACACCCTGTCATGTCAAGGGTCATCGTTCCTGACTTCCCACTTGGACCGATTGTTCCGCTGGCGTCGACATTCTGACAGCCGACGTTTCCAAACCAAACGGTGTTCAAGATGGCACTTCCACCCCCAGCGAAGGTGATATCCGCTCCTATCGGGTCCAACAATGGTTCGCCCGCGAGCGTGGACGCCGGGGCAAGGCCAAGTATCAATGCGGCAGCGAACCCGATGAGGGCGGTTTTCAGCTTCCCGACCATGCTCGCCGATGAAGCTAGCCAGACGCTCCCTATCAGTCAAAAGCAACTGTGCATGCTCCCCGAGATTCCGCCGGAAACGGCGTGCGACCGCGTTTGCCCCGCGCCAACCTGTGCGAACCTGCCTCCGCCCTCTTCCTCAGACGTGGTCGTTCGGCAGATGCCAGTGGCGGGGGGTGATCAGCTGGTCAATCTCGCTCGGCCCCCAGGAGCCGGGCTCGTAGGGGATCGCCCGCGGCGGGCTCTCGAGCACGGGCTGGGAGACCTCCCAGAGGCGCTCGATCGCCTCGGAGCTGGTGAAGAGGGTGCGGTCGCCGAGCATGACGTCGTGGATCAGCCGCTCGTAGGGGTCGAGCGCCTCCTCCGGGCCGCCGAAGGTGTCGGCGTAGCTGAAGCGCATGTGGGCCTCGCCGAGCTGGATCCGCGGTCCCGGCACCTTGGCGAGGAAGGAGGCGGAGATGCTGCCGGGGTCGCCGAGCTCGAAGGTGAGGTGGTCGTGGCCGAAGGACTCGGCGATCTGGTCGCAGTCGAGCGGAAACATCCGCCGCGGCGGCCGCTTGAAGGCGACCGTCAGCAGGTGCCGGCTCTCCTCCAGGCGCTTGCCCGAGCGCAGGTAGAACGGGACCCCCTCCCAGCGCCAGTTGTCAACCGCGGCCCTGACGGCGACGAAGGTCTCGGTGTCGGAGTCGGCGGCGACCCCGTCCTCCTCGCGGTAGCCCTCGTACTGGCCGCGGACGACGTCCTCCGGCCGCAGCTTAGGCATCGCTTCGAAGACCTTCTCGCGCTCGATCCCGAGCGGTTTCGGCTCCAGCGAGACGGGCGGCTCCATCGCCACGAAGCCGAGAACCTGGAAGAGATGGGTCACGACCATGTCGCGGAAGGCGCCGGTTTCCTCGTAGAAGGAGCCGCGCATCTCGATCGAGAGCGTCTCCGGGACGTCGATCTGGACGTGGTCGATGTGGTTGCGGTTCCAG
>DATMBY010000192.1:0-6586 GCA_035558995.1 Solirubrobacterales bacterium
GCTCAGGTGCCATGGGGGAAAGAGAGGACTTTGTCATACCCGACGGAACCCCTGTGCAACTACTCCACTTCCCCCTCGGGCGGGGAGGCTCCGGCCTCCTTGCGCGGCACGAGGACGAGCCGCTTGAACTCGGCGACGAGCACGCCGTCCTGGTTGAGGACCCGGGTGTGGACCTTGACCACGCCTCTGTCGGGCTTCGAGGAGGAGGGCTTGACGTCGAACACCTCGGTCTCGCAGAAGAGGGTGTCGCCGTGGAAGACGGGGTTCGGGTGGCTCAGTTCTTCGGTCGCCAGGTTGGCGATCGCCTTGCCCGAGATGTCGGAGACCGACATCCCCAGGGCGAGGGAGTAGACCAGCGGCCCGACGACGACGTTGCGGCCCTGCTGGGAGCCGCTGGCGTAGACGTCGTTGATGTGCAGCGGGTGGTGGTTCATCGTGATCAGGCAGAAGAGGTGGTCGTCGGCCTCGGTCACGGTCTTCGCCGGCCAGTGCTTGTAGACGGCGCCGACCTCGAACTCCTCGAGGTAGCGGCCGTAGCTGTGGGCGCCGCTCGCCTCGCGCTCGGCCTGGTCGGTGGTCAGCTCGTAGGTCTGGTCAGTCATCGGTAGGTGGTCTCCTTCGAAGTTTGCGGCGGCGGATGCTATCTGCCGCGTCGCGACGGCGGCTGCGGGCTCAGCCTCAGCCCCACGCTGCGGGACTTCGTCCGCTGGGTCCCGCCGTCGGGGAGGTAGGAGACCTGCACGCGGAGCTTCACCCGGCTGCGCCTGGAAAGCGTCTTCTGCGCCTTGCCGGTGGCGCCGAGAGTGAAGAAGACCGTCCCCTGTCGCGACACGTGCTTCTGGCTCGACTTCGCACGGGCACCCTTCTTGCTCCGCGGCAGAGCGGTCACCCCGCGCCCGGCCAGGCGCAAGGAGCCCGCGCCGGGGACCCAGGCTTCGAGGCGGGCGGTGCCGCGCTTCCGATCGAGCTTTATGCGCCCGAGGCGGAATTCGTTGCTCGGTTCGCCGCTGCCGGAGATCGGCGCGGAGGCGGTGCCGTTGACGCCGGTGCCCTGCACGGTTCCGATCCCGCCGCTGGTAGAGGAGTTGCTGTCCACCTTCAACTCGGCCTGGAAACCGCCGGTGGCCGTCGGGTCGAACGTGACCTGAACCTGGCAGGTCTGTCCGGGAGCCAGGGTCGCGCTGGCGCACGAGGAGGGATCCTGCAGGTGGAACTGCCCTGCCCCTGCCCCCTGCAGGGCGATCGAGGAGATCGCCAGGGCGGTGCTGCCGGGGTTGCCGATCGTGAAGGAGCGTGGCTGCGAGGGGCCGGAGGCGACCACCCGCTTGCCGAAGTCCTGGCTTCCGGGGTCGATCGAGACCGTCGGCAGCCCGAATGCCGCGACCTGGAGCCGGTCGCGGAGGCCGTCGAAGCGCCTCCAGGCGACGGCCACGGCGGACCCTCCCCCGGCGGCCACTGACGGCGCGCTGACGTTGACGCCGGCGGGCGAGAGATCGACGGTGTCGGCTGCGGGGGTGCCGTCGGCGCCGACCCGCCGCGCCTGCACGACCCTGCCGCTGCCGTCGTCGAGGGCCCAGACCACGGTCTCGCTGCCGTCGCCGCCGGCGGCGACCTGCGGCTCGTGGGCGTCGACGCCGGCGGGCGAGAGCGTGTGGACGCTGGGCGAGAGGCCGCCGGACCCCAGCCGCCGCTCCTTGACCGTGTAGGTGGAGCCGCCCAGCTGCTTCCAGACAATCGAGGCGGCGCCATTCGAGAGGACTGCCACGTGGGGCTGCAGAGCCGCCCCTCCGGCCTCGGATACGTCGACGGCCGCACTCGCAGGCGAACCGGACGTGGCCAGGCGCCTGGCCTGCACGACCCACTCGCTGCCGTCGAAGCGGGTCCAGGCCACGGTCGCCGTGCCGTCGGAACCGAACGCCACGTCCGGTTCGATCGCGTTCTCGCCGCTGGCCGAGAGATCGTAGGTGGTCGCAGAGGGACTGCCGGTGACCGCCAGCTGGCGTGCTTGCACGACCTGCTCGCTGCCGTTGTGACGGTCCCAGACGACGATCGCGGTGCTGTCCGGGGCGACGGCGACCTGCGGCTCGAACCCGTTGCTGTTGGAGCTCCCGTCGGTGAGGTCGAAGCAGCAGGCCGCGACGCTTCCGTCCGGGCGGACGACGGTCGACTGGATTCGGGTCACGTCGCGGCTGAAGTTGAAGCCGAAGCTGGTGCTGGTGATCGTGATGTGCCGCTCCCAGACGACGACCGCGCCGCCGTCAGGTCGCGCCGCAACTTCCGGTTGGCCGGCGAACTGCGCGGAGAGCGAGAGATCGTGCGTGGCGGCCTCGGGCGTCCCGCCGGCGCCGACCCGCCGCTCCTGGATCGCGAAGGAGGTGCCGTTGTAGCGCTTCCAGACCACGGTGGCGACGCCGTCAGGGCCGACCGCGACCCGCGGGTCGAAGGCACTTCGGCCTCCGGCCGAGAGCTGGTTCACCGGGCCCAGCGGCGCTCCTCCCCTGCTGATCCGCCGCTCCTGGATGACGAAGTGCGAGCCGTCGTAGTGCTCCCAGACGGCAGTGGTAGTGCCGTCGGGGCCAACTGCGAGCTGCGCCTCGCGCTCGTCGCCTCCGCCGGCGCCGAGCTCCGTCGCCGGCCTCCAGATTCCGTCGCTGAGCAGGGTCGGGCCAGGGCTGGTGCCGAGTGGCTGCGCGGGTCCGGACCAAGCAGGTGGCATCGGCACCTTCGTCAGCGACGTCAGCGGGGGCCGCTGTGAGAGGTATTCGCTGCTTTGGATGCCGTCGCGGAAGGCCTGTTCGGCGGTGGTCGAGGACTCGATCGGCCAGTCGTAGCGAAGGCCGCCCTGGAGGATGTTCCAGTTGAACCAGATCATCGCCTTGATGTTCGGGTGGTTCGGCAGGTAGCTGCCGAGGAAGTCGCGGATCCAGCTCGCCTTGTTGCCGCCGTACTCGCTCGAGGCCACCTCGGTCAGGACGACCGGCTTGTCCGTGATCTTTTCGAGCACCTCCAGGGTCGGGTCGATCGCCTGCTCGGGGCTCAGCCAGGTGTCGGGCTGGATCGGGTTCCTGCCCCAGTTGTAGGCATCAATCCCCACCCAGTCGACGTACTGGTCGCCCGGGTAGTAGGGCGTCGGATCGGAGCCGGCATCGAGCCAGACCGTGTTGACGATCCAGGCCCAGGTGACGTTCGTCGCCCCTTCTTCGACGACGACGTCGTGGAAGTGGCGCCAGGCGTCGACGTAGTGGGGGTCGCGCCCCCAGCTGTACCAGGCGCCGTTCATCTCGCGCCACGGCCGGAACATGAAGGGATAGCCGAAGGCTTTGGCGCTTTTGGCCCAGGCCCGGATCTGGGTGTCCTGTTTGCCTTCCGCCACTTCCTGCATGGTCACGCCCGAGGTGATGCCCATCGTGACCAGCGGGATCGCGCCGCCGTCGATCACCTGCTGCATCGTGGTCGTGTCGAACTGGCCCCAGCTCTGGCCGGTGTTGACGATCGTGACCTGCTTGCCGGCGTCGTGCTCGAACCGTTCCCAGACCGCCGGGTTTTTCGGCGCTTCCCCTTCGAGGCCGTAGACCTCGCCCTTCATCGTCGCCCCCCAGTAGATCGCAGCAGAGGCGGTCCCGCCGCCGAACGGCAGCGCCCCCGGAAGGAGAGCCGACAAGATGCTTGCCGCGAGAACCCCCCCTAGGGCAAATCGCGCATTTTGGAAGAACCGCAAGGAAGGGAGGATAGACCTTCTACGGGGGAAGTTGCACTAATCAGCGCTTGGCGAACACGGCGACGAAACGGGCTTTGGCGGGGATCGTCAGCGGGTACCGCCGGGCCGTGCGAACCGCACCGCCGGTTCCCGACCAGCGCTTGAAATACAGGACCTCGCCGTGCCGCTTGACCTTGCGCGGCGCCAGCAGGTAGGTCCGCCGCCCGAGCGGCACCCGTAGCGAGAAGGGAGTTTTGCCGCTGACCGCCCCGACCCGCAGGGGCACGCCGGCGGGCCGGGAGTCCAGACGCAGGTGCCCCAAGCGGGCGGTCGGAGGTGGTTCCGTCGCCGGCGGTGGAGGGGCTTCGAGCTCGCTCGCCGGCTTGTAGGTGGCCACCACGGTCTTCGTTTCCAGGCTGGAGATCCCGTGGATGCGGGCGCCGCCGTCCGACCAGCCGGCGAAGAGATATTCGACCCCTGAGAGGGCGGCGCTCGGCGGCGCGGCGGCCTGGACGCTTTCCCCGGCGATCGTCGTGACCGAGAGGGGCTGCTCGGAGGTGATGCCACTGAGCGTCAGCGGGACTCCGGGAGGATCGGACTGCACCTTGACCTCGATCGACCGGGGAAGCAGTTCGACCACCTGGCTAGTGCTCATCCCGCGCGAGTCGGTTGCGGCGAACTCGAGGCGGAATTTCGACGGGAAGCCATCGGACTCGGCCGTGACCGTGCCGCTCGCCGAGTCGGAGCTGCTCAGCGGGTGCAGGTGGCAGGCCGACGGGCAGTGCTGGATGGTGAACTCCCAGTGGGGGGTGAGGCCGGAGCCGAGGCTCTCGCCGTCGGGATCGGTCGCCGAGGCCTGGTAGTGGATCTGCTCCCCCAGCCCCCAGGTGAGGTCGGGGGTCGGAGCTTCGATCTCCACCGCCGGCGGACCGAGGTCGCCCGGATAGAGCGTTATCGCAGCGACGTCCACGTGTGGCGTCCCGTCGCTGACCCGAACCCTCGGCGTCACGTTGGTCGCGCTCAAATAGGTGCTTTCGACTTTCGCCGTGTCGGTCCCGTCGTCGAACTGACCGTCGCCGTCGAGGTCCCAGGCGTAGTGCAGGGCGCCGCCGCCGGCAGAGGGGGTGGAACCGGAAGCGTCGAACTTCACTTTGAAGCCCGACCCGATCGGGCCGAAGGTCTTGTCGGCTTCGATCTTCGCGCTCGGTCCCTGGAAGCGGATCTGGACGATGCTGTCGCCGGAGAAGTTCGGCACGAAGAGCGAGCCTTCCGGCCCCTCGACAACGTCCACAGGGGTGAAGGACGCGTCGCCTTCCTGCTTCACCGCGAAGTTGGCGATGGTCCCGGGATCGGGAGCGCCATCGGCCCCTTCCGCCATCGTCCAGATGCAGCCGCGGGCGGCGTCGGCGAAGAACAGCGTCCGGTCGTATTCGTCGGGGAAGGCGTTCTCGGGTGAGGCCGGCGGCTCGTAGAAGACGAGGCCGGCGACGGCCGAGCCCGGGTTCGGATTGCAGGCGTCGCCCCCGAAGGTGTGGCCGTCGAAGCCCGGGGTGTTGGGATGGGGGTAGGCGAAAAACGGCGCCGTCACCTGCGACGGCGATTCGTAGAGCGTCTTGCACAGCGGTTTTTCCAGGCTCTGCCAGACCGGCATCGGCAGGTTCCCGCCGGGGCCTCCCTCGAAGCACGGCCAGCCGAAGTTGAGCGCATGCTGGCCCGGTCCGGGAGGCGAGGGCACACGGTCGATCTCCTCCCAGAGCTGCTGGCCGACGTCGCCGATGTAGACCATGCCGGTCCCGGGCTGGATCGTGAAGCGGTAGGGGTTGCGCATGCCGTAGGCGAGGATCCGCTTCGCCGGCTGGTCCTCCCCGCCGAGCTGGTTGAACACCGGCGCCAGGCTGAACGGGTTGTTCGGCAGCGCCGCTCCCGTTTCCCGGTCGACCCGGATGATCGCGCCGTTGTAGTTGGTGGGGTCAGCTGCGGTTTCGGGCGTCCGCACGTCCTGGGAGCGCAGCGAGCCGCCTTCGTCCGGCGGGTCGCCGCAGGGGTTGCCCTGCTGGCCGTAATCCGATTCTTCCCAGCTCGCGCCGTCACCGCCGGTGATCAGCAGCGCGCCTTCCTGGTCGAACTCGATGTCACCCATCGAGTGGCTGGTCACCTGCTGGCACCAGCTGTTGATCAGCACGTCTTCGGAGCTCGGGTCGACCGGCCCGCCCACGGCCACGCTGGTCGCGGGGTCGAGTTCGACGCGGGCCAACCTGCCGCTGACCAGGCAGCCGACGGAATAGTTCGCCAGGCTGCAGTCGTCGCCGCCGTCGGCGGAGTGCGGATGGGTCGAGTTCGCGGAGTCGCCGCCGATCGGCGCGTCGTAGGTGTAGCTGAGGTAGACGAACGGCTTCGAGGGATATTCGGGATCGAGCTTCATCCCCAGCAGCCCGCGGTCGCCCTTTGCCATCACCTTGTCGACGATGCTGAGGACCAGGGTCGGGGTCGGGTCTTCGATCGTGTCGAACTCAAGGATGCGGCCGTTGCGCTCGGCCACGAACATCTTCCCGTCGGGGCTGAAGTCGAGGGTGGTGGGCTTCTGCAGCCCGTTCGTGTAGGTGGGCGAGCTGGCTTTGGGCAGCGGCAGCGTGCGGGCCTGGAACCCGGCCGGCAGGGTCATTGCCCCGGCCGGGGGGCTCAGCGACAGGAGCAGCACCCCCATCAGGAACAGAAAGGTCGTCGCGCGCTTCGACAAGACGTCACATTATGCGCCTAGACTGACCGCGATGCAGATCGGGATCATCGGCCTCGGCTATGTCGGCCTGCCGCTCGCCGTCGCCTTTGCCGAGGCGGGCTGCGAGGTGGTGGGCCTCGACGTCGACGCCGGCAAGGTCGAGGCGCTGAACG
>DATMBY010000193.1:0-6234 GCA_035558995.1 Solirubrobacterales bacterium
GCCGGCGCGGCCCTCGGTCAGGCGCGCCTTCAGGTAGTTGGCGTTGAGGACCGCGGTCTCCGAGGCCTCGGAAAGCCCGTCGCCGCCGAGGCTGAGGATGTAGGCGTAGGAGCGGACGAAGACGCCGAAGTTGCCCTGGAAGCCGCGCAGGCGCCCGATCGACTTCGGCCGCTCGAAGTCGAGGTCGAAGCCGGGGCCGTGGCCGTTTGAGCCCTCGCGGCGGACCACCTGCGGCCGCGGCAGGTAGGGCTCGATGCGGTCGGAGACTGCTATTGGGCCGGCCCCGGGACCGCCCCCACCGTGCGGCTGGCTGAAGGACTTGTGGAGGTTGACGTGGACGATGTCGAAGCCCATGTCGCCGGGCCGCGAGTGGCCCATCACCGCGTTGAGGTTGGCGCCGTCGTAGTAGAGGGTGCCGCCGGTCTCGTGGATCAGCTTCGCGATCTCGGCGATGTTCTCGTCGAAGACGCCGAGCGTGTTCGGGTTGGTCAGCATCAGGCAGGCGACCTCGCCCTCGTTCTCGGCCAGCTTCGACCGCAGGTCGTCCATCTCGACCCCGCCCTGCTCGTTCGTGGCGACTTTGACCACCTCGTATCCGGCCATCGTCACCGAGGCCGGATTGGTCCCGTGGGAGGTGTCGGGGGCGAGGACCTTGGTCCGCTCTTCGCCGCGGTCGGCGTGGTAGGCGCGGGTCAGCAGCAGGCCGGCGAGCTCGCCGTGGGAGCCGGCGCTGGGCTGGAGGCTGACGTGCGGGAGGCCGCAGATCTCGCTGAGGGACTCCTGCAGCAGCCACATCAGCTCCAGCGCGCCCTGGGCGCGGCGCGGATCCTGGGCCGGGTGCAGGCGGGCGTGGCCGGGCAGCGCCGCCACCCGCTCGTTGAGGCGCGGGTTGTGCTTCATCGTGCAGGACCCGAGCGGGTAGAAGCCGCTGTCGAGGTCGAAGTTGCGGCGCGAGAGCCGGTTGTAGTGGCGGACGATCTCCGGCTCGGCGATCTCCGGCAGCCGCGGCGGCTCGGGGCGCAGGAGGTTCTCCGGGATCAGCTCGGCCAGCGGCTTCTCCGGCACTTCGGAGGCCGGCAGCGCCGCGGCGCGGCGGCCCGGCTTCGACTTCTCGTAGATCGTCCGCGCGCGTTCGGCCTGCATCGGGGTCTCGGTAAGGGCCATCAGGCCGCCCCTCCAACTCGTGGTTCCTTAGTCGTGTCGGAGCCGACCAAGGAACCACGCTCCGCGTCGATCGCGGCGCCGAGAGCCTCGGCTAGCTCGTCGATCTGGGCCTTCGTTCGGCGCTCGGTGATCGCGACCAGGAGGCCGTCTTCGAACTCGGGGTACTCGCGGCCGAGCGGGTAGCCGGCGGCGATCCCGCGCTCGGCGACGCGGTCGAGCACCTTCCCGACCGGGGCGCCGAGCCGCACCGCGAACTCGCGGGCGACCGGCGCCTCGTGCAGCAGCTCGACCCCGTCGACCGCGGCCAGCCGCTCGCGCGCGTAGGCGGTGCGCTGGACCAGCAGCTCGCCGAGCTCGCGGAAGCCGTTGCGTCCCAGCCAGGCGAGGTGGACCATAGCCCCCAGCGCGTTCAGCGCCTGGGCCGTGCAGATGTTGTTGGTCGCTTTCTCGCGGCGGATGTGCTGCTCCCGCGTCTGCAGCGCGAGGACGAAGCCGCGGCGGCCGTCGACGTCCTCGGTTTCGCCGGCGATCCGTCCCGGCATGCGGCGGATCCGCGCCTCGGTCGCGCAGAAGAAGCCGAACGACGGGCCGCCGAAGTCGAGACGGTTGCCGAGCGGCTGCCCCTCGCCGAGGGCGATGTCGGCGCCGCACTCGCCGGGCGGCTTGAGGATCCCCAGCGTCATCGGGTCACAGGCGACGATCAGCAGCGCGCCGTGCTCCTTCGCCGCCGCTCCGAGCGCCTCGACGTCCTCGACCGCGCCGAGGAAGTTCGGGCTCTGGAGGATGACCGCGGCGGTCTCGTCGTCGACCGCCTCGGCCAGCGCCGCGGCGTCGGTCAGCCCCCCCTCGAGCCCGACCTCGACGACCTCGGCGCCGTAGCCGACCGAGTAGGTCGCGAGCGTCTCGCGGCTGTGCGGGTGGACGCCGCGGGAGACGACGAACCGGCGCCGCTTGGTCGCGCCCATCGCCAGGTAGCCGGCGGAGGCGACCGAGGACGGCCCCTCGTAGAGGCCGGCGTTGGAGACCGGCAGCCCGGTCAGCTCCGACATCGCCGTCTGGAACTCGAACATCACCTGCAGCCCGCCCTGGGAGATCTCCGGCTGGTAGGGCGTGTACGGGGTGAGGAACTCGCTGCGCGAGGTGATCGCGTCGACGATCGCCGGCACGTAGTGGTCGTACATCCCGGCGCCGACGAAGCAGACCTGCGCTTCGGCGTCGGCGTTGCGCTCGGCCAGACCTGTCAGCCGCTCGTAGACCTCGGCCTCGCCCATCCCGTCCGGCAGCGCCAGCGGCCGGCCGAGGCGCAGCGGCTCGGGGATCTGCTCGAAGAGCTCCGCGGCGGAGCCGACGCCGATCGCGTCGAGCATCTCCCGCCGGTCGTCCGGGGTGGCGGAGGTGTAGCGGGTCACGCAGCTAAGGCTAGGGAAGCGGGTGGCTGGGCTTGCGTGCTAGCGGTCCAGCATCTTGCGGTATTCCTCGACGCCGAGCAGCGTCTCGGCCTCCTCCGGCGAGCTCAGCCGAACTTTCACCAACCAGCCGGCGCCGTAGGGGTCCTGGTTGATCTGCTCGGGTGCGTCGGCGAGGGCGTCGTTGACCTCGACGATCTCACCGGAGAGCGGCGCGATCACGTCGGAGACCGCCTTCACCGACTCGACCTCGGCGTAGGAGGAGTCTTTCTGGATCGTCGAGCCGACCTCGGGCGGGTCGAAGAAGACGACCTCGCCGAGCGAGTCCTGGGCGTACCAGGTGATCCCGAGGGTGGCCTGGTCCCCCTCGATCCGGGCCCAGTCGTGTTCCTCGTGGTAGCGGAGGTCCTCGGGATAGGTGGCATCGGCCAACGTTTCAGCTCCTTTTCGCGTAGAGGGGCTTGGAAGCTATCCGGGCGGGGCGACGCTTGCCTCGCACGTCGATCTCGACCGCGGTCCCGACCTCGGCCAGCTCGGACTTCACGTAGGCCATCCCGGCGCCGAGCTCGAGCGAGGGCGCGAAGGTGCCGCTGGTGACGACGCCGGCCGGCTCCCCCTCGTGGAGGACCGGGTTGCCTTCGCGCGGGATCCCCTGGCCCTCGAGCTCGAAGGCGACGAGCTTCTCGGCAGTTCCCTCGGCGCGCGCGCGGGCGATCGCCTCCGAGCCGATGAATCCCGTCTCCTCCTTGCAGCACCAGCCGAGGCCGGCTTCGATCGGGTTGCGCTCGGGCGTCAGCTCGTTGCCGTGCAGCGGGTAGCAGACCTCCAGCCGCAGGGTGTCTCGCGCGCCGAGCCCGCAGGGGACGACGCCGGCGTCGAGCAGCTCGCTCCAGATCGGTGCAGCGACCTCGGGGTCGATCAGCAGCTCGACCCCGTCCTCGCCGGTGTAGCCGGTGCCGCAGACCAGCGCCGGGCGGCGCCCCACCTGGGCGTGAGCGACCCGGAAGCGCGCCGGCAACTCGATCCCCAGCGCGCCTTTCAGCACCTGGCGGGCGTGCGGCCCCTGGACGGCGAGCATCGCGTAGCGGTCGGCGACGTCGCGGACGATCACGTCAAACGCCCGGCTCTGGCGCCCGAGCCAGGCGAGGTCGCTCTCGTGGTTGGCGGCGTTGGTGACCACCAGGTAGCGGTCGCCTCCCAGCCGGTAGACGAAGAGGTCGTCGAGCACCCCGCCGTCCTCCTGGCAGAGGCACGAGTACTGAGCGCCGCCGATCGCGATCTTGGCGACGTCGTTCGAGAGCACCCGCTGCAGGAAGGCGAGCGCACCGGGGCCCTCGACCTCGACCTCGCCCATGTGGGAGACGTCGAACATCCCCACGTGCCGCCGCACCGCCGAATGCTCCTCGCGGATCCCCTCGTAGGTCACCGGCATCTCCCAGCCGGCGAACGGCACAACCTTCGCCCCAAGGTCGACATGCTGCTGAAAAAGAGGAGTGCGACGAGCGTCAGCCACAGATTCCCAGGCTATTGATGACCGCCCACCGGGGAGGGGCCGGGTGCCCCTCTGAACGTTTTGCGGAACTTTGCCGCCACGGCTGCACGACCGACAGCCCACGCATCTCAAAGGATCCGAGTGAAGAGGGGCACCCGGCCCCTCCCGCCGCGCTACTCCTTCAAGAACCCCGGAACGTCGATGTCGTCCTCGGAGACCCGAAGTTTCCGGATCTCCGTGTCCTCGGCCGAGACCCGTGGGCGGCTCTCGTAGCGGCGCCGCACCCGCTGCGGCGAGCGGGCGAGGAGCTCGAAGCCCTCGAAGCCGGTGGCGATCACCGTCACCCGGACCTCGTCTTTCATCGACTGGTCGACGACCGAGCCGAAGATGATGTTGGCGTTGTCGTCGGCCTCAGCCTGGACCAGCTGGGCGGCCTCGTTGACCTCGAAGAGACCGAGGTCCTCGGGGCCGGTGATGTTCAGCAGCATCCCGGTCGCGCCTTTGATCGACTCCTCGATCAGCGGCGAGGTGATGGCGGCCTTGGCGGCGTCGAGGGCGCGGGCCTCGCCGGAGGCCGAGCCGACCCCCATCAGGGCAGAGCCGGCGTCGCGCATGATCGTCCGCACGTCGGCGAAGTCGAGGTTGATCAGGCCGGGGATCGTGATCAGGTCGGTGATGCCCTGGACGCCCTGGCGGAGGATGTCGTCGGCCTGGCGGAAGGCCTCGAGGACGCTGGTGCGCCGCTCGACGGCCTGCAGCAGCTTCTCGTTCGGAACGATGATCAGGGTGTCGACTTTGTTGCGCAGTTTCTCGATGCCCTCGAGCGCCTGCTGCATCCGCCGTTTGCCCTCGAACTCGAACGGTTTCGTCACGGCTCCGACCGTGAGGGCGCCGATCTCCTCCTTGGCGATCTCGGCGATCACCGGAGCCGAGCCCGTCCCGGTGCCGCCGCCCTCGCCAGCGGTGACAAAGACCATGTCGGCGCCCTTCAGCGCCTCCTTGATCTCGTCGCGGCTCTCGGCCGCGGCGCCGGCGCCGACCTCGGGATTGCCCCCGGCGCCGAGGCCGCGGGTCAGCTCCTGGCCGATCGAAAGCTTGATGTCGGCGTCGCAGGCCTGCAGGGCCTGGGCGTCCGTGTTGACGGCGACGAACTCGACGCCCCTGATGCCGGCGTCGATCATCCGGCTGACGGCATTGGTGCCGCCGCCGCCCGCGCCGACGACCTTGATCACTGCCAAGTAAGTGGATTCCATCTTGAGTTGAGCCCTTGTTCCGTCCGAGCCTTTAGTGACACTCTAGGGTTCGAGTTGCCGCTTCAAGCACGGAAATTGCGCTCAACGTAGGGCATTCCTGCTCCTCTGTCAAACGCCCGACCGACATCGTGCAGCCTCCATATCTCAACCATGACTTGAGGGTTGAACCACTCTCACCCTCAGGTCGAGACTTTTCGACGCCGCTCTGCAAAGCCCTTTAACCGGGCTTTCACCGGGTTCAGGGTGCGGCCGGAAGTTCATGCCCCGCGCCCTCGTAGACGGGCCGCGACGGTGCGACCACGTTTACATAATCGAGCGCCGTAACTTCCGGATCGGCAAGGATGGCGGCGGCGGCGTGCCACTTTCGCCGTGCCTGCGAGGCGTCGCCGAAACGGATTTCGATCCCGGTCGTCAGTTCGACCTCCACCCCGCTCTCGCCGAAGGAGCTGCGGGCGAGGTAGGGGCGCAGGGCATTCGGAACGGCGGCGAGCACCTGCACCTGTTCCAGCGCTGGCCCCTTGACCCGGCCCCCCTTCGGCGCCTCCTGTAGCGGCAGCTGTGGCAGAGGCGGGTCCTCCGGCAGCGGCAGCCAGCGCACGACGGCGCCGTTGGCCGCGACCCCGACCGCGTCGGAGCCTTCGCCGATCGAGGCGCTGAGGTCGGGGACGAGGACGCGGGGCTCGGCCGAGCCAGGGCGGATGACGAACCAGTAGATCCCGACGGCGGCGACTAGCACCGCGACAAGGCCGATCAGCAACCGGGTGCGGGTCACAGGTCCCAACCGTCCGGCCAGCGCACCTCGCCCAGCACCTGCACCTCGGGCTCGAGCTCGACGCCGAAACGCTCGTGGACGCGACGCCGCCCCGCGGCCATCAGCTCGAGCACGTCGGCGGTGGTCGCCTCCCCCATGTTCTCGACG
>DATMBY010000194.1:0-12553 GCA_035558995.1 Solirubrobacterales bacterium
ATGAGATTGCCACTTACGGTGATCATGTTGGCGATGTTCTGGCACTTAATCACGGTGCTCAAGGGTGTCACGAGAATGCCTCGTTTACCACTTGTGATTGTCACATTGTGAAAGTTGCCGCTTGTAACGATTGTCTTGGAACCGGGGTCGGCCAGGATGGTGCTGCACGGCACTGTGATGCCGAGGAACTCGGCCTGGCATTCGGTGAAGTGCAGGGTGACGGTTCCTGTTGTCCCGTCCTCATATGTCCCGGATCCGGTGTTGACAGCCGGGCGACCGGAACCCTTGCATTCGATCGTCGGCTCCCCGTTCGCGAAGAGCTTTGCCGTAGGTCCGGTGCTGGTGAAGTTCGCGTTCGTCGGTGTGACTCCCCAGTTCGCCGAGGCCGCTGCCGACAGGACGAACATAGCTGCGCTGACCGCCGCGAGCGTCAGCGGGATTATCTTCTTGCTCATGATTACCTCTCAGTGTTGATTTATGGCTGTCCTCCCGGCGTGACCAGGAGGCACACAACATCGCGAGGCAAATGGCTTCAGTCAAGAACGTCGGGGTATTCGACGCGCTTTGCGCTTGGCACGCTCAGGGGGCCGAACTAGCGCGGAGGTCGAAAACCCGCTGCGCGGATTGCTCGAACTCCCCCGGATCCAAGGAGCCGGTTTGCAACTGGCGGACCAGCGCTTGGCGGGATGCCTCGGCGGGGCCTGGTTCAGTGAAGAGAAGGAGGTCGCAGCCGGCGTTAACCGCCGCCAGGCCGGTTGCTGCTGGGTTGCCGAAGGCGGCGACCGAGACGGTGTCGAGGGCGTCGGTCATGACGATGCCGCGGTAGCCGAGGCGGTGGCGGAGCTCGCCGGTGACCAGGGAGCGCGAGAAGGCGGCTGGGCGACTGGAGAAGGCGGGGTAGGTGGCGGCGGCGACCATCACGAGGTCGCCGTCTGCGGCGGCGTAGCGGCTGTAGGGAACCTCGTCCACCGCGCGCAGGCGCGCTTTGGAGAGACCGATACGGCTGACCTCGACGTCGGAGTCCTCCTCGGCAGCACCGAGCCGGGGAAGTGCTTGGCGGTCGCCGCTACCCCGCCCTTCTGCAGACCTTCGGCGAAGGCGACGCCGATCGTGGAGACGGCAGCCGGGGTGGTGCCGTAGCCGCGATGGGTTCCGGCGACTGGGGAGCCGGGGCGGGGGACGTCAAGGACGGGGGCGATGTCGACGTTGACGCCAACGCTGCGCAGGTTACGGGCGGTGCGGCGGCCTTCGAGGCGGGAGAAGGCGGGGTTGCGCTGGCCGATTTCTTCGGCCGAGTGGAAGGGGGCGCCGGCGATCCGCTTGACGAGGCCGCCCTCCTGGTCGACGAGGATCAGCAGCGGGTCGCGCATCGCCGGCGGGCGCGGGATCGACTGCAGGCCGCCAATCAGGCGCCGGGCAGCGGCCCGGGTCGGCAGGTTTTCGGCGTAGAGGACGACGCCGGCGACGTGGCCCGCGCGGATCGCCTCTTTGAGGGACCAAGGAGGCACGGTGCCGTTGAAGCCGGCGACGATCCGGGCACCGGCCAACTGACCGAAGCTTAGAGCGGCGATACCGCCATCCGATGGGAGAGTCGAATAGCGAGGGGCCCCGCGCGAGGAGCGGCCGCCAGACTCGTCAGCACACCCAAAAGAGCCTACTGTCAAAAGAATTAGGACTAGAGCGATTTGTCCAGGCACGACGACGAGCTTTTCCCAGCGCCTGCCTATCCGGATCATCACACTATTTTATAGTTCTAATACGAAAAGGGCTGGAGCAGCCGCTCCAGCCCTTTTTACAAGCTGCTGCCACCTAACAATCGATGGTCACTTCTGAATTGAAGTTGACGCTACCCGATGCGCTCTCAGCACCTCGCACGGTCGTGCCGCCTTCTGTAGTAAC
The DNA here is from genome assembly GCA_035558995.1 of Solirubrobacterales bacterium. GTDB lineage: Bacteria > Actinomycetota > Thermoleophilia > Solirubrobacterales > 70-9 > VAYN01. The sequence goes on from DATMBY010000194.1 coordinate 1,900, forward strand.
TGTTGTGACATATTCCGTGGAGCTGCCGTCGATTTTAGTATGTGCTTGTTGTCCACCGATTACAACTGCAGTGCCCGTCGCTTTGGTCGTTTTCAGCGGACATGGACCGGTGGGACTCGTTACTTCACCGATCATGCTGCCTTGGATCGTCAGTTTTTTTATATTTTGACATTGTAGGATGGTGTTCGTTAGTGTCATCAGGGTCCCGCGCTTCCCTCCTGTGATTGTTACATTGTGGAACGTACCCGTTGCAGTGACTGTGGCATCAGACGGTTTGCCCGTGGTGCTACAGGGCAGGATGACTCCGAGGACAACAATGCGGCAATTGGTCAGGTGCCCGATAGCTGAACCTGTGGTGCCGCTTCCGTCGTATGCGCCGGAGGCAGTGTTAGGTCCTTCACAGGTGATGGTGGGCTCGCCGGCCGCAGAGAGGGAGCCGGCGCTGGCACTTCCCGTGAACGTAGCGTTGCCGGGTGTAACACTCCAGTTGGCCGACGCCAAAACGGGCAAGCCGAGGGCGATTGCAGAAACGATTACAGCGATAGGAATACTGAGCTTTCTATTCATAGCTACCTCCGATACGCATTGAGCCTGATGTTTTCATTCAGTTACATCTGTAGTGGGGACGGCCTGCTTAGTCAAAAACATTGCGGTATTCGCAAGCGCAGCTTTGCGAGGCGTCCGGGGCGATTCCTAGGGTGCGTCCCGATGCCGCCGCTGATCACCGCCGAGGAGGCCCTCGCCTACGGTCGCCTTACCGAGCACGCCGAGATCGAAGCCCTCGTCGAACGCGCCTGGGAGGTGCGGGTCGAGAACTTCGGCGACTCGACCGACATGTGCTCGCTGGTCAACGCCAAGTCCGGCGGCTGCGCCGAGGACTGCGGCTTCTGCGCCCAGTCGCGCTACGCCGAGGCGGATACGCCGATGCACGCGATGATGGAGCCGGAGCAGATCCTCGAGCACGCGAAGGCGGCCGAGGCGGCGGGCGCCCACCGCTTCTGCATGGTCACCCAGGGCCAGGGCCTCTCCAAGCGGGACTTCCAGAAGATCGTCGAGGGGGCGAAGCTCGTCGCCGAGCAGACCAACCTCAAGCGCTGCGCCTCGATCGGCCACATGTCGAGCGAGCGGGCGAAGGCGCTGAAAGAGGCCGGGGTCCAGCGCGTCCACCACAACGTCGAGTCGGCCCGCTCCTACTACCCGGAGGTCTCGACCACGGTCCGCTACGAGGGCCGGCTGCGGACGATCCAGGCGGTCAAGGAGGCCGGCCTGGAGACCTGCGTCGGCGGCATCCTCAACCTCGGCGAGAGCCAGGAGCAGCGGGTCGAGATGGCCTTCGAGCTCTCGGAGATCAACCCCACCTCGGTCCCGATCAACCTCCTGATCCCGAAGGAGGGGACGAAATTCGGCGAGCGTGAGGTGATGGACCCGTGGGAGGTCGTGAAGTGGATCGCGATCTTCCGCCTGATCATCCCCGGCGCCCTCTTCCGCCTCTGCGGCGGCCGGGTCGAGAACCTCGGCTCGATGCACAAGCTCGCGGTCAAGGCCGGCCTCAACGGGGTGATGATGGGGAACTTCCTGACCACGCTCGGGGCCGAGCCGGCCGAGGACCGGGCGATGTTCGAAGAGGTCGGCCTCAACGTCGCCCGCCAGCCCGACAACGGCGCCAACCCGCGGCCCGACAACCGCTCCGGCTGGCTCGAGGGCGAGGCGCCGGCGACGCCGATCGACGAGCTGGTCGACAGCCAGGAAGAGGCGAACTTCTGGGACCCCTCGACCCAGCTGCGGGTCGTGAAGAAGTCGAAGAAGCCGCCGTCCTACCCGCGGGCGGCGTGACTGACGTAGCCGAGCGGCTCGAGGAGCTCCGCGAGCGGGGGCTCCACCGGCGGTTGCGGCTGATCGAGGGGGCGCAGGGACCGACTGTCACGCTGGACGGGCGCCCGGTCCTCCTCCTCTGCTCCAACAACTACCTCGGCCTCGCCGACCGCGCCGAGGTGCGGGAGGCGGCGGCGGACGCGGCGCTGCGGTGGGGAGCGGGCGCCGGAGCCTCGCGCCTGATCTCGGGGACGATGGAGCCGCACCGGGAGCTGGAGGAGCGGCTGGCAGACTTCAAGGGCAGCGAGGCGGCGCTTTTGTTCGGCTCCGGCTATCTCGCCAACACCGGGACGATCGCGGCGCTGGCAGGGCGCGGCGAGGTCGTCTTCTCCGACGAGCTGAACCACGCCAGCATCGTCGACGGCTGCCGGCTCTCGCGCGCAGAGACCGTCGTCTACCGCCACCAGGACGTCGAGCACCTCGCCTGGTGCCTGGAGCAGGCGGGCGGGCGCGCCTCCCTGATCGTCACCGACGGGGTCTTCTCGATGGACGGCGACGTGGCGCCGCTGCCGCAGCTGCTGGAGCTGGCGCGGCGCCACGGGGCGCGGCTGATGGTCGACGAGGCGCACGCCATGGGGGCGATCGGCCCCGGCGGGCGAGGCTCGGTCGCCGCCGCCGGCCTCAGCGGCGAGGTCGACGTCGTCGTCGGCACCCTCGGCAAGGCGCTCGGCTCCTACGGCGCCTACGCCTGCGCGAGCGCCGAGACGGTCGAGTTCCTCGTCAACTCGGCGCGGCCCTTCATCTTCTCGACCGCGCCGCCGCCCTCGGCCGCCGGAGCGACGCTCGCGGCGCTGGAGATCCTCGAAGCCGAGCCGGAGCTGGTCGAGCGGCTGCAGGCGAACGCGGAGACGCTGCGCAGCGCACTCGCCGGCCACGGCCTTGACGTCGGCAACTCGACCACGCAGGTGGTCCCGCTCACCGTCGGGGAGGCGGACACGACGATGGAACTCTGCGAGCGAGCCCTGCTGCGCGGCGTCTTCGCGCAGGGGATCCGGCCGCCGACCGTCCCCGCGGGCTGCTCGCGACTGCGCTTCACGGTGATGGCGACGCACCGGCGGGAGGAGCTCGTCCAGGCGGCGGCCAAAGTCGCCGCGGCGGCCCAGGCGGTCGGCCTGATCCGGTCGCAGGCGCTGGCCGCGTAGCGGGTCGCCGTGGCGCGCGGGCTCTTCGTCACCGGCACCGGCACCGAGGTCGGCAAGACCGTGGTCGCCGCGGTGATCGCCCGCACCCTCGCCGCCGAGGGTCAGCGAGTCCACGCCTTCAAGCCGGCTGTGACCGGGCTCGACGAAGGGGTCGAGACCGACCACGCGCTGCTGCGCCGCGCCTCCGGGTCGAGCCAGAGCGACGAGGAGATCGCCCCCTACCGCTACGGACCGCCCGCCTCGCCTCACCTCGCCGCCGAGCTGGCCGGCGAGGAGATCGACCCCGAGCGCCTGCGCCAGTCGGCTCGCGCCGCCGCCGAGGGAGCAGACGCGATCGTCTGCGAGGGGGTCGGCGGCCTCCTCGTCCCCCTCTCCCCCACCTATCTCGTCCGCGATCTCGCCGCCGACCTCGGTCATCCCCTGGTCGTCGTCGCCGGCCCCGGCCTGGGGACGATCAACCACACCCTGCTGACGCTCGAGGCGGCGCGCGCCACCGGGCTGTCGATCACCGCTGTCGTCCTCACCCCTTGGCCCGCGCAGCCGACGGAGATCGAGGCCTCCAACCGCGAGACGATCGCCAGGCTCGCCGACGTCGATGTCCTCACCCTCCCTCCCATCAACCTCGCCGACCCCCCGACCTGGCCGCCCCTCCACCTGCCGACGGGACAATTTCCCTCCATATAGGGGTACTTTCGTCCCGTCGGCGGGGTAGTGCCTGGGTAGTTAGACGATCGCGTCGAGGTTGCCGTCAGCGAGCTCGACGGTGAAGCCGGCGTCGCGGGCGATCGCCGCGGCACCCTCGGGATCCTGCGGCGGCTTCTTCGCCTGCAGCAGCGCCCGGGCGATGTCGCCCCGCACCGCCTTCGCCATGTGGGAGACGGCCTTGCGCTCGCCGTCGCGCTCGGTGAAGGCCCGCACCGCCAGCAGGGTCGCCCGCTTCGGCCTCCAGAAGGAGGTGTAGGCGCCGGAGCGCATGTCGACGATCAGCTCCCCCTCCCGATCGGGCATCGCCTCGGCCAGCGCCGGCCGCCAGTAGGCCGCCGGAGCCCCGATCCCCTTCAGCTTCGTCTTCGGCGGAAACTTGTAATAGGGGATGCGGTCGTCGGGCCGCACGAACCCCCAGAGCGCGCTGGCAATCACCACCTGCCCGCGCGCCCTCTTCCCCAGCTTCGGCAGCTGCAGCCGCCCGAAGAGGACGCCGGTGTAGACCTCGGCCGCGGGCGCCGCGGGCGCCTTCAGGAGGGCCGGATCGAAGGCCCGGATCAGCTTCTCCCGCTGCTCGCCCAGCTCCTCGGCGAAGGCGAGCGAGTCGAGATCCACCGCCTGGCCCGCCTCGGGCTCGGACTTCCCTTCCGAAGGCGGCAGCAGGATCAGCATCGGGCGCAGACCCTACGGCGAGGCGGCGCTACGCGACCTGCGCCGCCTCCCGCTCCTCGGCGGCGATCGCCTCACCGCCGGGATTCGCCTCGGCGGTGGCCGCCTCGATCGTCGTCTCGCCTTCGGACTTCGCCCGGATCGCGGTCGCCCCGATCACCGCTCCCAGCAGCGCCACGAACCCGGAGACGGTCATCGCGTGGCTGAGCGCATAGACGAAGGCTTCGCTGCCGGCCGCGGTGACCTCTTTCACCTGCGCCGCGCCGAGGCCCTGCACGTGCGGGACGCCGCCGCCGCCGAGCTGGTCGGAGATCGACTGCCGCTGGGCCTCGGTGATCCCGGTCCCGCCGAGCAGCGAGTCCAGCTTCGAGCTGACCAGACCCTGGAAGATCGCGCCGGTGACGGCGATCCCGAGGCTGCCGCCGACCATGCGGAACATCGAGAGCACCCCGGAGGCGATCCCGGCTTTCTGCACCGGCACCGCGTTCATCGCCGCGCTGGTCATCGGCGACATCGTCATCGCGATGCCGATGCCGAGCAGCATGAACCCGGGCAGCAGGTCGAGGTAGGTGGAGTCGACCGCGATGCGGCTGAAGCTGAACAGCGAGGCGGCGACGATCGTCAGCCCGATCGCGATCAGCCAGCGCGGCCCGTAGCGGTCGGAGAGCCGCCCGGCGACCGGCGCCACGCCGACGATCATCAGGGTCGAGGGCAGGAAGCGCACCCCCGCCTCCAGCGGCGAGTAGTCGAGGATGTCCTGCATGTAGAGGGCGAGGAAGAAGAAGACGCCCAGCATCCCGAAGCTGATGATCATCGCCACGCAGACCGCGGCGAGGAAGTTGCGGTCGCTGAGCAGGTCGAACTGGACCATCGGCGCCTTGACCCGGTTCTCGACGAAGACGAAGGCGGGCAGCGCCAGCGCGGCGAGGACCAGCAGGCCGACGACTTCGGTCGAGCCCCAGCCCCAGGAGTTGCCCTCGACGAGGGCGAGGACGAGCGCGGTGAGGCCGACGGTCAGGACCGCCACCCCGCCGTAGTCGACCTCGCGGCCGACCGAGGTGTCACGCGACTCGCGGACCGCGAACAGGGTCGCGATCACGGCGCCGATCGCGACCGGGATGTTGACGTAGAAGATCGCCCGCCAGCTGACGTGCTCGGTGAGGAAGCCGCCCAGCACCGGCCCGACGGCGAGCGCCAGGGCCGAGACGCCGGCCCAGGTGCCCATCGCCTTGCCGCGCTCGTGGGCCGGGAAGGCGTCGGTGATGATCGAGAGCGTCCCCGGCATCATCAGGGCCGCGCCGACGCCCTGGACGACGCGGCTGAGGACCAGCGCGGTCTCGTTCGGGGCGAAGCCGGCGGTCGCCGAGGAGAGGGCGAAGATGACGACGCCGACGAGGAACATCAGCCGGCGGCCGAAGATGTCGCCGAGCCGGCCGCCGGTCGCCAGCAGCACCGCGAAGGAGAGCGTGTAGCCGTTGATCGTCCACTCGAGGCCGCTGATCGAGGCGCCGAGGTCCTGCTGGATCGACGGCAGGGCGACGTTGACGATCGTGTTGTCGAGCATGATCATGAACAGCGCGAAGCACATCGCTCCGAGCGTCCACCACTTGCGGTTGTCGTCGGTGATCAGGTGGCGGTAACGGGTCAAGCGCGCTCACTCCCCTTCAGGTGCTGGTAGGTCTGGGCGAGGTCCTCGCGGTCCAGCAGCGACTCGACGGCGGCGTCGAGCTTGCGGCGCTGGGCGGCGCTGAGGGTGCCCACGAAAGATTCGATGCCGGTCATGCGGACGGTGACGATCGTCGCGACGAGGCTCTTGCCCTTGGCGGTGATCTTCACCCGGCGGACGCGGCGGTCGTCCGGATCCTCGACCCGGGTCGCCAGCTTCGCCTTGACGAGGGCGTCGACCGCGCGGCTCATCGAGGGGACCGAGACGCCGAAGAGCTCGGCGAGGTCGGACACCTGCCAGACCTGCGCTGTGTGGCCGAGGCCGCCGAGCTCGAGCAGGACCTTGCACTGGGTGATCGAGAGACCGGTCTCCTCGATCACCCGCAACTGGTTGCCGCGGTCGTAGAGGAAGACATGGTGCATCAGCGCGGTCAGCCGCGCGGCCGTGTCCTTCTCCGCCGGGCCGACCTCTCTACGGGCGGCCTCCTCGATCGCTTTCACGTCCGTCGCATGCATCTGCACAATAGTTGCACACGCGCAACCTTTTCAAAAGGGCAATAGTTGCTTGAGTGACCGAAATCACTCGCCGTCGAAGTAGTCCACCTTGCTCTCGCGGCGGACGACCACGTCGGTCTCGGGATCGCCGGTCCAGATCCCGACCTTGTCGCTGTCGGGATAGATGGTGGCGGTGGGGACGACGACAGTGGAGAACATCAGTACCCGGACGGTGGTCTCGGTCTCGTTGCGAATGCCGTGGGCGCCGGCGGGCCCCTTCTCGAAGAAGACGACGTCCCAGGGGGCGAGGCGCTCGGAGCCGTCGGGGTGGCGCAGCGTCGGCTCTCCCTCCAGTACCAGCAACCACTCCTCCTCCCCTGCCTCGTAGTGGTAGGGGCAGACCGCCTGGCTTGGCGGCAGCTCGTAGACGGTGATCCCCGACTCCTCGGGCCCGTCGAGCAGCTTGCCGAGGCGGGCCATGCCGCTGCGGAAGCCGGCGGGGTCCTCCTCGTCGTAAGTGAACTGCGGCGTCGCGATGTTGATCCGCTTCATGCGCCGAAGCTAGCAGCGCAAACAGCGCCTTTGTGCCGGTCGGCTGCCGCCGTTGCCGGGGCTAACGTCCGCCCCATGCCGCCGGACCACGCGCAGCTCGATCGCGACCACGTCTGGCACCCCTTCACCCAGCAGCAGGGGTGGAGCGAGGAAGAGCCGCTGGTGATCGAGCGGGGTGAAGGCTCCTACCTCTTCGACACCGAGGGACGGCGCTACCTGGACGGGACGGCGGCGCTCTGGTGCAACGTCCACGGCCACCGCCACCCGGCGATCGACGCCGCCGTGCGCGAGCAGCTCGATCGGGTCGCCCACACGACGATGCTGGGGCTGACCCACCCCGGCGCGACCGAGCTGGCGGCGCGGCTGACGGAGATCGCGCCGGCGGGCCTCTCGCGCGTCTTCTACTCCGACTCGGGGTCGACGGCGGCGGAGATCGCGCTGAAGATCGCCTTCCAGTACCAGCAGCAGCGCGGCGGCGAGCACGCGCGGCGGACCAAGTTCGTGCGCCTGCGCGAGGCCTACCACGGCGACACGATCGGCTCGGTCTCGGTCGGCGGCATTGACCTCTTCCACTCCACCTACCGGCCGCTGCTGTTCGAGACCCACGTCGCCGAGCCGGGCGACGCCGCCGACCTCGAGCGGGTGCTGGCGGCCCACGGCGAGGAGGTGGCGGCGGTGGTCGTCGAGCCGCTGGTCCAGGGCGCGGCGGGGATCCTCGTGCAGCCCGAGGGCTACCTGCGGGCGGCGCGGGAGCTCTGCGACCGCTTCGGCGTCCTGCTCGTCTGCGACGAGGTGGCGACCGGGTTCGGCCGTACCGGGACGATGTTCGCCTGCGAGCAGGAAGGCGTGGCGCCGGACCTGATGTGCCTGGCGAAGGGGATAACCGGCGGCTACCTGCCGCTGGCGGCGACGCTGACGACGGAGGAGATCTACGAAGGGTTCCTCGGCAGCTACGAGGAGTTCAAGACCTTCTTCCACGGCCACACCTACACCGGCAACCCGCTCGCCTGCGCGGCGGCCCTCGCCAACCTCGACGTCTTCGAGCAGGAGCGGACGCTGGAGCGGCTGCAGCCGAAGATCGCGCTGCTGGAGGAGCTGCTGGCCGAGGTCGCCGCGATGGGCGAGGTGGCGGAGGTGCGCCAGAAGGGCTTCATGGTCGGCCTCGACCTCGGCGAGCACGACGACGCGCTGCGGATGGGCCACCGGGTGACGGTCGAGGCGCGCCGCCGCGGCGCCTTCGTCCGCCCCCTCGGCAACACGGTGGTGCTGATGCCCCCGCTCTCCATCAGCGAGGACGAGCTGCGAGAGCTGGTGGCGATCGCGCGCGACTCGATCCACGCCGCGGTTGCCGAGTCGATACTCCCCGTGTGACGGATTCTCGGGTCCCCCGTAGAAGGGACATGGAGCAGGCACTTGTCGCCGAAGCAAGGGAGGCGCCGCGGACCGCGGACCTCGCCTTCGACCGGCTCTACCGGTCCAGCCGCGACGACGTCTACGCCTACGTCGCCAGCCTGCTGCGCGATGCGGCGGCGGCCGAAGAAGTAACTGCGGCGGCCTTCGAGCGGGCCTACCGCAAGCGCAACCGCTTCGACCCCGAGCGGGGCGAGCCGCGGGCCTGGCTGTTTGGGATCGCCCGCAACGCCGCTCTGGACGAGCTGCGGCGACGGGGCCGCCATGCGGAGCTGACGGCCGAGCCGGCCGACCTGGACAGCCTCGGGGCCGAGGAGGGCGCCGAGCGCAGCGAGCGCCGGCTCGCGGTCTCAGCCGCCCTGGAGCGGCTGGGGCCGGGCGAGCGCGAGCTGATCGCGCTCAAGTTCTTTGCCGGCCTCGAGAACCGTGAGATCGCCCGCGTCCTCGGGATCAGCGAGTCGAACGCCGGCACCAAATTGCACCGAGCGATGACCAAGTTGAGGGAGGCCTGCGATGGAAACGCCTGAGAACAGGAACGATCAGCTGGCCGAAGACCTGCGAGCTCTGCGACCGACGCCGCACCCCCAGTTCGCCGCCGAGCTCGACAAGCGTGCCGCCGCAGGCTTTCCGCGGCGCTCGCGGCCGCGCCGTCTCTCCTTCTCCCTTCCGCGCCGACCGTCGCGGCGTCTGCTGTTGCCGGCAGGCGGGCTCGCGGTGATCGCCATCGTCGGCGTACTCGTCACCACTAACGAGAGCGAGCAAGAGCCGGCCAACGGTGCTGCTGTACTTGGCCTCCTGAACGCGGAATCCTCGCCTGAGGATGCACCGGAAGCGGCTGGCGGAGCCGCCGGTGAACCGGCCCCCCAGATCGAGAATTACCAGGGCGCAACGGAAGCAGCCGCGGCCGGTAACGCTGCCTCTCCCCTGTCCTTCGCCGGCCAGGGCCGGCCCAACCGCGCTGTCGAACGCAACGCCGAGCTCGTCCTCGGCGCCGATCCGGCCGACGTCGCCGACGATTCCAGCAAGGTCTTCGAAGCGGTCCACGCGCACGATGGCATCGTCATGAGCTCCTCCACCCGCGAGGGCGAACCGGGCGTCGCCGGCGCCCGGTTCGTGCTGCTGATCCCGAGCGCCAAGCTGAGCGATGCGCTCGCCGCGCTCTCGGGCGTCGACGAGGTACGCACGCGGCACGAGGCGACGGACGACATCACCGCCCCCACCGTGCAGACGGGCGAGCTGCTGCAGGACTCGAAGGCGAGGATCGACAGCCTCCTCGCCCAGCTGGAAGCGACCGAAACCGAATCCGAACGCGAAGCGGTGGAAGGCGAGCTGGCGGCCGAGCGCCGGCACCGGGCCCGCCTGCGGTCCCAGCTCCAGAACCTCGAGCGCCGAGCCGACTACTCGCGCGTCCTGGTCCGGATCGAGACCGGCGGCACCCACGACTCCTCCGGCGGCGCCTGGGGCGTCGACGACGCCCTCGGCGACGCCGGCCACATCCTCGCCATCGCCGCCGCAATCGCCGTCGTCTCCCTGGCGATCCTTGGCCCGATCGCCCTCATCGCTCTGCTCGCCTGGCTCACCCACCGCGCCTGGCTCCGCCGCGAGCGCCGCCGCGTCCTCGGCTGACCCCCATCCCAAGGTGTGGTTGAGCTTCGGCCTCCTATAGATGCCGAAGCTCAACCACACCCCTTAGGGTGGGCCGCATGGAGGAGCGGCGACGAGGACCGGCGGAGATGCCCAACTTCGGGCCGCCCTCGACGCCCCGTCCGGCAGCCTCGGTGGTGCTGCTGCGGCGCGGCGGCAGGCACTCGCAGCGGGCGCTCGAGGTGCTGATGCTGCGGCGCAGCGAGGAGGCCAAGTTCATGCCCGGCGTCTGGGTCTTCCCCGGCGGGTCGCTGGACGAGGCCGACGGCGCCGAGGAGGCCGGCCTGCGCGCCTGCGCGATGCGCGAGCTGGCCGAGGAGGCCGGCATCGAGCTGCCGGCCGAGGAGGAGCTGGTCCCCTTCACCCGCTGGATCACCCCGGAGCTGATCGCCACCCGCTTCGACGCCTGGTTCTTCCTCGCCCTCGCCCCCGCCCACACGCCGCCGAAACCCGACGGGGTGGAGACGACCGAGGCGCGCTGGTTCCAGCCCCACGCCGCG
>DATMBY010000195.1:0-5647 GCA_035558995.1 Solirubrobacterales bacterium
ACGTGCCGAGCCCCACCCTGGAGCCGCTGGGCGAGCGGCTGCGGGCGACCGGCGACTACGCCGAGCTGGCCGACTGCGACGCCGTCGTCCTCTGCGTCCCCACCCCGCTCAGCGACTCGCGCGAGCCCGACCTCACCTACCTGGTGGAGTCGGCGCAGGCGCTGGCGCAGGTGCTGCGCTCCGGCCAGCTGGTCGTGCTCGAGTCGACCACCTACCCCGGCACCACCCGCGAGCGGCTGCTGCCGATCCTCGAGACGTCCGGCCTCACCGCCGGCAGCGACTTCCACCTCGCCTTCTCGCCCGAGCGGATCGACCCCGGCCGCACCGACTTCACGGTGAAGACGACTCCGAAGCTGGTCGGCGGCGTCACCGCCGAGTCGACCGAGCGGGCGCGACAGCTCTACGGCGAGATCTGCGACACCGTCGTCGTCCTCTCCAGCCCCGAGGCAGCCGAGCTCTCGAAGCTGCTGGAGAACATCTTCCGCTCGGTCAACATCGCCCTCGTCAACGAGCTCTCCCAGCTCTGCGACCGGCTCGAGATCGACGTCTGGGAGGTGGTCGAGGCCGCCGCGACCAAGCCCTTCGGGTTCATGCGCTTCGACCCCGGCCCGGGGATGGGCGGGCACTGCCTGCCCGTCGACCCCTTCTACCTCGCCTTCCGGGCGCGGCAGCTCGACTTCTACCCCGAGTTCATCGAGCTGGCCGGGAAGGTGAACCAGGCCCAGCCGGGCTTCTGCGTGGAACGGATCGAGCGGGCGCTGAACGGCGTCCGCAAACCCGTCAACGGCTCCCGCGTCCTCATCCTCGGCGTCAGCTACAAGGGCGGGGTCGGCGACGTCCGCGAATCGCCGGCGCTGAAGATCATCGGTCGCCTCCAGGACCTCGGCGCCGAGGTCTCCTACCACGACGCTTTCGTCCCTGAGCTGCCCGGCCACGGCCTCGCCAACGTCGAGCTGGAGGAGGGCCTGGGGGGCGCCGACGTCGTCGCGATCGTCACCGCCCATCCCGAGGTCGACTACGAGCAGATCGTCTCCCAAGCCCCCCTGGTGGTCGACTTCCGCGGCGTCACCCGCGGCATCGAGGCCGACAACCTCATCCGGCTGTAGCGACTCCGAACTTTGGTCCCCTCCAGGGGCCCAAATCTCGGAGTCAGTGAACTTTGCGGAGCCGGTTCCGTTCCTCTTGCTTCTCCACGACCTGGGCGATCAGCTTGACGACGTTTGAGTCGCCGTTGGCCTTGATGTGCCCGGTCTCGACCGCACGCCGGTAGCTCTTCAGCGTCCCTTTCTCGGCCAGCTCGTTGAACTGGGGGCGGTCGATTTCGACCAGCACCCGCTCGTCCTGGGCGAGGTCCTTGGTGATCTTCGGGCCGGGCAGCTCCACCCGGTAGAGCTGGATGTCGTGTTTGGCTTTCAGCTCGAGGCCGAAGACCAGCTTCAGTTTCTGCAGGGCCGGGACTTCGGCCTGAAACCGCTCGACGGCGGTGTGAATCAGGTCCGAAGTCGAGGCCATGGGCGCGATGTTATGCGATCGGGGATCTGCTCATAGGGCTTTCCGGATCGCTTGCGCCCTCCCCAGCGCGTCTCCGGCGGCACCGGTCTCACCCAGCGAGAACAAGGTCCTGTGCAGCAGTTCATAGGTGGTCGCCAGCTCCGGATGGGGGTCGGGCAGCGCCTCCCGCTGGATGTCGATCGCCTTCCCGATTTCGCCGAGGGCAGCCGCGGTCTTCCCCAGGGCGAGGAGGGTTTCCGCGAGGCCTCGCAGGCAGAGGGCGAGCGCCGCCCGGTTTGGGTTCTCCTCGAAGATTGCCAGCGCCGCTCCGTAGGCGGCCTCGGAGCCCTCGAGGTCCCCCGTCTGCCGGGTCATCTCCGCGATCGCCATCAGGGTCAAAGCTCGCTGTGGATGCAGTGGCGGCAGACGCCTCTCCTGGATCTTCATCGCCCGTTGGATCATCGGCTCCGCCTGGTCCGGCCATCCGGAGATCGTCAGCGCACGTGCCATCCCCAGCAACGATTGGGCGAGCCTGATCTCGGCGGCGGTGCCAGCCGATGCGAAGCGGTCTATCGAACGCTCCAAGTACGCGACCGCAGCAGGAAGGTCGCCAAGATCCATGGAAACCACGCCAAGGCCGTACAGGGTCACCCCCAGCGATTCCGAATCCACCTCCTCGTCCGCCTGCTTCAGCTCCAGTGCCTCTTCCTCGAGCGCCCTGGCCCTGTCGTAGTCGCCGAGTTCCCGGTTCATCCAGCCGGAGTTGGTTATGGCGATAGCCCGTTCGGAGGGGTCCGCCTCCTCGATGATCGAGACAGCCCGCTCCATCACCCTGCGACCTCGCTCGAATTCGTTGAACTCGAAGACGGCTGCCGCGAGTTGGGTGAGCACCTCCGCCACCCCGCGGTGACGGGGTCCCAGCTCCGCTTCGCGGATCGTCAGAGCCCGTTCGCAGAGATTTCTACTCTCCTCGTAGTCGCCCACTTCGGAAAGCAGATCGGCAAGGTAGAGCAGGTCCCGGGCGACCTCGAGATGGTCAGGCCCGAGCTGGCGTTCGTGCAGCTCCAAGGCCCTTTCGTAGGCCTCGCGCGCTTCTTGGCTGTGCCCGCGCCTCGCCTGCGCCCGACCCAGATTCCACCATGCAAGCGGGTCATCGGGGTCGAGCTCGGTCGCTCCCGCCAGCGCCTCCGCGGCACCCTCGACGTCGCCTTGTCGCATGAGCAGCAGACCGAGGTTGAGGCCACCTTTCGGGTCGCCGGCCGCCATGCGGTTCCGATACATCTCGGATCGACGCCGTTCCTCCCCGCTCTCCGCATCGACCTCGGTCCGATCTTCCTGTTTCCCCCTGGCGACACGTGCCTCCTCCTCCCGATCAAGCCGTCGCAGCAACTCCGCCAAGAGGGAGTTGGCCTTCTCGTCGTCGCGCTGTGCTCCGTCTCGATAGGCGCGCTCCGCCCGCTCGACATCGCCCCTTCGCTCGCACACCAGGCCCAGCTCGGCATATGCCCTGACGACGCCTTGGTCCGTCGCGAACTTGAGCGACGCGGCCGCAACTTCGTAATCGTCCCAACTCGCCTGCAGGTTGCCGAGCTGGAACGCGGCGAGGCCGTCGCCCTCGTCCATCCGCTTCCGTAGCTCGGCTTCCAGCTCCACCCGCTGAAGGACGGAGGCGACGGAGGCGGACATGGCCTCGAGCGTCGGCGCCTCCGCCTTGCCGATCTTCATCGCCTTGGCGATGAGATCGCCGGCGTCCAGCTGGCGTTGATATCCCTGGAGCAGGAGCAGCAGGGCGGGAGCCAGCAAGGCGACCCAGCCCGAGCCGGCCTCGAGAGCCAGGAACACGGCGAAGAAGGCGAGCGGGAAAGCGACGGTGATCCGAAGGTCGGCCTCCGCCTGGAGGCGGTCCAGCTCCCCCACCAGCTCCGGGCGCTCTCCCAGCAGGAGGGTACGGATGAGCGGCAGCTCCCGCTCTATCTGGTCAGGTTCTGGAGCGGGCGCGATTCCTCGTTCGCCGGGGGAGATCGCGACCTGCGCGAGCTGGCTCGAGATGCCCTGAAGGCGGGAGCGAACGGCATCTCGCACATCCGCCCTGCCGGTGGGCGACGTGCGGATGCCGGCCTCCCCGTAGAGGGGTCGGCCGGGGGACAGCATGCGCCCCAGCAACTTCCACAGCTCCTGCATCGCCGAGCCCACCAAATAGGCCGCCACGCCCGTGACAGCGGCAATCGCAGGCGCGGAAAGATCTCCCGCGAGGTCGAAGACCGGCTCCAGCACGGGCCCAGGCTTGCTGCTCGACGGCAGCTCCTCGTGGAACGCGAGGAACAGGAAGACGAGCCACAGATATCCGCTTACAAGGGGCGCCCGGATCTCGCGGAGGCCCGGCAGGAGATTGACAAGCAAGCTAGGCCTGGCTCCTCAGCGCGGACATCCCAGCGCAGACGATACCCCTTGAGAAAACAGATGTTTTTCAGATGTGGCGAAGCGCGGCGGTCAGATCTTGTGCCTCTGCAGCAGCTTCTTGCCGATCACCATGCGCTGGATCTCCGAGGTTCCCTCGCCGATCAGCAGCAGCGGCGCGTCGCGGTAGAGGCGCTCGATCTCGTACTCCTTCGAGTAGCCGTAGCCGCCGTGGATGCGGAAGCTTTCTTCGACGCAGTACTTGCCGCACTCCGATGCCAGGAGCTTGGCCATCCCGGCCTCGAGGTCGGAGCGCTCGCCGGCGTCCTTCATCCGCGCCGCTTTGCGGGTGACGAGGCGGGCCGCCTCGAGCTGGGTCGCCATGTCGGCGAGCTTGAACTGGATCGCCTGGTGGTTGGAGATCGTCTTGCCGAACGTCTTCCGTTCCTGGCTGTAGCGGAGGGCCAGCTCGAGGGCGCGCTGGCCGATGCCGACACCGCGGGCGGCGACGTTGACGCGGCCGACCTCGAGCGCGTCCATCATCTGCACGAAGCCCTGGCCGACGCCGGCGTTCTCGCCGCCGAGGACCCGCTCCGGCGGGCACTTGTAGCCGTCGTAGACGAGCTCGGTCGACTCGACGCCCTTGTAGCCCATCTTCTTGATCTTGGGCGGGACGTTGAGGCCCTTGAAGTCACCCTCGTTGGTTTCCTTCCAGGCCTCCTTCTCGGTGATGAAGCAGGTCATCCCCTTGTAGGGCGGGTCGGCCTTGGTGTCGTTCTTCATCAGCACGAAGACGACGCTGGAGCCGAGGCCGTTGGTGACCCACATCTTCTGTCCGTTCAGCTCCCAGTTGCCGTCCTCGCCCTTCTTGGCGGTGGCCTTGATGCCCTGGACGTCGGAGCCGACCTCGGGCTCGGAGAGGGAGAAGGCGGCCCGGATCTCGCCGGTCGCCATCTTCGGCAGGAAGTACTCCTTCTGCTCGTCGGTGCCGAACTTCATCAGCAGGTAGGAGCCGATGAAGTGGGTGTTGACGACGCCGGAGATCGAGATCCATCCGCGCGAGAGCTCTTCGACGATCATCGCGTAGGTCGTCAGGTCGAGCCCCATGCCGCCGTACTCCTCGGGGATGGTCACCCCGAAGAGGCCGAGCTCTTTCATCTGCTCGACGATCGGCTCCGGGAATGAATCCTCGTGGTCGTAGTGCTCGGCGTTGGGGATGATCTGCTCGTCGGCAAACTGGCGGACCATTTCGACGATGGCTTCCTGCTCGTCGGTCATTTCGCGGTAAGCGGCGGTGTCTACGGCCATTGCTCCTGCTTCGGTCGGGATGGAAAGTCGGATCAGCGCGGCAGCGCGGCTGCGGCGGCGCTCTGGAGAGCCAAGGATATAGACGCGGGGTCGATTCCGGGATCGACCGCCCGCAGCGGTGCCGCCGCCTTCAGCAGCATCTCCTCGTACTCGCGCTCGGGATCGGAGCCGAGGACGATCGCGCCGCCGGCTCCGACCGTGGCGCGGCCGTCGGCGAGGACGATGGCGCGGATCGCGACGGAGAGGTCGGCGGCGCCGCCAAGGCCGAACCAGCCGATCGCGCCCGAGTAGGGGCCGCGGGCGGCGCCCTCGAGCCGGTCGAGGATCTTGGTCGTGCGGTGCTTCGGGGCGCCTGTCATCGAGCCGGGGGGAAAGCAGGAGTGGACGGCGTCGGGGGCGGAGACGCCGGGGCGCAGCCGGCCCCGCACCGAGGAGACCAGCTGGTGGACGG
>DATMBY010000196.1:0-15877 GCA_035558995.1 Solirubrobacterales bacterium
CCAGGAGGCGACTCCCAAATGTCTGAGATAAAGCAGCTTCGTGACCCGGTGTCGCGGCGCAAGTTCCTCGCGGTCGGCGGCGGCTCGACCGCCCTTGCGGCCTTCCTCGCCGCCTGCGGCGACGACAGCGGCACCACCACGACCACCTCGACGATGGGGTCCAACGGCGCCAGCGAAACCGCCCAGTTCGGCAAGGGCGACGTCGGCATCCTCAACTACGCCCTCACCCTCGAGTACCTGGAGACCGCCTTCTACGCCGACGTGGTCAAGAGCGGCCTCTTCAAGGGCGCCGACCTGGAGACGATCCGCAAGTTCGGCGCCGAGGAGGCCGAACACGTGGAAGCGCTGACGGCCGCGGTGAAGCAGCTCGGCGGCAAGCCGGCGCCGGAACCGAAAGCCGAATTCCCGCTGAAGAGCGCGAAGTCGGTGCTGGAACTGGCCGCCACGGTCGAGAACCTCGGTGCCGCCGCCTACCTCGGCCAGGCGGCGAACATCCAGAGCCCCGAAGTGCTGGCCTCGGCCCTCGCCATCCACAGCGTCGAGGGCAGGCACGCCGCCACCCTCAACACCCTCTTGGGCGAATCGATCACCCCGGACGGCGCCTTCGCCAAGCCGGCCGACGTGAAGACCGTCCTCAAGTCCGTCGAACCGTTCCTGGTCGAATGAGCCCGCGAGAAATAGGAGGTAGAGCGATGAACGAGAAGCTGAGCACTCCCGAGCTCGCGGCCGTCGAGGTCGACGCCGGGGGCGGAGACCTCTCCCGCAGCGACGTGATCCTCAAGGGTGCGCTGGCGGCCGGGGCGATCTACGGCACGGCGATGGTCAGCCCCTTCGTCCGCAAGGCCCTGGCGATGTCGGAATCCGGCGACGTCGGGATCCTCAACTTCGCCCTCACCCTCGAGTACCTGGAGGTGAAGTTCTACGAAGAAGCGAAGAGCCGGGCGAAGGCCAAGGGCGAACTGAAGAGCCTCGTCAACCTGCTGGCCGAAGACGAGCAGCAGCACGTCGAAGCGCTGGCGGCGACGGTGAAGAAACTCGGCGGCAAGCCTGTGGCGGAACCGAAGTTCAACTTCGAATACAGCGACACCGCGGGCTTCCTGAAGCTGGCCCAGACCTTCGAGGACACCGGGGTCGGCGCCTACAACGGCGCCGGGCCGATGATCAAGTCCAAAGAAGTCCTGGCGGCGGCCGGCGGCATCGTCCAGGTCGAGGCGCGCCACGCGGCGGCGATCCGGCTGCAGAACAAGGAAGAACCCGCTCCCGCCGCCTTCGACAGCCCGCTGAGCGAAAAGCAGGTCCTGAAGGCCGTCGAACCGTTCATCGTTTAGGCAAGTGCGAACGTAGGTAGCTGATGCCGGTGCGGAGAGAGAAGGCGGAGCGGCTGGCCGACGAGGAGCTGATGCCCCTCGTCGGTCGCAAGGACCCCGAGGCCTTCGAGGTTCTCTTCGACCGCCACGGCGGCGCTGCCTACTCGCTCGCCTACCGGATCGTCGGCGACCGCGCCGCCGCCGAAGAAGTGACCCAGGAGGCGTTCATCTCGGTTTGGCGCAGCGGCGCCCGCTTCGACGCCGCCCGCGGCAGCGTCCGCTCCTGGCTGCTCAGCGTCGTCCGCAACCGGGCGATCGACTTCCTCCGCAGCCGCGCCGGCAAAGCCCCGAAGCTGACCTTCGACGACGACTCGGTGCTGGAGCAGCGACCGGCGCGGGAGCGGACCGAGGAGGAAGCCCTGCAGCGGGAGACCTCGGCCGAGCTGCAGGGCGCCCTCGGGAAGCTGCCCGGCGAGCAGTCGAAGGTGATCGAGCTCGCCTACTTCGGCGGCTTCAGTCACTCGGAGATCGCCCGGATGCTGAACCTGCCGATGGGCACGGTGAAGGGGCGGATGAGGCTCGGTTTGGAGAAGATCAGGGGAGACCTTGCAGAGGGGCTGGCATGAACGCGTCCGATCACAACCGCTGGAGCGAGGATCTCGCCGCCTTTGTCCTCGGCGCCCTGGAGCGCGAGGAGACGGCCGCCGTGGAGCGCCACCTCGAGGGCTGCTCCCGCTGCCAGGAGGAGATGCGCTGGCTGGCGCCGGCGCTGCAGACGCTCCCTGAGTCGGTCGAGCGGCTCGAGCCGCCGCCGCAGCTGCGCCAGAGCCTGATGGCCGAGGTGCGCGCCGACTCGCGGGCGCAGGCGGCCGCGGAGCGCCCGGCCCGGACCCGCTCCTGGGGCTGGCTGCTGAAGCCCGCCGCCGGCTTCGCCGTCGTCGCCCTGCTGGTTGCCGGCGTGGTCGGCTACGAGGTCGGCAAGGACGGCTCGAGTGGCGGCGGGGGTGGCGGCACCACCGTCGAACGCCAGCTCGGGGGGATCAACGTGAAGATGGTCCAGGAAGGCAACAGCGGGACCCTGCAACTGGCGGGAGTCCACCAGCTGCCCCCGGACAAGGTCCTCGAGGCCTGGGTGGAACGCGAAGGCCAGGTCGAAGCAGTGCCGGCGCTCTTCGTCCCCGACCGCGACGGCCAGGCGGAGACCCGGATCGCCGACATGAGCGGGGTGGCGGTCGTGATGGTCACCGAAGAGCCGCAGGGCGGCAGCGACCAGCCGACCAGCAAGCCGATCATGACTATGAAGGTCCCGAGCTAGGCGCCTAGCGCCCGTAGCGATCGCTGGAGAGAACCAGCTGCTCCGGGATCGCCGCCCGCGGGGGCGGAGCCGGATCGGCGCGGACCGAGACGGTCTCGGCGACGCTGCGGCTGACCTCGTGGGCGCCGTCGGCGGAGGCGATGACGACGCGGTCGTCGTCGGAGGTCTCGACCTTGCCCTCCAGGCCCGGATCCAGCCCCGCCGCCTTCAGGTAGTGCAGCAGCTCCTCGGCCTCGTTCTCGAAGCGCAGGACGACGACGTCGGCGCCGACCTCGACGTCGGCCAGCAGCGAGCCCTGCTCGCGGATCCCCTCGACGATCGGGTGGCCGTGGGGGCAGGTGGTGGCGTCGCCGATCGCGGCCCGCATCCGCTCCTCCAGCACCGGGCTCATCGCGTGCTCGATCCGCTCCGCCTCCTCGTGGACCTCGTCCCAGGGGATGTGGAGGACGTCGGTGAGGAAGCGCTCGATCATCCGGTGGCGGCGGACGATGTAGCTGGCGTGCTCGCGCCCGGACTCGGTGAAGGCGAGCGTCTTGTCCTCGTTGCGCTCGACGTAGCCGTCGTCGGTCAACCGCCCGATCATCTCGTGCACGGTCGGCGGCGAGAGCTGCATCGCGCGGGCGATGTTGGCGCCCGTCATCGGCAGCCCGGCCTCCTCCAGCCAGAACATGATCTCCAGGTACTCCTGCTCCGCGACGGTCGCGTTCTCAGACGACACAAGCTCTCCTTTAGGACCGGCTTTCCATCAGCGAGGTGACGACCGCCTCGTAGAAGCCGTCTCCCATGCTGCCTTCGGTAACGGTGACATTGTCCCAGTTCGGCAGCGCGGCCCGGAGGCCGGCGTCGTGCTCGGGGCCGTTGGCGACGAGGAAGAAGCGGCCGACCGCCGCTGCGACCTCGAGGTCCTCGATCGAGTCGCCGACGGCGATGCACTCGCGCGGGTCGTAGCCGCGGGCGCGGGCGTGGCCGGCGACCGCCGCCGCCTTGCTGACCTGCTTCGGGACCAGGTGGTAGGCGTGGGTGCGGCCCTCGATCGCCGGCATCGGGCGGCCGATGGCGCCGTTGTCGAGCAGCCGCAGGTCCTCGTCGCCGCGCTCGCGCAGGAGCGCGTTCGCCTCCTCGACGTCGACCTTGCCGCGGAAGAGGTGGGAGAGGACGCGGCCGTGGTGCCAGGGGGAGTGGTACTCCAGGCGACCCTCGAAGTGCTCGAAGAGCAGCTTCGGGATCCCCCGCTGTTCGATCTGCTCGTAGATCGTCCCGTCCTCGCTCGGCGCCATCCCGCCGGTCATCAGCGTCGTCTCGCCCTCGATCGCGAAGGCGCAGCCGGCCTCGTAGATGTAGGAGGTCTGGCCCATCAGCCGCGCCGCCTCATGCACCTGCGGCTCGCGGCGGCCGGACATGATCACCACCTCGGCCCTCGCCCGGTGGCAGGCCTCCAGCGCTCGCGCTTGCGCCAGGGAAAAGCCCCCCTCGGGGTCGCGGAAGAGCGAGCTGCCCCGGCCCAGCAGGGTGCCGTCGAGATCGGTGTAGACGCAACTCAGTTCCAAGATGGCTGTTAACCGTAGTGATGAAGATGGTGGGGAGACATATCCGAAGTGCGTTCGCGGCGCTCGCGTCAGCGGCGCTGTTGGGAATCGCTCCGGCCGCTCCGGCCGTGGGCGACTCGCTCCTCGTCCAGCCCGACGGGAAGATCGTCCTCACCGGCCAGACCTGGCCCAGCTTCGCGGCGATGGCGCGCCTCAATCCGGATGGCAGCCCAGACCGGGGGTTCGGGGGCGGGGGCTTCGTCGTCGATCGCCGCCTGCCGCCGCTCTCAGCCTTGGCGCTGCAGCCCGACGGCCGTATCGTCGCCGGTGCGGTCGGCGGCTACCAGTTGGCCCGATACCTAACGAACGGCGCGCAGGACCCGGCGTTCGCCGGCGGTGGCGTCGGTGGCACCGTAGATCCGCGTCAGCCCAGTTACTTTGGGACCCCCGAAGGACCCAGAGACATCGTGGTGCGCCCCGACGGCGGCATCGTCGTCGCCGGGTCCCAGGAAGAAGAAGTGGGCAGGTGGCAGGCTTCGCAGGCGGTCGTCCGTCGCTACGACGGTAATGGGAGCTTCCTGGAAACTGTCGGCAGCGTCTCCCCACCCCCAGGTGTCTTCGGCTTCGCATCTCGTCTGGACGGCCTGCTGGAAAAGGCCGACGGCTCCCTGGTCGGCGCGGGATCCTATTACTCCGCCGCCTCCAAGGAGGGCTCGCAGGCTTTGTTGGCCCGCTTCGTGCCGGGATCCGGCACGTCGTACGATCCCTCCTTCGGCGCCGGCGCCGGCATTGTGATGCCGGACTTCCCCTCGCGCGATTACTCCGACACCGCCCTCCGGGAGATCGTCGCGGTCGACGGTGCCCTGCTCGTCGCCGGGCGGGCCGACGATACCCTCCTGCTCGCCCGCTTCGATCAGGACGGCGTCCTTGACCCCGCCTTCGGAGACGGTGGGTTCGTCAACCCGCCGGTCGCCGGGACTGGGACTACCCCCTCCTACGTCTCCACCGCCGTGGTGGGCAGCTGGGCGAACGCCCTCGCCGTCGCCGCCGACGGCGACATCGTGCTAGGCGGCGGAACCGCTGCGTGGAGCAGGTGGGAGCTCAACAAAATGATCGGGCCCTTCTGCATCGAATGCCCGCAGCCGCTGCTGGCCCGCTTCGATTCCAGCGGTCGCCTCGACCCCGCTTTCGGCGAGGGGGGACTACGGCGCCTGCTGAGACCGGACGGCGGGGTGCTCGAAGGGGAGATCGAAGACGTCGCCTCCCTCGCCGACGGCAAGCTCCTCGTCAAAGGCTTGGTTCGCGGTGGCGGCCTCGCCTTCCGCACTCCCTTCCTCGCTCGGCTCAAGGCGGACGGGAGCTATGACCCGAGCTTCGGCAATGGGGGTTGGACGGTTCCCCCCTTTCCCTGCTTGGAGCTGAGTCATGCCCAGCTGCGCCGCGAAAGCTGCCTGCCGTCGATTCAAGCCAGGCTGCGCCTGAAGGGCCAGGGAAAGGGACGACCGGCGCTCTCGCTGCGGGTGCGACCCCGGGAGGAGTGGGCGCGCCTGCGCCGGGTCACCGTCATCTTGCCGCCGATGCTTCGCCCTCGTCACGGGTTTCGCAATCGGGCTCGGGTGGTCTCGGTCGAAGGCGCCTCCGCCCGCGGAGAGGTTCGCTCCCCGCGGGCGAAGAACGGCCATTTTCAGAGGCGTCTGGTGGTCGATCACCTCGGCTGGGCACGTGAAGTGCGGGTAACGCTGCCGGCTGGGAGCTTGGAGATCTTTGGACGGTTGCCGGAACGCAGCCGCAAGCTCGAATTCCAGCTCAATGTCGAGCTCGTCCACGACGGTGGTTCCGTTAGCGGTGGAAACCGCACGCTGGTCCTGCGCCCTCGCTGAGTAGGCCGGTCCGTAAGCTCGTTCGTGTGAGACGCTGGCGCCTGGCCGACCGGTACCCGGAACTCTCGCGCCCGATCGGGGCCGGGATCGTCAACGTCACCGTCGATTCGATGTTCGAGGGGGCCCGCAGCGGCACCCCGGAGCAGGCGGTCGCCGACGGCATGGTCCTGGCCGGGGCCGGCTTCGAGATGCTCGACGTCGGCGCCGTCGCCGCCAAGGCCGGCCCGCCGGTCTCACCCGAGGACGAGGCCACGGCGCTGGTCCCGGCAATCGAGGGCCTCGTCAAGGAGTTGCGTGGTTCCTTAGTCGTGCGTGGAACGACTAAGGAACCACGGAACCGCGGGGCGGTTGCGATTTCGGCCGACACCTTCTCTCCGGAGGTCGCCAGCCGGGCGCTCGCGGCGGGGGCGGAGGCCGTCAACGACATCTCCGGCGGCTGCGAGGAGATGTTCGACCTCGTCGCCGAGACGGGCTGCGGCTACGTGCTGATGCACATCGAGGGGCCGCCGCGGGTGGATCGCCCATTTCGCGAGTACGACGACGTCCTCGACCACCTGCGCGCCTGGTTCGAGGGGAGAGTCGAGGCGGCCCGGGACCTTGGCGTCTCGGAGGAGCAGATCGCCATCGACCCCGGACTCGACTTCGACCTCAGCCCCGAGCAGGACCTGGAGATCCTGCGCCGGCTCGGCGAGCTGCGCGCGCTCGGCCTGCCGCTCTACGTCTCCCTTTCCCGCAAGGACTTCATCGGCGCCGTGCTCGCCGGATCGTGGGAGGACCGCCTGCCGGCGCGCGAGCGCGAGTGGGGGACCGTGGCGGCGGTGACCCTCGCCGTCCGCGAGGGCGCCGACGTCCTCCGCATCCACGACCGCTCCTCCCTGCAGGCGATGCGGGTGGCCGCCGAGATCTGCCGACCGGATAATGCCGACGGGCCGAAAACGGTCCACAGAGGACCAAAATCGTCCCGTCGGCGGGTGGTTTGATGGCGCGCGGAGGATCGCTGCTCGAGTCGGATTGGGCTGTCGCGATCGATCCAGCTCGTCGCGACGGGCGGATCGTCGCCGAAGCGGCGGAAGAGGAGCAGCGGTCGCGGCCGGCGCCGCTGCCGCGCGAGCTGAACACCGGTCTGGCGGAGGCGCTCGGGCGGGTCGGGATCGACTCCCTCTACACCCACCAGCTGCGCGCCTACGAGACCGCGGCCGAGCACAACCTGGTGATCACCAGCGGTACCGCCTCGGGCAAGAGCCTCGCCTTCAACCTGCCGGTCCTGGATGGGATCGCCGCCCGCCCCAAGGACCGGGCGCTCTACCTCTACCCCACCAAGGCGCTGGCCCAGGACCAGGCGCGCAAGCTCGCCCAGCTGCGGCCGCCGAACCTGCGCGAGGCGATCTACGACGGCGACACGCCGCGCGAGGAGCGCCCGGCGATCCGCCGCCGCAGCAATCTGGTCCTGACGAACCCGGACATGCTCCACGTCGCCCTCCTGCCCAACCACAAGAAATGGGGGGACTTCCTCGCCAACCTCGAGTGGGTCGTCGTCGACGAGGCTCACACCTACCGCGGCGTCTTCGGCTCCCACGTCGCCAACGTCCTGCGCCGCCTGCGCCGGCTCGCCCGCGCCTACGGCTCCGAGCCGCGCTTCCTGCTCGCCTCGGCGACGATCGCCAACCCGGTCGAGCTGGCCGAGCGGTTGGTCGGAACCCCCTTCGAGCTGGTCGACGACGACGGCGCCCCGCGCGCCGGCCGGGAGATCGCGATGTGGAACCCGCCGCTGCTCGACGAGCGCAGCGGCGCCCGCCGCTCGGCCCTCTCCGAGGCCGCCGACCTGCTCGCCGAGCTGGTCAGCCACGACGTACGGACGATCTGCTTCCTCAAAAGCCGGCGCGGGATCGAGCTGATCCAGCGCTTCGCCCGCGAAAACCTCGAGCGCCGCGGCAAGCCGGAGCTGGCGAAGCGGATCGCCCCCTACCGCGGCGGCTACACCCCGCAGCAGCGGCGCGAGATCGAGTCCCGGCTCAGCTCCGGCGAGCTGCTCGCGGTCGTCGCCACCGACGCCCTGGAGCTGGGGATCGACGTCGGCGAGCTCGACGCGGCGATCTGCGTCACCTTCCCCGGCACCGTCGCCAGCCTGCGGCAGATGTGGGGGCGGGCGGGGCGCCGCCGCCGCGGCCTCGCCGTCTACGTCGCCGGCCAGGACGCGCTCGACCAGTTCTTCTGCCGCCACCCGGAGGAGTTCCTCGGCCGCCCGGTCGAGGCGGCGATCCTCGACCACGGCAACGAGCAGATCGCCGCCCGCCACCTGATCGCCGCCGCCTACGAGCTGCCGCTGACCGACGAGGATGACGAGGTCTTCGGGCCCGAGTGGCGGGGACGGGCCGAGCGGCTGCTGGAAGCCGGGGAGCTGCGCGGGGCCGGCGGCAAGCTGATGCCGCGCCGGGCCGAGTTCGTCGCCAACCGGATCCCGCTGCGCTCGGCCTCGGCCGACTCGGTCGCGGTGATCGAACGCGACGCTGGTGAGATGCTCGGGCTGGTCGAGGCCGAGCGCGCCTTCACCACGGTCCACCCCGGCGCCGTCTACCTCCACCTCGGCCGCTCCTACGAGGTCGACCGGCTCGACGTCGAGGAGCGGCGGGCGATCGTCTCCGCCTTCGACGGCGACTGGTACACGCGGCCGAAAAAGGAGACCGAGATCTACATCGAGCGCGTGCACGAGCAGCGCGAGGTGGCCGGCGTGCAGCTGAACTTCGGCGAGGTCTCGGTGACCGAGCAGGTGATCGCCTTCCAGCGCGTCTCCGTCTCCGATCAGGAGCCGATCGACATCGTCGCCCTCGAGCTGCCCGAGCAGAACTTCGTCACCCAGGCGCTCTGGTACGTGCTGCCCGACCGCCTCGCCGGGGCACTGCCGACCGAGGTGCTGCTCGGCTCCCTGCACGCGACCGAGCACAGCCAGATCGCGGTCCTGCCGCTGATCGCGATGTGCGACCGCTGGGACATCGGCGGCCTCTCGACCAACGTCCACTTCCAGACCGGTCGCTCGACGATCTTCATCTACGACGGCCACCCCGGCGGGGTCGGGATCACCAAGCGCGGCTACGAGCAGTTCGAGCGCCTGCTCGCCGACGCCGAGCGCCTGATCGCCGAGTGCCCCTGCGAGTCCGGCTGTCCCTCCTGCGTGCAGAGCCCGAAGTGCGGCAACCTCAACGAACCGCTGCACAAGGCGGGAGCGCTGGAGCTGATGGGGCTGATGCGGACCGAGCTCTAGTTCGGCCAGAGCTCGCGCAGGGCGAGAATTGCGAACGCGTGTGACCAGGCAAGCGGAGTGGTCGAGCGAGGAATCCCCGTGACAGCGTCGACTCGCTCGGGGATCAGGCCGGTTGGCGTGGTGGAGCGCCGCAGCGCATCGAGTAGGCGCAGGGCCGCACGGCGATCGACGAGAGCGCCCCTGTCGTCATCCTCGGTCCGCGAAAGGGCCGCCAGCGACCATGCGGTCCAGGCGGTGGGGGCGGACCAGGGATCTTGCTCGGGCCAATCTTCTCCGGGGAGGATTCCGAAGCGTCCGCCGGCACGGGTCAGGCGCAGCATCGTCATCCGCGCCGCCTTGAACAGGGCGGGTTGGGTGAATGGCCGCACCGCCCAGGCAGCGGCGGAGTCGAGGCCGGAGCCAGGCTCGCCGCTCACCCGGACCAAGCCCTGTTGGGTCAGGAAGCCTGCGGGGAACCGGGCACCTAACTCCGCAGAGATGGCGTTACCGAGGAGGTCGCCTGGCGTTTTCTCCTGGTAATCCGGGAGGCCACGCCAGCTGCCGCTCGGCATAGGGGGAACCCGGATCCCTACCGCTGTGGCCGCGGCGGCGGTCCAGCCTGCGGCATCGCCCTGGTAGTCGCGCCCTGGCACCGGCTGCCCGCGTCCCCCGAACCGTGCGGCTGCTCGCAGATCGAGATCGAGCAGGAAGTGCGCTACCCGCCTCGAGTCCGCATCGAGGCCCGCGGAATCGAGCGCGAGCGCGACCGCACTGGCGTCGCGTGGCCAAACGTATGCCCAGCCCTCCCTGGCGCCAGCCGCAACGGCGCCGGTTCGGCTGTCGGTCAGGGTGTGCAAGGCCAGCAAGGAGCGCCGGTAGAGCCGGTCCGCCCACTGCGGTGCCCCTGGAGAGAGAGAACGTGGCGTCCTCAGCCATCGCCTGTCGGCGGCCGCGGCCGCGTGCCATATCCGCCGCACTTCTCCGTCCACACGCTCAGCCGGCACCGGTCTCCCGCCGCAGAGGAGCGAAAATGTGCGCACCCACCCCCGTTCCTGGCTTCCCACGCACCGGCGCCCCACGTCCGGCGGGACCTCCAAGAATGCTCGGCTGCCGTTCGGCGAGGGCGCGGTGATGGTCAGGCCGAACACGTCACCTCTTGCCGCGGCGATCTCCACTACCTGCCTACGGCCAAAGCGGGCAACAGTTCGAAGAACGTTCGTGTCCCGAAGGTACCGTTGTTGAATCGCGTCCGCTCGCCATAGGCGCTGGGGCGGATCGCGGCCGATCTTCACCTTGGGGATGAAGAGGGTCCCTTCGGGAACCCAGGCTGGAAGTTGCCGAGCGGAGCCTGCCAGTGGTCCCCCTGGCCCGAACCGCAGGTTTACCACGCTGCCGAATGCGTCCAGGGCAGCCGTCGCCCCCCCATCGCCGACCACAGCGGTCCCCAGGAGGGGCGGAGTCATGCCCGCCGGGACGTCAGGAGGGTTTGGATCGGTGTTGGCGGCGCCCGAGACCAGGCTCAGGGCGAGGATCAAGATCACCGCGCCGGCGCTCGCTCTGCCGAGCCGGCCAGAGCCCGTGGCTACGGCGCGGTCCTCTGTCGTCGCTCCACTCACGGGCCTGGGAGAGATAGCAACCGCCCGCTCTCCGGACTCAGGTGTCCATTTGTTGGTACGCGCGTATCTTCAGGCTTTCACGCCGAAAATGGCCTGACCGCTGGAATTTGCCCGGCCCAGGGGAGGCTTCGCTCTTCACTGCACAGTATGGCTTGACATTTTGGTCCGTCTCTGTTCCTATTACCCCGCTCCGTCTGACGGAGGCAGGTGGCGTCGCCGGGACATGGCTGGCTTCTAGTCCGGCCGGAAGCCTGCCGCGGCGACGCTGGGAAGGGTCGGGAGGCAAACCAAGGAGAACCATGAACAGATTGAGAGCTATCGGACTCATCGCCCTCGTGGCGTTGGGTGTCACCGCAAGCGTGGGAGCAGCTTCGGCAGCCGCCAGCGGCTTCAGCGCGAGCAGCTATCCGGCAACCGTCAACGGTGCCCGGGAAACGACCCAGAGTCTGAAAACCAGCTTCGGGAACACTGAATGCAAAGTCGACCTCAGCAACGGCTCGCTCAACAGCGGTTCGCAAACGAAGCTGTCGCTGACGCCGAGCGGCAGCTGCTCGGCCTTCGGCTCCTGGTATCCGCTCAAAGCGAATGGCTGTAAGTTCGAGCTCAATGCCGATTGGAGCAGCTACGGGATCGTCGGCTGCGAAGCGATGACCATCCAGCTGTCGACCTGCTTGATCACTATTCCAGCGCAGCGAGGCCTCTCGGCCGAATACCAGAACGTCGTCGGGTCGCCGACCAAGGTGAGGTTCGCTTCGACCACGAGCAACCTCAAATACACGACGGCGGCGACCGGCTGTGGCGGCGGCGGGACGTCCTACGGTGGGCAATTCCTCGCCACCTGGCTGCTCTCTGCTACCAGCGGCGCCAATCTCTCAGTCGAAGTCGGTGGTCCCACCGGCCTCTTCGAAGCCGAAGCGTATCCGGTCACCTACAGCGGGACCCAGGAAGAAGCCGCCCCTCTCGTTTTCAACACCGAAGGCGGGTCGATTCAGTGCAAAAAAGCCACCTTCACCGGCTCGGCTTCCGGGGCGACGTCGGCCCTGGCGCTATCGCCCACCTACTCCGAATGCAACGCCTTCGGATTCACCACTTCTACGGTGGTGACGATGAACGGGTGCAGTTACGTCTACAACGCAAGCACCATGGACATAAGCTGCCCGGGGGAAAACTCGATCTCGGTGACGACCGCCGCCTGCACCATGTCGATCCCGGCCCAGACCGGCCTCAGCTCCGTCAGCTACGCCAACACGGCGGCAGCCGGCAGGCAGGCGATCTCGATCAACCACAACATCACCGGCCTCAAATATACGATCACGAAAGACGGATTCGCCTGCCCGTTCGGCGGAACGGGAACCCGAACCAGCGGGACCTACTCGGGACGCACCTTGCTGCAGGGCACTGACTCTGCGGGCGTCCTCGAGGGGATCCGGCACTAGGAAGTTTCTACCTGACGGAAGCTCAGGTGGGCACGGGTCGCGAATCTCGCGGCCCGTGCCCCTCTTCCTTGCGACGACGGCGCTCTCGCGGCTCCGCCGGCATCGCCGCCGCTAAGATCGCGACCGGCGGCGAGGTAGCTCAGTTGGTAGAGCACACGACTGAAAATCGTGGTGTCGCCGGTTCGAATCCGGCCCTCGCCACTTCGGGTTCCTCCTGGAAGTGGTCAATTTTCTGAATCCAAGAGCTACGAGCGAAGGTCCACGACCTTGCACGGCAACAGATCGGCCCGGTCGATGATCTCCGGGTCTCCCGTGAGCAGCTCCGCTTCCTCCTCGGCAGCCAGTGCGATAACGAAGCAGTCCGCCAATGCGATCGGGTGCTCTGCCTTCAGCGACGACACAAACCTCATCGTGGCTATGCCGGGCAGCCTCTCCGAGATCTGTGGCCTCAACTCGGCTAGGACCTGGTCGGCTTCCTGTCGGCCGTGG
This sequence comes from Solirubrobacterales bacterium, assembly GCA_035558995.1. GTDB lineage: Bacteria > Actinomycetota > Thermoleophilia > Solirubrobacterales > 70-9 > VAYN01. The sequence continues at coordinate 12,808 of DATMBY010000196.1, forward strand.
TCTCGGATGGTGCGGTAGTGAACCTCGATCAGGTTCACCCAGCTCATCGCCGGCCGTTCCCGCTTGATCGTCCGCTCCACCACCTCGGCCGCCGGCCCCTCCCCGTCCAGCCAAGCAAGGACGGCCCAGGAGTCGAGACAGCGCTTCATCGAGGACTCCTAGCGCGGCTCGTTGCGGCGGTCTTCGAGCAGGCGCGACGCCATCCCGCTCTTGGCGAACCGGCCACGTAGGGAAGAGGGACGATCGGCCCTACGGACAACGATGCCGTCGTCAACAGCCTCGAAGTCAACGTCGGCCCCTGGTCCCAGGCCGGCCTGCTCCCGCAGTTCCTTCGGGATTACAACTTGGCCCTTGGCTCCAACTCTCTGAGTCATACTGCCTCAGTATAACGCGCTGCATGGTAGAGAATGGGCCACGTCAACCTTCGGTTGCTCCTTCGTCAGCCAGCCCGGTTAGGAGGAGACTTAGCCATCGTCCACAACCACAGCTCGATCTAGCCGATCGCTACCTCGTAGGCGTCCTCGGCCTCGAGGAACGGCGCCAGGGTGACGTAGACCAAGGTGGGCACGAGATCCGGCAGCGTCTCCGGACCTTTCTTGTTGACATGGTCGTAGAGGAGGGAGTAGAGGGCGCCGCCGACAGCCTCGGCGGCGATCGGGGGGGTATCGGGTTTCAGCTCGTAGCCGGGAGCGAGCAGACCCTCCATCCCTTCGGTCACCACCTCGCGCTGGTCGAGCGCCCGCTTGCCCGCGGCGTACATCTCGACTCCGCCCATCCGCGCGTACTCCGGCTCTTCGGCGCCCCAGCAGAACATCGCTTCGATCGTGTCGTGGACCGCGTGTTTCCAGTCCGGGGCGCGGCGAAACGCCGGCAGCGCGGCGGCCAGCATGTGAGCCGAGCCGCTGTCGAGGGCGGCGACGATGGCGTCTTCCTTGTTCTTGAAGTGTTCGTAGAAGGTCCGCTGCGAGGTGCTGGCCCGTTCGACCACCTCGGCCACGGTGGTGTCCGGATAGCCCTTCTCGGCGACCACGGCGGCCAGGGCCCGCAGGATCCGCTCCGGCGGATTCGCCAGTTTCTGGCGCTCCTCGAACGGCAAGGCCTTGCCGTTACGGCGACGTTTCGCACGTAGCGGCCCCGGCGGAACCGGGTAACAGAAGATCCACTGCCACAGCTGCGGCGCCAGATCCAGCAGCTCGTCCTCCAGGCCGCGGTACAGGCGCTTGTGGATCACCTTCTGGATGCCCCCCACGATCGAGCGGACGAGCTCCGGCGGCATTCCCCCCCGCTCGGGCACCTGCTCCAGCAACTCGACGGCCACGGCCGTGGCCGAGTCCATCGTCCGATCGACCAGCGCGGCGCCCTCGGGTCCGGCGGCATATACCTCGACCACGCACATCTTCGCCGCCGCAGGTTGCTCGACGATCATCTTGATCAGCGATTCGAAGGCCTGCTGGGCCCTGGCGGTGCCGGGTGGACCTGAATCCTCGGTGACGATCGTGCGAAGTGCAGGGTCCACGATCGCTTCAACCGCGGCCAGAAAGCAGGCCTTCTTATCCTCGAAGTGGCGATAGAACGCGCTTCTGGAGACGCCGGACAGCTGGACGAGGTCGGCAACCGTCGTCGCCTCGTAGCCCTTTTCGGCGACCGTTGCGACCATCGCCCCGAACAGCCGCGAGCGTTGATTGCGCTCGCTCACCTCCCGTGGGGTTCCCCTCCCAGGGCGAAGTCTTCTCTCCCGCAGTTGGGAGGCGTCCCCCCATGGCGTTCGCAACATTGCGGGCGGACGATATCCGGGAACGGGAGGTTTCCTCAGCGCCGCTGTCACCGCTCCGGGCAATGGTACGTGTATGGCCTTATGGGCGCGATGGTTCTTCCTCCAGATCAGTCTCAATCCCGCTGATAGAGCTGATAATCAAGCCCCATCCCACTCTACTCGAATAGTCGCAACAAGCAAGACGAAATTTTGGTAGCCGCCTGTTCTTGATTGGATGTCCCGACGGGAAGATTTCCCAGTCGGCGCGACGATCTCGGGGCGGGAGCCTCGCCGTCTCTCCTTCGAGAGGCCCTTGAGGACTACCGGTAACTTGGTTTGGTACGTCCTCATATCTCAAGGCTACGCCGAGGATTGGCTTCATTCCTGGAAATAATCGTGAGCAGAGGCCGTCTGCCAGAGGTTCTTGCTGGTCTCCCTTGACATTCCGGTCCGTCCGTGTTCTCATTCCGCTTCCCGATGATGAGTTAGGGACGAGGTCGGGGGCTGGATAACTGGGTCCGAAGGAGGAGGGTTGATGTTCGCAAGATTGCGGGAGCACTTTGGCACCGCCGGGTTGATCGTCGCGGTTGTCGCTTTGGCGGCGGCGCTGACCGGCGGCGCGATCGCGGCCGGTAACGGCTCGAGCGGAGGCGGCGCCGCGGAGAGCCGCACGGCAGGCGCCTCGGCGGCTGCGGCCGGTGCCTCGGCCGGCAACCGGGGACCGCGCGGTCCCCGGGGACCGCGCGGTCCAGCCGGTCCCGCGGGAGCCACCGGCTCCCAAGGGCCCAAGGGAGATACCGGCGCGCGCGGTGCCGACGGCAAGGCCGGCGCCAACGGGTTCGACGGTGCCGACGGCACCAGCGTCACCACCGCGATCGAGCCCCCAGGCCCCAATTGCGAAGAAGGCGGGTACAAGCTGATCTCCGGCGACGGCAAAGTCGACTACGTCTGCAACGGTCGCGACGGCGTCGGCGGTGGAGGCGGAGGCGGCGGCCTGCCGGCGACCCTGCTGCCGGGGTCGACCTTGACTGGGGCTTGGAGCGTCAGCGGGACGTCCGACTTCAGGGAAGGCCTGTTCACCTCGATCGGCTTCACCGTGCCGCTCGCCGCGCCGCTGCCGGCATCCAACGTGCATTACGTCACCGCCCCCGAAGGGCCCTGCACCGGCAGCGCCGCCAACCCCACCGCCGAAAGCGGCCATCTCTGCATCTACGAGTCCTTCGCCCAGGGCACCACGTTCGACACCAGCCTCAAGCTGGGCTCCTTCGAACCGGGTGCGGCTGTGGCCGGCTTGGCCCTGGCTTTCAAACGCCCGCC